>JABFSI010000055.1 GCA_013140695.1 Sideroxydans sp. | reverse complement strand
AGCGTGTCTTGATTGATAAACAACTTAATGTTACCCACCGCCACGTTCCATTGCACATTCAACAACAATAACTGCGGACTGGTTTTTAATTCTGACGCCATTTGGATGGCATGTTTCACCGCATGCAACGCGCTATCCGAACCATCAACTGGAATGAGTATTTTCATCGTTTATCCTTTTTTATCTACTTTTGATTGTGCACTGACACTAACATCAACCAAATCAATCGCTTTTTCGCTATGCGCTTTACGTAATGCCAACCACTTACCCGCCGCAAGCACTAGCACTGCACACACCGCAGGCACCAGCCAATGCATCCAATGCCGCGTTTCGACGAGAGGTTGCAACACTGTTTCAGTCACCAACATTTCCCCCGCCACGTACCCTAACAATGCCCCACCCGCCATGATAATGAAAGGGAATCGGTCAATCAGTTTCAACACCAACTGGCTGCTCCATGCAATCAACGGAATGCTGATGAGCAAGCCAAACACCAGCAAGCCCACATTACCTTTCGCCGCCGCCGCCACGCCCAACACGTTATCCAAGCTCATCACAAAATCAGCGATGATGATGGTCTTGATCGCCCCCCACAATTGCGTATCTGCCTTGATGTTGCCTTCGCCATGACCTTCCTCATCTGGCAGAATGAGTTTGATGCCAATCCAAATAAGAAGAGCCGCCCCAATCAACTTAAGATACGGCAGAGATAACAAACTAACCGCAAAGAACGTCAGTACAACGCGCAAACCAATTGCCCCTCCCACACCGTACATAATTCCTTTGCGGCGCTGTGCTTCAGGCAGATTGCGACAAGCCAATGCGATGACCACCGCGTTGTCACCTGACAACAGCAAGTCAATCATAATAATTTTGAACACATCCGCCCAAAATTGCGGTGTAGAGAACATTTCAATCATCACTTACCCTTTCAAAATTTTTTGCATCACCCGCCCCATCTCCGCTGGATTGCGTGTGATGTAGATACCGCTCTCCTCCATCACTGCCAGCTTCTCGTTCGCACCGCCTTGACCACCCGAGATGATGGCACCCGCATGTCCCATACGTTTCCCTGGTGGGGCAGTGACACCCGCGATGAAACCGACTACTGGCTTCTTCATGTTCGCTTTGATCCAACGCGCACACTCTTCTTCGTCGCTGCCGCCGATCTCGCCCACCATGATGACCGCATCCGTCTCTGGATCGTCGTTGAACATACGCATCACATCGATGTGCTTCAAGCCGTTGATGGGGTCACCACCGATACCGACACAGGAAGACTGTCCCATGCCGAGCGCAGACAGCTGACCGACCGCCTCATACGTCAACGTACCCGAACGCGACACCACACCGATACGGCCTTTCTTATGGATATGCCCAGGCATGATGCCGATCTTGATCTCGTCTGGCGTGATAAGGCCAGGGCAGTTAGGCCCGATGAGGATAGTCTTCTTGCCTTGCATCTTGTAGCGAGTCTTCACCATGTCATGCACGGGAATGCCCTCGGTGATGCAGATGACCAAGTCGAGATCCGCTTCGACCGCTTCGTCGATCGCAGCTGCAGCACCTGAGGGCGGAACGTAGATCACTGAAACCGTCGCGCCCGTGGCCTTCTTTGCATCCAATACGCTGGCGTAAACGGGAATGCCTTCGAAATCTTCTCCAGCCTTCTTCGGATTCACCCCTGCCACGAAACAGTTAGCACCATTCGCATAGCTCTTGCAGTGGAAGGTATGGAACTGACCGACCTTGCCCGTCATGCCTTGGGTGATGACCTTGGTATCTTTATTGATGAGAATGCTCATTTTTGACCTCCCGCTGCTGCAACCACTTTCTGTGCCGCATCTGCCATGTCGTTACCCGAGATGATGGGCAAGCCTGACTCCGCCAATATCTTTTTGCCTAGCTCCACGTTCGTGCCTTCTAGGCGCACAACCAACGGCACCTTCAGGCTCACTTCACGCGCAGCTGCAACCACCCCTTCAGCAATCACATCACACTTCATGATGCCGCCGAAGATATTGACGAGAATGGCTTTGAGATTGGGGTTCTTCAGCATCAGCTTGAACGCCTCGGTGACCTTCTCCTTGTTCGCTCCGCCCCCCACATCAAGGAAGTTGGCTGGACTACCGCCGTACAACTTGATGATATCCATCGTCGCCATCGCCAGACCCGCGCCATTCACCAGACAGCCGATGTTGCCATCGAGCTGGATGTAAGCGAGATCGAACTTCGAAGCTTCAATCTCGGCCGGATCTTCTTCATCGAGGTCGCGCATCGCGACAATCTCGGGGCGACGATACAAGGCGCTGGAATCGAAATTGAATTTTGCATCAAGTGCGATGGCACGATTGTCTGCCGTGATAACCAAGGGATTGATCTCAGCCAACATCGCATCTTTTTCCACGAAGGCACGATACAAACCTTGCAGTATCTGTACGGTTTCCGCATTCGCCGCATCGGGTACGCCAATTTCGCGCGCCACGCGCGCTGCTTCTGCAGCATCCAAACCCGCTACTGGGTCGATGCGTACCGTATGGATCTTTTCAGGATGATGTTTGGCGACCTCTTCGATCTCCATACCGCCTTCACTGGAAGCGAGCAGTGCGACGCGCTGCGACACGCGATCCACCACCATGCCCACATAAAGTTCCTTGGCAATTTGCGCGCCCTCTTCGATGAGCAAGCGGCGCACCACCTGTCCTTCAGGGCCTGTCTGATGCGTGATGAGATGCATGCCCAAAATCTGACTTGCATACAACTTGACTTCATCTAGGGATTTCGCCACCTTCACGCCGCCACCTTTGCCGCGACCACCTGCGTGGATCTGTGCCTTGACTACCCACACCTTCCCACCTAGCTTTTGGGCTGCGGCCACCGCTTCATCAACGCTGAAACACGCCACACCACGCGGTGTCGGCACGCCGAACTCGCGCAAAATCTCTTTACCTTGGTACTCGTGAATTTTCATGATGTGCCCCTGAAATAGGAAGGCTGGAATTTACCAGACTGGCACGTAAATTAGTTGAGCCCCATGAAAAAAGGCCATCGAATCGCTTCGATGGCCTCGTACCTGAACGCAAACTTACACTTTAGAAATCCCAGCGCACCCCAGCCGAGGTAAAGAAGCGAGATGTTTTAACCGACACTTGAGTGCCGCTACTTTTCGCACTCTCATAGCCCATATCCATATCGAACGAGAACTGCTCTTGCATGCGATACGAGCCGCGAATCGTAGGTGAGGTACGCGTCGTCACGCCACCAAACTGGTCAGTCTGACGATACAGTTGGAACGAGGTGTCCACCATCCAAGCATTGCCGAACTGATTGTGGTTGTACATGAAAATCGAATACCCCTTCACCGTACCGCCGGTGTTATAGCTAGTGCTGGCTGACCAAATATCATTCGCCAACACCTTACCGCTACCAATCAATTGCGCCGTTACACTTTTTTCAGCGCCACGGCTTGGGGTAGCAATCAAAATACCTTCTAGTGCCGTTGCTCCGCTGGCAGCTGTACCCGTTGTATTGGAAACGCGCACATCCCCGCTCACTTGCCAATTATCTTTAAGCGCCATGCTGGCACCCATTTGTGCCAGCGTAGAGGTGGCGGTACGTGCCAACGCCAAGCTACGCAAGCTGCTAGCCGATGACGCTTGCAGCAAATCATTCACCGACGAAGTCGCTGCACCATTCAATGCATTGCGAATACTTAAAGAAGGCGTTCTGCGACGATCCGCCATAAAGTTCACTGCGACTGCATCAGAAATACTATACGAGCCCATCAATTGCGTGGCATTCAACGCATTAAAGTTTGCGTCGTAATCGACCATGGCAAACGCCGTCGTCTTATCTTCAAAATAACGCCACTCTGTACCCACTGCGCGGCGGTCCAGTATGCCACTCACACTTTGATTGATGCCGTACACAGAGAACGCTCCGCTATCTACGCTCGCGCCAAAGAAGGTAGGCATTGTTCCCTGCGAGTAGTCGGACAATGCGCCTGCCACCCCATTCACGCGCAGAGACTGCGCATCGCCGTATGAACCCGCTACGCCATCGAAGCGCCCCATCACCCCGCCACCGTAAGCCGATTGGCGACCCACACGCAGCATGTAATCCTGTTTGCGATTTTTAATTTCGCCGTACACCGCGCTCACACGATTTTGATTCGATTTTTTAGACAAGAAATTCAAGGTGTTTGAAGCACGAAAAACCAAGCGTCCATCGTATTCATCATTCACATACCGACCCGACACATCTTCCGTGTTAATCATCATATTTTGATCAGTCAGCGAGAACGTCAGCGTTTCTGGTGCATTGTTGAAAGTTTGTGTCGAATCAATTTTGCTACGCCCAAAATAATAGTGTGACGACACACTACCGAAGGCCATAAAACGCTCGGCACGCTTTTTCTCGGCGCCTTCAACAATCGCATCCGCTTCATTCTTACCGTCCAAATTTGCCAGACGCTGCATCACACGCGGCACACCTTCGCTTTGCGGATACAGATTCAAATACAAGTCGAACTCGGTTTTAGCCTTGTCAAATTGACCCGCACGTTGGCGCGCTACACCCACCCACTCTTGCCCGCTTTCGGTGTAATCATTAGGCGGCAACAAAAGCAATTTGTTAAAGGCTTCAACTGCTGCTTCATTATTTTTCGCCGCCAATGCGTCACGCCCTTGCACCATCAGCGCATGCGCTTGCTTGTTGTTATCAGCCAGATTGGCTTCCTCTGTACTCAACACCTTGCCCGCAGGCACGACAGCTTCAGGCTTAATCAACGGCAATGCAGGCAATTCAACGGGTGCAGCCTGCTGCCTGTCGGGACGAATGGTAATCAAAAAACTTTGGTTATCTTTACCTGGACTCACGCTAAAACTCGCCTCACGTGAAAACTCAATCACCAACTTCGGCTTGGTTTTTTGATCGCGCGTCGTGACTGTAAAACTAGGAATCAAGCCTGAAGGTGGCGATTTACGCACCTCATTATCTGACCACACTTCATCGGCCTTCACCGCAGGCGTGCGGTCATAAAAAATCTCCAGCGTGTTGCCGTTGCGCTCGGGAAAGTGGCTCTTGTATTTAACGGGGGAAGTCATGCGAATAGTGGCCACAATGCCATCCGTCCGATATTCCAATTGCACATCGTCTAACGGTAGTGCCGTTGCCGTAATGGGTTGCGCAAACAGCATGAACAAACCAGCCACACCTGTCATGCGCTTCATCCAAGATTGATTGTTCATCTCTTCTCCTATCCTGCCATTATTTGAAAGCCCGTATCGGCTCTATCTAAATCTATTTTTTAATCGCTCAACAAGGGATGGCTTGACTAGTCCCATTTGGTATAAGCGCGACCCCGCCCGCCAGCGGGCGCATGACATCCGCCTGTTGAGCAGTCTTGCGCGGCATTCGCACCATCCTTGCCATCGTGGGCTTGACCACTATGGCAACTTCTACAGGTGGGTGTGTGTGGTGCGGCGGGGGTGGTCAAATACACATGCAATGCCGCCCCTCGCAAGATGCTTCTCCACGATGCCGTGCTGTGACACACACTACATTCAGTTGTCGCGGGTTGATAGGCAGGATGCCGGGTTGATTTACCCTGCACGCCTGCATACGCACCGCTATGACACTGCGAACATTGGCTTGCCCCAACATGATCAAATCTGGCCGCCGCAAAAGAAGCAAACGAGTGATGACACGATTGACATGTCGTCGCCACGGGTAGCGAGGGCAGCACGCCATGGATGGCGGCGACAGGGTGCTTCACATTGGAATACGCTGGCGCGTTGTACGTGCCGTGGCACGACTCACACACAGTAGATGCACCTACATGGTTGTAAAAAGCACGGTAGAACGTGGCGTAGCTGGTATGGCACGCTTTGCAATTACCGACAAAATTCACCGTGGACATACTCATCGGCAAATGCCCTGCCGACAGATTACGGCCTGGCCCGCCACTCTTGTGGCAAGTCGAACAATCTGAAGCTGTGTCGGTGTGATTCCAACTGGCGGGTATCCATGCGCTGGTGCGATGACACATATCGCAGCGGTCATTCGCGATGGCGGTGGACACATGCGCCGCATGCTTACCCGCCACGATTCTGCCGTTGTGACAGGTGGTGCACTGACCGGGCACTGCCGTACCGTGGTTAAAGCGCGCGCCCAACCAAGTCGCCGTATTGAAGTGACAACTCTCGCATGACGCACTGGTAACAACATGCTGGTTGGATTTGGGTGTCGCCAAAATCCGCTTACCCACCGCGTGGCATCCTTCGCAATTGCGAGGAGTGCTTTTGAATACTCCACCAACATGACAGGTTTCACACGCCGCAGCAGCATGCCCGCCCAACAGCGGAAAGCCCGTCGCCATGTGATCAAAATCACGGCCGCTCGTGCTTGTTTCAGCAGTCGCATACACAGAAAAAAATAGCCCCATCAAGGTAGCAACAGTGGCAACAAATATTCTGAATTTCATCATTTATTTTTAGCGCACCGAAGGCTTGTTTGACAAGCCCCCGGCATCACAGAGAGTTAAGGATTATTCCATTTGGTGTACTGACGGGCATGACAGCTAATGCAATCTTGGCCTGCCTTCATCCCTTCGTGCCCAATCTTCTTCTTGGTCGCACGTGAGGTCAGGAAGGTTGTCGTATTCAAGTGGCAAGTCGTGCAAGGTTGCGCCGTGACATAGTTATGCATTGCCACCGTCAAGATTCCGCCACCCGCCGTATGGCAGCTTGTGCATGATGCGGCGGTGTAGTTAATGTGATTGGCTGGCTTGCCTCCCAATGCTGGTGTCCAAGCCACTGCCGTGTAGTGGCACTGGTTACATTCATCCGTGGTGGCAACGTGGCTTGGCGTCTTGCCTGTCGCAAGCGTCCCGTTATGGCAACTGGAGCACAGCGCACCTGTGTTGTGCTTGAAGCGATTGGGGTACCAGCCAATGTAATTGTGGCAAGAGTCGCACTCCAACTGGCCTTTAATTGCCGAAGCCACATGGCTTGCTGGCTTACGATTAGGCTGACTCACTTCTGGACTGCTGACGTGACAGGTGGAACACAGGCCTGCCGCGTTGCTGTGATTCCAACTTGCGGGCAACCAAGCCGTAGGACGGTGGCAGTTGTCACACGATTTTGTCGCTTTATTGCCCGTGTTGTGTGTGGACGGCTTTGCAATAGAGAGCCTACCGTTGTGGCAAGTCAAACATCCCCCTGGCTGTGCATTGCCATGGTTGTAACGTGCGCCTAACCAAGTGGATGTGTTGAAGTGGCAGCTCTCGCAAGCGGCATCGGTGACGATGTGTGAGTTGGTTTTTGGGGTGGCAACCACACGCTTGCCGATGGCGTGGCAGCCATCACAATTTTTGGGGGTGCCTTTGAATACGCCACCGACGTGGCAAGTTTCACACGCCGCCACGGCATGTCCACCAGACAAAGGGAATCCAGTCGTCATGTGATTGAAATCTCGTGCGCTTGTTGCGGCCATCGCTTGCAGTGATACCAGCACCAAACCCGCTGCCAAGATACGACTCCATACTTTCGCTATTCGATTCATGATTCACCTCCGTTTAGGGACATCCAATCAATCCAACTTGTCGGCTTTACTCTGCCGTTACTTCTTTTTCTTACTCGGTACTTCTACACCCATCTTAATTTGCTTCCAATCATTGCCGTCATGGCAACGATCGCAACGGTCGCCGAAACTGCCATTGTGAACGTCATCTTTGTCGTGACAACTGCCGCAGGCAGTGGATTGTTCGACCTTTTTGCTCATGGGTTTAGCGTGGCATGCGTAACACTTATTAGCCCCTTTTTTATGCGGGCCATCGAGCTTAAATTTGGTCTTGTCATGGTTAAAGTCCCATGCTTCCCAGGCGCGCGTAGAGTGGCAAACTTGGCATTCGGTTCCCAAGCGGCGTTTATGCACGTCGTCTTTTTCATGGCATGACCAGCAGTCCGACTTCGTATCTTTGAACGTCACAGTCGAGTGGCACTTCTTACACGCCACGATGCCGTGCTTACCCAGCAAGGGGAAGGTGGACATGCGGTTGTGGTTGAACTTATCCACTTCCTTCCATGAAGTCTCGACGTGGCAGGTCTCGCACTTCTTGCCTTCTTGCGTCTTGTGCTTATCGTCTTTTTCGTGGCACGAGAAACAATCCATCGCCAGCTTATCTTTTATCAAATCCCCCTTATGGCAGGCCGTACATTTCAGCGGCGGAGATTTATGCTTGCCGAGCAAGGGGAATTTGGTTTTCTTGTCGTGATCGAAGACGGATTTTTTCCAATCATTTTCGTCATGGCAGATGTCGCACTTGGTGCCGAATTTACCCTTGTGTGACTTGTCGTCATCTTTCTTGTGACAAGAGATACAAACCATTTCCAGCTTATCTTTGTACAGATCCCCCTTATGGCAGGCTGTACATTTCAGCGGTTTAGGCGATATGTGTTTGCCACGCAACGCAAATTTGGTTTTCTTGTCGTGATCAAAAATGCTGACTTTCCAATCTTTTTCGTCATGGCAAGTTTCGCACTTCGGACCGAATTTGCCTTTGTGCGCTTTGTCGTCATCTTTCTTGTGACAAGCGTTACACAGCATCGGCGTGTCTTTGAACTTGTTGTCGATGTGACATTTAGCGCACTTCACTTCTTCGTGCTTGCCCAACAATTTGAACTTGGTCTTGTCGTGATCAAAGTTCGACACTTTCCAATCTTTAGAGGTGTGGCATGTCTCACATTTAGGGCCTAATTTACCCTTATGTGCTTTGTCGTCGTCTTTCTTATGGCAACCCACGCAGGTCTTGGGAATGTCTTTGTACTTGTGGTCGATGTGGCATTTCAAACACTTCACGTCGATGTGCTTGCCCACCAGTTTGAATTCGGTTTTGTTGTGATCGAAGCTCGTGCTCTTCCAGTCTTTTTCAGTGTGGCACTTGGCGCAATCTTTACCTAACTTACCTTTGTGCGCTTTCTCATCATCTTTTTCATGGCAGGTATGACACACACTCGGTGCTTCGCGGAATTTCTTGCCAGCCTTGTGACAGCTGTCGCACTTAACTTTCTCACCGACAACGTGTCCGCCCTTTAATTCAAAGTCGGTGAGTTTGTGATCGAATTTTTTATGGTCAAATTCCGCCGCCTTAAAGTCGCGACCTTTATGCTCGGCATGGCACTCTTTACATTCTTTGGTGGTGTCGATGCGTCCATGATGTCCTTTTTTATCAGACACATCTTTGCCCACGTCTTTATGGCAATCCATACACATCTGCGATTGCGCTTTTTTGTCAAACTTCTTATGACACACCTCGCATTTCTCTTCTTCTTTAGCATGTCCGCTAATTACATCCCCGGGCATCAATAATTTGTTCGCCTGCGCATTCAATGGAAGTACAAACAAGGCGCAAAGTAAAAGGGCTGCTCTGAAGAGTATGGACATAGTACGAATCACTTTATTTAGAAGGCATGCACGGCATAGACGTGATAAATGGCGCTGAACACCATCATATAGACCAACGGAATGTGGAAGATGTGCCACCACGAAAACAGGCGCTCATAAGTATGGAACTGCGCGGTATCGCGCACGGCTTTGATGTAAGCCACCATTTTCCCGCGATATTCCGCATACATTTCTTCCATGCCTTTTTGCTGCTGGGCATTGAAATGGTGCGCACTGCCTTGCTCTCGCATAATGTGATGCAACTCTTTCGATAAAGAACGCGCCAACAAATTGGCTTTAATGCCCACGCTAAAGAAATGTGCAAAGCCGTAGCCCTTTTCTTTGCCGTACTGCAATCCTAGGTCATGAAAGTCTTCCAGCGCTTTTTCAATGCTGGGCGCGAAGTTGAGCATGGATTTTGCGTCACCGTTCTCGTCAATACCTGCTTGCAGGTCTTTGACGTTGGCTTGACGACCATACAATCCGTGGTGAATTTTGGTGTAGAAAAAACGACCAAACGTACCGCTACCTGATACCAGCAACATGCAGTACATGGCGATCGCGGCATTCATTGAGCCTTGCGGATGTAAAAAAGGAATATAAACGTGATAGGTGGAGTGAAAAACGATGAACAGCGGGCCCAAAATGCCCAACACCATGTGCCACTTAAACCAAGTGGGCAAAAAACCTAGATTGCCAATGACGCCCCAACGCTTGCGCAACGGGTATAACAACAACAGCAACATCATCACACCGCCAATTAGCCCCAAGTTGTAGCCAAAGTCGAACAGCTCTTCGCCCGGCTTGTACAAAGTCTGTGGATAGACGAAGAAATAACCCGTGAAGGTAATCAGCCCCACAATGCCAATAAAAATGAGCCAAGGCAGATGCGATGTTTTTGCTTTATCTTTCATTTTGAGAATCCAGTAGTCGTATTTTTAACTGCGCGAATTATATAGTGAGTTGCTCGTTTGTATTCTGTAGCAAGCCCACTTAAAATGTGGCCGCTTCCGACTGACTCGTTGAAACTAAGTTCAATCGACACTGACTATAGCTTGCCGAAAATGAACACCCCCTAAATTTTGACTTGATTCTTAAAGATTTTTTAATCGTTTTCTTCACTTGGGCTCAATTTTATGGACATCGCCATTTATCTCGTACCGCTTATCGTCATTTTGTTCATCTACCTGAACGGCAGGCGCAAGCACGAAAAAGATTCCGTCGGGCAAATGCAAGAGGCCATCAGCCAAGGTCTCACCGAACCCTCATCGCTACACCCCGTTATCGACCCTGTTTTATGTTTGGGTTCAGGCAGTTGCGTAAAAGCCTGCCCTGAAGAAGCGCTGGGAATGATTAAAGGCAAGGCGGTTTTGATTAACCCCACGCTATGCATCGGTCACGGCGCATGCGCGGCTTCTTGCCCGCAAGATGCCATCACACTGGTGTTTGGTACGGAAAAACGCGGCATGGACATTCCGCAGGTCGACCCGCATTTTGAAACCAACGTGAAAGGCATCTTTATTGCGGGTGAGTTGGGTGGCATGGGTTTGATTCGTAAATCCGCCACTCAAGGTGCGCAAGCCGCCGTCTCTATCGCCAAGCTAAAAGGCAGTGACAATGCCTATGATGTGGTCATCGTCGGCACAGGGCCGGCGGGATTGGGTGCAACACTGGGCGCGATGGAACAAAAACTGCGTTACGTCACGCTTGAGCAGGAAACTTCGCTCGGCGGCGCCATCTTCCAATATCCACGCAACAAAGTCGCGATGACCGCCCCCGTCAAACTGCCGCTCATCGGCGAGATGCATTTCAAAGAAGTAAGCAAAGAGAAGTTGCTTGAGTTCTGGGCGGACATCATCAAGAAAACAGGCATGAAGCTCAACTTTGAAGAACGTATGGAAACCATTACCAAGACCGACAAAGGCTTCATCGTCAAGACCCCCAAAGGTTCGTACGAGACGCGCACCGTGCTGCTCGCCATTGGTCGTCGCGGTACGCCGCGCAAGCTGGGTTGCCCCGGTGAAGAGCAATCGAAAGTGGTGTATCGCCTCATTGACCCCGAGCAATATCGCAACATGCATGTAGTGGTGGTGGGCGGCGGCGACAGCGCGCTGGAAGCAGCCATGTCTATCGCAGAAGAGCCGGGCACGACCGTCGTTTTATCCGCACGCGGTGAAGATTTCGGTAAAGCGTTCGGTGGTGCGAAGCCCAAGAATCGCGACAAATTAAAAGCGATGGCTGATGCGGGAAAATTACAAATCATGCTGAAATCGGGTGTCAAACAGGTGAATAAGGACACCATCGTCATGAAGCATGGCGATCAAGAAGTCGAGATTCCCAATCAGGGCGTCATCGTGTGTGCCGGTGGATTGTTGCCAACGCCGTTCTTAAAAGAAATCGGCGTGCTGGTGGAAGCGAAGTTCGGTACGACTTAAGGTCATCTCTAAAATTTCGTCATACCGGCCTGCGTCGGTATGACGAAATTTGAATTTATATGCCCTTCAGGTATTTATTCTGCCGATGCTCCACAGCACTTTTTATACTTCCTGCCGCTGCCGCAGATGCAGGGGGCGTTGCGGCTTATCTTGAGGTTCTCAGCCTCTGAGGATTTGCCACTCACACGAATATCTTCCGCACGTCGTTGCGGTGCCCAAAACTTATAGATCCATCCCACACTCGCAGGGATCGTCTTTGACAACTCCTCACGTTGTGCGGGTGTTTGCACGAGTTGTTCTTCCTCTGCTGTCACCTCTTCAGCACCCAACAAGTAGATTGGGCGCAACATCTCCACACCGTGCTTTGATTCGAACAAGGCGTTCCAACTATTGCGATGGAGATTGATGGCGGTCATGTATCCATGCGCCCACATCTCGCCATCCACATATTCACGCTCGTCATCCTGATAGACGTTCAAATCGAACACAGGCTCGAAGGGTTCATCTTCTTGTTGCAGATTCCAAACGATGGCATTCAGGTGGCGCGTCATCAGGCCGATGATCTTTTCTTCTTGCGCCTTTGATTCAAACGTTGGCGCATCACTCGCTGCCGGCCCCCACACTCTTGGTAGCCAATCACCCTGCTCTAACCGCACAGGGCCAGATGCGACAGCGGTGAGATAACCATCCAAGCAGTCCAACAGCATGACCTCATTGGTGGTGGCATCAGACATGAGGAAGTCATCCAGCTCATCCATCTCACGATCAGACAGCGCTGGCTCGACGTCCATTTGTTCCATCTCTTGATTCGGCATGATGGTGCTACTTCCCTTCTAGAACGATCAGGTAGCGCGCTTTGAGCGAGCTGTAGAGTTCATCGCGTACGTCCGGCGATTCCAAGTCCACGATCTCCAACACCTCGACCAAGTGCTCGTTATCCTCGCGGCCATCCCACACCTTGATGTAAGACCCCGCCTTGTAGCCGTGGTCTTGGCGAAACACATTGAGCACGTTCTTGCCGACATACTGCTTGAAGAGATCGTTCCATTCCATATCGCAGTCATGCAACAGCGATTCAAACAGCGCCAGACTTGCCCGCTTGGCCGCTGCCAACCCGACCAATAGATCGAGCTTGTCCAACAAACTCAATTGAGTGAGCACGTAATATTGGTTATCGAACTGGATCGACTTCTGACGCAGATTCAACTCCGCCATCATCTCCATCTTGGCGAGAGCGATGTTGCCAAATTTTGCTTGAATGGATGCGGAAAGCATGAAGTGCCAGATATCAACCAACTCCATGCGCAACTGCGCCAAGTCGCAATCCTGTTTCTTCCACCACTTCCAACCGTGATGCTCGATCGCTTCGACACCTTCGACTTGGATGGCACGATGCCAATTGTTGTTTGCTGACACCCAATCGGGGTTGACCTTGCTGTTCATGCCATCCTGCAGTTCGAGCATGGTGATGAGTTGGGATTCTGAGATTGTCATTGCGAGTGCCTATTGAAAAGGGCGCGCATTTTACCGCATGGGGGTGGGGTTTCGATTTTGATTGGGGGATGTGCACGCTGAAGAAGCAACCATCTTGGAGCTACCAGCCAAGCCATGACTCAAAATGGTATGAGGAGCCCGCGCTTTACACTCGTCGTCAAGATCTCAAGTTGCTCCACTCGATCAATGCCGAAGTTATTTCTTTTTCCGAGGCTGCTTGCTCCCCTGCTTCACATCCACCAGCCCGAGCGCCTTCGTCGCCTTCAGTACCCGGTCAAAATCAGACTCGATTTTCTGCGTCCGGTTGAATTCCGCATATTCGGCTAGCGCCTTCTGGTCGGCCTGCGTCTTGCTGATATTGCCCTTGTGGGTTAGCACCTCGTACTCATTGAAACTCAGGAATTTATCTACACTGGCTGCCATATCGGCCATGCTCATCTGCACACGGTTTTCGATGATGTTTTCGATGTAGTCAAAGAAACTGGAAATGGTGCGCTCCAGCCGCTTGATCTCAGGTTCGGAGAGGTAATTCTTGGCGATAGTGACATCCGAGGCCAGAACGCGACCGAGCGGAGCATTTTTCCAGGTGAGCAGGCCAGCATGCGGCGCGGTGTGGTCGGCTTTGCTGTGGATGATCTCGGCGGCGGTTTGGCCTGTGATGGCGTAGTGGAACTTGTTCTGCACCATGGCGTAGAAGGTCTGTGTGACGTCGGACTGTGGATCGTAGTCAACGCTGCACTCGGCGAAGATGTCGGTAATCTGTTGGTAGATGCGGCGCTCGCTGGCGCGGATCGAACGGACCCGGTCCAGCAACTCCAGAAAATAGTCCTCGCCGAACACCTGCTTGCCTTGCTTCAAGCGTTCATCGTCCAGCACAAAACCCTTGCGGATATATTCCTTCAGAATCTGCGTGGCCCAGATGCGGAACTGGGTTGCACGCTTGGAACTGACACGGTAACCGACGGCGATGATGGCATCAAGACTGTAGTGCTTGAGGTTGCGCCGAACGGCCCGGCCACCTTCGTTTTGAACTACCGAGAAATCCTCGGCAGTTGCCTGTTCCACCAATTCGCCCTCAGCGTAGATGTTCCTAAGGTGCAGGCCGACGTTGTCCGGTGAGGTCTGAAATAGCTCTGCCATGAGACGCTGAGGCAACCATAGGGTTTCGGCATGGATGAGCACACGGACATGGACTTTCTCGTCATCGCCAGCGTAAAGCAGGAACGGCGCTTCTGTGCCTTCGAGGCCTTGCATTTCGTCAGGCTTATCTTTGTTGGTCATTGAATTGCCCCTTCAGTAGATGCACACGCAATCACGGCGCTAATCCAAGTTCACCTTGCCAAGTTGCAAGTCGAGTTGGCTCAAGCATGGCGGCAGCTAGAACTTTATGCACTTCGTAATTGGGTTCACTCTCAACCAGGCCATCTCGATAGTCTGACAACCACTCTTGAAGCTCGGTGAGATTATGAGGGCCACGTCCACGCTGTTTGCGATCAGCTGCTTCTTTTTGCTTCTTCCGATGCTCCGCCTTGAACTCCCGAGTCCAGCGAGTTTCAAGGTTGAGCAATTTATTAAGGTTGTTTACCTTAGGCTGATTTACGGCCTGCACAGCCACGCAATTTATGGTCATCGTTGACAACTGATATTCCAACGCCAATGCTCCATAAGCTGGCCGCAGATATGGATGGAACCAGTCGGAAAAGTCGCCTGTACTGTGAACTGACTTCTGGCCTTTCGTGTCATCGCCTGCATTGCATTCGCCACAGATCGGAAGCAGGTTGTCGGCACAGACAGAAAACAGTGGAAACTTTCCCTTGTTTACCCAGTGATCCACCTCTTGCTCTTTCAGCTCTCCGCCGCAGAGCACGCAGACTTCCCGAGCGTCGGGATCTGGATCAAGCTTATGGGCAGCACGAAACTCGGCGACAAATTTCGCATAGGTAACTTGATCGGCTTTGACATCAGTCGGGGTGCTATCTATTCGATAAGGCAAGCCATCCTTAAAGCCCTTTTCATAAAACGACACTAACAGGGTCTTGAAGGCTACCCAGATAGGAGTTTTTGCTTTCCAATTGTTAGGCAATTGCGTTGGCAAAGCAGCGGGCGGGATGGGGCCAAAGTGCTGAGGAAGCATCGCTGTCGCTTGTATCCACAGTCTGAGATTATCCTTTTCGGCATCAATAAGCCCCGCAATTTGCTGAGCTCGATGGATCAATTTTGAACTATCGACCTCTCGATCAAGGAAACGCCACAACCAATCCGCCTCGATCAAGCTTGGCATCTGCGCTTGCAAATTCGCCTGCGTTATATCAGCAGGCTTGATATTTTTATCGCACAGCCACAACGCGAAGCATTGCATCAATTCCTGGCAGGCAGCCAGCGCCGGGGAGCTCGTAACGCGATGAATCGGCTTAAGCATTGCCGTCCTCGGTTGGCGTACTGCGCTGCTGGCCGCGCTGGATCAACGCACTCAGCTCGTCTTTGAGCACATCCGATTTTAGTTGCGGAATGACGGCTTCAATGGCTCGCAGATCAGGTAGCTGACGCCAGCGATTGAGCAAAGTCTGAAGCTCGCTACGGTAAAAGCCTGTACCAAGCCGATGGATCAGGGCTTGTAGACGTTGCATATCGGCCGGCGTTGGATCTGTTTTCTGACCGACTTCACGCATGAAAGCCTCAATGCGCTTCAACGCTCGCGTACCAATACTGTCGTCGGCACCGAAAACGGTCATCATCAATGCGCTTGGATCGGTAGCAAAGGTGCGCTCGCGCACAGCAGCGATTTCAGATACTCCCTCGCGCTTCTTGATGTGAACAATCTCCTCGTCGAACACATCAGAGAGCACGATTGCCGAATGGGTGGCGATAAGCACGGTACTGTCATCTTTTCCAAGAGCGCCGTCCACCACGTTCACAATGTCTCGCTTCCACGCATCGTTGAAATGCGTTTCCGGCTCGTCGAGCAGTAGCAACGAGTCGGCCTGACCTTTCAACAGGTAAAAAAGAGCCCAACGGGCAAGCACCATGCGTTCGCCGTCAGAGAGCTCGGAAAGGCGTAGCACGCCAATATCCTCAAGAGTTGTCAGACTCTCTTCCGAGGGTTTTTCTTTGCGCCGGATGAACAATTCAAGCTCGTTCAATAGCCCGTGTTGTTCCCATTGCAGCAAATCACCGAAGCGATCAAATGCGGTGTCAGACGCCTCGCCAAGCAAGGCATGCAATGCCTTCCCCTGGCTAGTCAGCGACACTAGTTCTTGATTGAGCCAACCATCCTCATCATCACGAGCCAATGTTCCTCTGAGGTCAAAGTAAAGTGAGCGCCATCGCTTGCCCGAACGCGGTTCTTGAACTACCTCTCCGGCAGCGAGCAATAGATCGTGCAAGATGCCAACCAGTGGACGCGGTGCGGCCAGTGCCCGATCAAGGTTCAGTTTGATACGCACGCCGATCAACTCCTTCCAGCCCGCCTTCTCCAACAAATCGGCGATCCTTGCATCCGGCTCCTTGCCTTGCTGTGTACGGATAGCATCCTCCAGCGTCACCGCCAGAAGCGCAGCCGTAAGTTTGACGCCATCAAGCAGAATCGGGCGTCTGAATAGCGCTTCACTTGGACGCTCGACTGGTGTCCGAGCCTGAGCGGCAGACTTGCCCTCAATGTCGTCGTCTCTGGCAATCTGAGCTTCATCCTCCTGCGTCCAGCCAACAGGGCGCTCGATTTCGGGATCATAGTCCTCACTCTGGGTGACCATATCCACACCGGTACCATCGGAAGGTGGCAGCCATACCCCGCGCCAAGGCACAGGATCGCCCGAGGTATAAGCTAGCACCGCATTGGGGATTGCATATGGTGCGGCTTGGGGATAGCTCCCCCGTGCGATCTCGGCATGCAGCTCCGCATTATCAAAACGAACAACAGGCTCCTGCGACATGCGCAATAGCTCGACAGCTTGCGAGAAGGTATCGCGCTCGGTTTCATCAGGAAAGCGCCACCCCTTGGCTTGCCACAGGCTGGCTTCGTGCTCAGCGCCAGGACTATCGAAAATCAGAGTGCGATGCCCTTGCTCGCCGGGGGTGCCAAGTTCGTAAATCAGTGTTACCGGAAAACCCGGCAGGTGTTCATCGGACAGCGCAACAAAGGTAGCGGCAAGAGCACGCAACAGATGGCTCTTGCCACTGCCGTTGAGCCCGATAACAAAGTGAATCGCGCAGCGGCTGGCTTCGTCTTGAGGCAGCAACGCATCCCACGGCGCGTTACCGGCAAACGCCACGTGCAGATCGGTAAGCGGAGGGTAATTCGAAAGATGGAGGTAGCGCAGGCGCATTTACATACCGCCTTTCTCGCGTCGTTTAAATTCGGCCTGCACGGAGATCACATCAGCCAGTGCAACATCTTCCTCCGCCCGGCCTCCGTCTTTATCTTCTCGCAAAGGCCGAAAAGCCGTCAGGTAGCGGGTGGCCTCGTTGGAAGGATCTTTCTGCGGCATGCTGAACATACGCACGAGCCCCATGGCAGCGAGTTGTTCCAGTGCGCGGCGCACATTGATTGGCGCAGTATCGAACCCTTCCAATCTCCACGCCGTTTGTGGGCTAGTGCAAAAGTCATTGAATACCACGGGATCGTCAGCCAGCACCGCGCCGCGCCATTCATAGCGCAATGTGTTCCACACTTCATGCTGAAAGCTCGACAGTTGCTCGATCAATGCGTGCCTGCGTGGTCGGGGAAAATTTGTGCGCCGCTCTGTCGGTGCGTATTCCGTGAAATGAACGTTGCTCTTTGAGCCGGTCGAAACGAAAGTAGCGCCGCGCTCACGCAACAGGGCGTCGCGGGTTGCGGCGGCGGCTGTAATTTTGTCTTGATTGAATTCACGCCAGCTCGTTGTGAGATCACCTGTGAAAGCATCCACAGCCAGCGTGTGACTCAGTTCGTCAAACACTCGTTTGGATTCACCAATGCCCTGCTGGATTGCTTTTACTTGCATCAAAAAACTGCGGAATTGCGTCTGAAGCTCAATGGGCGGGACAGGAATAGAGATTGCCTTGATTTGGTCTGTCGTTAAATTCCTGAATACCGCACCAACTGCTTGTTGATCGTTTTTGGCACGCAACAAATTCAGAGTGAAGGCCACAAACTCAGGGAGCAGTTCCGCATTCAAGTCACGTAATCCAACAAAACCGTCGTGAATGCAGGCATCGTGATTCAGGATTGCGGTTAGACCGGGTGCGCCACTGACCGCGATTACGACGGACTGTGCGGGCATAGGCCGACTAGATTTCGCGCCCTCCACAGTCAGCGAATCTGTCGTGGCATCAACCCACAACCCGTCGCGGGTTAGGTCAGAAACCATCAACCTTGGTACTGGCCCACCGAAGAGGCGCGGGTCGCCTTGGGGTCTTGGTGAACTGCCACGAACGATCTCCGAAATTTTCCCTAGCTTGCGACTAGCCCAACCCTTGTCATTACCAATCACGTTGCCAAACAGCAACGTGTAATACTCACGCGTCAATTCCTGAATCGTCTCTTCGCTGGCCCTACGACTTGAATCAAGTGCTTCCACCTGCCGCAGCACATCGACGATGCGCTGTTGTTCGAGGAGTGAAGGAAGTGGGAGCTTGAATGAGGCAAGCGCAGAACCCTCAATGCCCGCTTGACTGACCCATCGTTTGGCGCGGGTCTTCGAATATCCCATAGACCACAGCAACTGAAGGTAGCCAGCAAGGTATTCCGGACTCACTAGCTCAGTGTGAACTCGCAATCGTGTCATGTGGTTCGAGAAGACGTATTCGCCTTCTTGATCAAACACTGCGGTCTTGCCGACCCATTCCTCACTATTGGTATTATTGAAAACAACGTCACCTGATGCAAGCGAGTATCGCTCCAGCTCTTTGACGCTGGCAGTAATGTGCTTGATGCCTGCAAGAGTGATCGTTCCATTCGGTGCAATGTTATGCGTCCGAATTTGAGGCGTGGTGCCTTCATCCTCTTCACCCGGCTTCTGCGCGAAGCCTGGCTGTAGATCAACAACGATTCTTCCGACCGTTGTTTCTACCCAGCTTTCCGGCAACCTCATTCTCGCCCCTCCACCATCGCCAGCAGCTTATCCAGCCCGCCGATGATCTGCTGCTCAGTGGATTTCAACTCGCCAATCAACTCGCTGACGCTCTTGTCGCTCTTGAGCTGCGTAAAGTCGAACGGCTTGTATTGCCCGGCGGAGAGGTTACAGTCGCGGCCCTCGATGCAATCGGGATCGAGCAGCCCCTCCTTGAGTTCGCCTTTGTCGTCATAGAGTCCTGCGGCGAGCATGGATTCGATATACGCGGGGCGTACCATGCCGTTGGCATCGTGGGAGCCGGTTAATTGACCATCTGCCGATTGCCACTCGCTATTTATTGCACTGGCTCGCACCGGCACTACCCAGTGCTTGGCCACTTTGAGTTCCGATACTTGGTCTATGGCTAGGCTGCGCAGGGTGACATCGAAACCGTCGAGCTTGGCGACTTCGCGAGCAATGGCTAACAGGGCAGTCTTCCACTCATCATCCGATAGTGGTTTTTTCGGCTTGAAAGCAGGATTCACCGGAGATGGATTGATCGAATAGGTCGCGCCATTGTGATAATGACCGAGTGCACGTTGCATCAATTCAGAATCGACCTTTTGGCTCTTCACCAAATTCTTCCAGATTGCTAGTGCAGGTGAGTCTTCTTTTTCGAAACAGGATTCGCATTCTTTTGCCGTACGTTTAAGGTCAACCTCAAATATCTTGATGGCCTTTTCCCAGTCCTTAGCAGTTTGCTCCTCGCTATGATTCCCACCTCGCTGGTAGGCTGCCCCTGCCAGCGGTGCTAGCCGCTTAACCAGCAGTTCAATGAAAGCCGTTTGCGCGTTAGCAATAACGAATGCCTCGGCCTCGTTAGGCGCTGCGGGTAGTTCTGTAAACAGCTCATGAATCCCCCAGACTTGACCGTCCCACATGCTGGTGTCGGGCAGCGCTGCAAAGGCTTCGCCCGCAGGAGTAAGTTTGTCGGCGGTGTCGCGCAGCAGCGCCTGACGCCAGCGCTCGGCACGGAATGTCGGTTGCAGCAGGACTTTTTCATTTTGCTGTGCACCGCTAAGGCCTTGTGTGCGCCAGGCTTTGAATTTTTCCAGCGCGTCCCACAGGTCATTGTTCTGACCGGGGCGAGGGTTGCGTTTGGCATCGCGCGAATAACCGTCCTCTTCCACCTCATAAAACCAGACATGCTCAGTGCGCGGCGTGATGCTGCCATTGAGGGTTTGCTTGTCGTCACGCCGGGTTTCTTTGCGAAAAATAAGGATGGAAGTCTTGACACCGGTGTAGGGCTGGAACACGCCGCCGGGCAGCGAAATGACTCCTTCTACTACGTGCTCGGTGAGTAGCTCGCGGCGTAGACGCACGTGGGCATCGGTGTTGCCGAAGAGCACGCCCTCGGGAATGATCACCGCACAGCGACCACCGACTTCTAGCAGGTCGAGCATCAACCACATAAACAAGAGCTCGCTCTTGTCTGTGATGGCAAGGGTCTTTTTGTCGCTTCTGCCCGCAACTGCAACCTTCTTATTCCCTTTTGGAAAGCGTGCAGAGTCATCGTCTAGGTCGATGGCATCCACCGTACCGGTAAACGGCGGATTGGCCAACACGAATTGATAGGTTTCTTGTTCAACAATCTTAGCTAGTTGAGGTTTTCCATTTCGTTCGCTGAGTGAGTCGCCTTGAAATAAATGCGGATCATTGAGGCCATGCAACACCATGTTCATCCAGCCAATTCGAGCCATCGTGCGGTCGTTATCGATGCCAACAAAATAATGGCCATCGTGCATCAAGTCCCAGCAGTTCCGTTTAACTCGTTTACCCAGTTCAATCACTTCCTTTTCGACGTAACGAGCTTCCACACCGTCCGTTCGATGTGGCGCGCCGTCCCACTCCAGTACAAAGTTCGGCGTTTCAACGCCATCACGAGTCTCCTTAGCAGTGTATTTGCGCATCAGGTATTGCTGGGCGCTGAACAAAAAGCCGCCGGTGCCTGCTGCGGGGTCGATGATGCGCTGGCCGGGTTCGGGGTCGAGCAGTTCGACCATGAAACGGATCAGGTGGCGCGGAGTGCGGAATTGGCCGTTTTTGCCAGCAGTAGCAACTTCGCTGAGCAGGTATTCAAAGGTGTCGCCCATGATGTCTTGAGCGGCTGAGCCATCGCCAGCGCGGGCAAAAAGTTCGTCGATCTTGTCGATAGCATCGCTCAGCACTTTGCCTTTGTTGGGGTCGAGCTGGAAGTAGGCATCGGCCATGCGATTGTTGAGGCTGGCGAGTTCTGTACCGTCGGCGCTAGCACCGGTGAAGTGCTTATCCAGATCACGCAACCAAGGAAATACGACCTCGATCAGGTGGGTGGGGTTGGTTTTTTCCTGCCGGATGTAGCTCCACTTGCAGGTTTCAAAGCCCGCGTAAATAGAGGGAAAGCCGCGCTGCTGGCGCTTGAGGTCGATGTCCTCAAGGCGCTTGAGAAATAGCAAATAGGTGATCTGCTCGACAGCCACCAAGGGGTTGGTGAGGCCTGCAGCCCAGAAGCGGCTCCAGAGTTCGTCGACTTTTTTCTTGATGTGTGGGGCGAGCATTCAATAATTCCTTTGGAGTTTAGGCGGCCTCGTCCAACAACTCATTGGCGAGGTGAATAAGTTCTTCGATGTCTTGCGACGGAAACAGTGTTTCGACGCGACCGATACGCGATAGCGGCGGTTCGCTGAGTGCGGCACGGGTGATGCGGCCATGGCGCAACACGGCGGCTTTTACTGCCCGCAAAAAATTGAGTTGGTTGGCGCGCAAGTAGCCATGCGCTGCAATGAAAGTGTCAAAAGCATTATTGATGCGCTCTTCGCGGTTGGGCAGCTTTGCATCTTCGCAGAGTATGTGGCGCAGGCAATCGGCCAGTGAGGCGGCGGGTGCTTCAAATGCTTTGCGCAAGGTATCTTCGGTGACAAACAAGTCGGCCTGATTCAGGGTTGCACTGATGCGGTCGATTTCTTCGTCATTCAGCGTGTCACCCTGCTTGAGTTTGGCGAGCTCGGGCAGTTGATCGGCCATGCGACGCACCAGAACTTCGACTTGCTCACGGTAGCTTTCGGCGAATGCGCCTTCGCCGGTGGGGCCGTAGATAATCCAACTGCGCAGGGTGATGCTGTCCGGCAGATTGATTTCGGCCGTAGTACTTGGCGCGGAAGTGCGGTACTTCATCAGTGGTGCAAAGGTGGCTTGAAGCATGATTAGTCTTGCAAGGTCCAAGTGCTGCCAGAAGCCCGCGGAGCGAACCCATGCGCGCTGCTCTTCTACTCGCTTTACCGCCGGTATGTTGTCAGCCAGGCTGGCGACGGCTTCCTGTATGCGTTCCATGACTTTGGCTTGCTCGCCTTGGTCGGCCTTCAACCATGCGAGGGTAAGACGCTCGCACCAAATACGAAACTGGAGTTCATCCAGCCCCCAGAGCGGGGCAAGACGCATTAATGGTGCGATGGATTTACTAAGGTGCTCTAGCGAGGCGTGACTGGGCGCAGGCCATTGTTTCAATAGCGCGTTCAGCTCATCCCAATGCGGGCGAATGTTCACGCTTTGGCGGGGTAATGCAGACAGCATTGCTTGCAGCTCCTCGATAGCGGGCTGTGTATCTTGTTGCTGCGCATGTAGTAGCTGCCACTTTTCTAACCGCAAGCGAAATAGCCTGACCGGCAAAGGCTCGGTAGGGTGATCAATTTCACCTTCCGGATTGAGCTTGAAATAGGCAAAGTTTTTCCAATGGTCAATGATCAGGAAATCTTTCTTGATCTCCCCTGTGGCTTTGTCAGTGTGCTGTCGAGTACCGCGCCCGATCATTTGCCAAAATTTTACGCGGCTGAAAACTGGCTTGGCGAAAACCAAGTTTTGAATCGCCGGTACGTCGATACCCGTGTCAAGCATATCCACTGATATGGCGACTCGCGGCATGGTCTTGTACTTGAAGTCATCCAGTGTTGAGTCTGCTCGCTCCATGTGGCTATCTATGATCTCCGCCATGCCTTGGCGCTGTAGTTCAGGGTAAAGACGGTTGAAGCTTTCATAGAGGCGCTTGGCGTGTGCATGGCTGACGGCAAAGATGATCGTCTTATGTGGCAGACCACGTTTATCTGTACGGCACTCGTTCATGAACTCGCGCACCATGGCATCGTTGGTGCCTTGGTTGATAATGCCCTTTTCGATGTCACTGCCGTCGAAGTTGAGTTCGTCGAGTTCAACTCCTTGGTCGCGTGCCATTTGCTTCAAGGGGTCTGGCAGCGTGTCGCCTTGAATGCCTTTGAGCTGGAAGTTGGTTTGAGCATCCAGTACGCGGTAGTTGACGAGATTCTTGTCCTCGATGGCTTGCTCGTAGCTGTAGTAATAGCTCGGCAAGCCGTCACCGCAATCGAACAACTGAAATGTGTTGTGGTCGATATAGTCGGTTGGGGTGGCGGTAAGGCCGAGTTGAATTGCATCGAAGTGATCGAAAATTGCTTTGTAGCGCTGGTAGATCGAGCGATGACTTTCGTCGGCCACAATCAGGTCGTAATATCCAACTGATAAACGTTCATAGACCTGCATCATGCTTGGGTAGGTTGAGAACTGGATGCGCGCACCAGAAGTTTCCCCGCTTTCAATTCGGGCAAGACTCTCGTTGGGAAGGTGCGTTTTGAACTCTGACATGGCTTGGCGAACAAGTTCGCGCCTATCGGCCAGAAATAGCACTCGCTGCACTCGCTTGGATCGCAGCAGTGTATCCACTAACGCAATGGTAGTTCGCGTCTTGCCTGTCCCTGTCGCCATAACCAGTAGGAACCGGCGTTTGGCAGCATCAACTCCTTCGGTGACGCGACGGATTGCTTCATTCTGGTAATCACGTCCGGCAATATCTGCGTTGATTGTTACTTCGTGCAGTGGCTGAGAGTATTGCCTTTGGTGGCGCAGGCGTTCGAGGTCATCGCGAGTGTAGAAGCCCGCTACTTTCCGAGGCGGATAACGACCACGATCCCAGAATTGAATTTCTTTCCCGTTGGTAGGGAAGATGAATGGATCGTCACCAAATTTGGCTTTGATGGCATCAGCATAGTCTCCTGCCTGACGCTTTCCGGAAATTTCATCGCGTGAAGAGCGCTTTGCCTCAACTACGGCAATGGGCTTGCCATCAGAGCCCAGCAATACATAGTCCGCAAACTGAATTCCGCCATAAGCAGGTTCGGGCGCGGCAGCTTGTAGAGCGTATTCCTCTACAAAAGCCCTACGGTTCTTTGACCAGCCAGAACGAGCTAATTGAACGTCTATCAATTGCGTTCTTGTTGTAGCTTCATTTTCCGACTGTTGGACCATGCGACCTAGGGGTAACCATCAAGATTGAAGTGGGCATTCTACCGGAGGATTTCATTATATTTGTAGCATGGTTTCTATGCCCCTACGATATGCTCAAGAGCAGACACTCGTGAACGGCCAAATTGGATTGCTTGTGATTTGCAGCCCAAATAGAAAACGCTCCCAACTGGGGAGCGTTTTCATTTGTAACTAAGGTCTGTCGCATTTCGAGGCGGCGACTTCTACCCTACCCACTCAACTAAAAAACGCCTCACTCGCTTCCGCAGGTATCGCCACGTTGGTGATCTTCGCTTTCTGTAGCACTTCCCAGAAGTAACGATAGGTGGCGCGGTCATGCAACTCGCCGTCGTATTGGATGGGCCCCCACTCTGCCGCTTGAGCCGCCAAGAGGATGTTGCTGGCGATGGTGACTTCGTCGTAATTCGGTTTCATGGCATCGACGATGGCGGGGATCTGTGTGGGGTAGATGCTCCACATACGCAAGAATCCGAACTCGTTGCGTGCACGGCTAGCGTCGGAGAAAGTCGTCTCGGTGTTCTTGAGATCGAGGGTGACGTTGTGCGCGGGGACGACACCGTGTGCCAATGCGGCAGCAACGACTTGTGCTTTGGCACGTGCCAATAAGCGATGTTCGAACTGACCCGGGCTGCGCATGGCACTAGCGGGAATGGCACCGTGGTGGCCGCTGACGAAATCCATCAGTCCAAAATCCACGACCTGCAACCAAGGCAATGCAGCGATCTCATACACCTCATGCAAAGCACCGTGTGTCTCGACCAAGATGTGGATGGGGATCTGACGCGTGATGCCGTGAGACGCGGCCACTTTTTGGATGTACGCGATCATCTCGGCTGCCTGTGCAGCTTTGGTGCATTTGGGGATGGTGATGTAGGCCAACAACTTACCCGCCCCGCCCACCAAGATGTCCACGTCTAAACGCCAAGCGGCATGGGTGTAGTCATGGATGCGTGCACCTGCCATGCGGTGTTTGTTGGATTCTGAATTCAACACACGCACGATCATCTCGGCATGTTCGCGCTCTTGCCCAGCGGCGGCGCCGTCTTCGCAATCACAGGTGATGTCGAAGATGGGACCGAGGCTGTCTTGCAGTGACAAGGCTTTCAGGATGAGCTTCTCGCTCCCCGCGAAATGTTCGCAGCTAGGGATGATGGGGAATGGCTTTTCGCCGCCGAACAGAGCTTGATTGGGATGGATGGCTGACATGGTTCTTCCTTATCGACGTGGAATGAAAACGGTGTAATCAAGATCGAGTACGACGTTGGGGTGATACACCCGTTTGCCGTCTTTCTCGATGTGCGTGCTGGGCAACGATTTAGCGGGTGCGTTCTTCACACCGACCATGCGCAGACGCAAGGCTCCGATGTCTTTGCGACCGGGAATCTCCCAACGTTCCAACACTTCTGTCCAAGTGTAGAAGGTGTCGCCACCGAAGCTTGGATTACAGTGTGTGCCGGCGTTGATGGCGAGTATGCCCAAGGCGTTCTCCAAGCCGTCATACGACAACGCACGACAGATGGAGATGACATGACCGCCGTACATCAGCCTGCGACCGAACTGTGTGTCTTTCATCATCTGCGCATCGAAGTGCAGGCGCGCATTATTCTGATAAAGCTTGGTCGCCATGGTGTGATCGGAATCATCCACGGTCATGCCAGCTGGGTGGTCGATGCGTTCGCCTGCTTGATAGTCGTCCCACAAGCGTTGCCCACCCGTGAGAGCTGTCTCGAACTTCGCACAATCCAAAGAGGCTGGCACTTGCAGTTGGTCGACAGGCACGACGGCGGGTAGCTCGGGTACGTGCGTCGCTGGTGCGGGAACGCTCTGGTCTTGCTTGTGCACCATGACCCAGCGCTTCCACTCGATGACGATTTGGCGATGTTGATTGCGCGCCACCGAATGCACATAGACCACGCCACTGCTTCCATTGGAATTTTGTTTAAGGCCGATGACGGTGGAGGTGGTACTCAGCGTGTCACCCGCATACACGGGAGTCACAAAGCGGATGTCGGCGTAACCCAGATTGGCGACCGCATTGACCGAGATGTCGGATACGGTCTTACCGAAGGCGATGTGGAAAGCGAGCAGGTCGTCGATCGTCCTGTCTCGATAGCCAAAAGCATGCGCGACTGTTTGCGCACTGTGTAGCAGATGCCGACTGCCGGTGAGCGCGATGTACAAGGCGCT
>JABFSI010000082.1 GCA_013140695.1 Sideroxydans sp. | reverse complement strand
ATCCAAAGGTTTTCCTATTCCGAATCGTATCCAACACACGGCGCGTCAGCGCGCTCTTATGGGCGGCGCGCATTGTCGCATAAAGCCGTTTAACTGATAACCGCCCCACGCCGCTGCACATAAAGCCCCAGCCCCACCCCAAGCAAGCTCAACGCCGCCACGTAGTGCGCAGGGGCGAGCTTATCCAGCGGCAGCAGTAAGCTCACCATAATGGGGGTGAGGCCGCCGAATACGGCATAGGCAACATTGTAGGAAAACGACAAACCAGAGAAGCGCACGCGCGGCGGAAAGGACATCACGGCGATGCGAGGGACAATACCGATGACACCGACAAAAAATCCGCACAGCGCATACAGCGCATTGAGATGAGACGTTGCTAGCATCAGCTGTTGATACAGCCACCACGCAGTCACACCCAAGCCCACACAACCAATAGCCAGCACACGACCCGCACCGAAACGATCGGCCAATGCACCAAACAAAATGCAGCCTACGCTCAAGCTCAAAATCGCGAAGCTATTGGCTTGCAAGGCGACTGCGGCAGGAATCGAAAAAAGCTTTTGCATTAAGGTGGGTGTCATCAAAATCATCACGACGATAGCCGCTGACAGCAGCCAAGTGAGCAACATCGTCAACACGATGGCAGGACGATGCTCACGCACCACCGTTTTCAAAGGCAGCTCATCGGCCAATTGTTTTCTAGCCTGCATCTGTTTGAAAACGGGTGTCTCATGCAGATAGCCGCGCAGCCACACCGACACCAGGCCAAACACGCCGCCAATGATGAAGGGCACGCGCCAGCCTTCGGCGAGCAATTCGGCAGGTGCGTAATGCTGATTCACCGCCATCGCCACCAGCGAACCCAACAGGATGCCGCCCGTCAGCCCCGCAGTGAGCGTGCCACAGGCGAACCCTACGTGGCGCTGCGGCACATGCTCTGCTACGAATACCCACGCCCCTGGCACTTCGCCCCCAATGGCCGCGCCCTGCATGACACGCAGAGCGAGTAATAGAATGGGCGCCCACACGCCAATCACGGCGTAAGTAGGCAGCAAGCCAATCAACAAAGTGGGTACGGCCATTAACAAGATGCTCAACATGAACATACGCTTGCGTCCGAACAAATCGCCAAAATGCGCCATAATGATGCCACCCAAGGGACGCGCCAGATAACCTGCGGCAAAGATGCCGTAGGTCTGCACTTGGCGCAGCCAATCCGGCATGTCGGGTGGAAAAAATAATTGCGCGATGGCGGCGGCGAAGAAAATAAAAATGATGAAGTCGTAGAACTCCAATGCGCCGCCCAACGCCGCGAGGGACAAGGTTCGATAGTCGTTGCCATTCAAACTAGACACGTTCGACCTTTCTGGCTTCCAACATCGCCTTCACCGTCTGCACGATGGCATAGATTGCCAACGGCGCATCCAGCAAGTAATCCCACAGGTTAGTTGATTCGAGCAGGCGCATGCTCCACGCCATGACGGACAGTGCGCACACGAAAGGCAGTAAATACAGCCCGCGCCGCATAAACCATAGTGAAAGCAAGGCTAGCATTAACAGCAGTGACACACTACCAAAGCCTGCACGGTAAGGGTCGAGCGTGCCGATGCCTAGTGCAAAGGGATACAACAACAGCGCCAGCACACTGATGAACAGCAACACGGAAAAACGTTCACGCGCATTCCACAACGGTGCTGCATTGCCGTTGACTAAAAAGCGTAAGCGTGTGAACAGTGCTGCGCTCAACAACAGTGTGCTGGTTGTGCTCAAGTCGCCCAGCATGCCGCGCAAAGCACCCGCTAACGACAGCCCTGCCACCGGCACCATAGCGATTACATAGCCAAGCAACAGGGTGGCGGTGCGCTGGGTGACGCTCATACGGGTTACGAACGGCAAGCGCAAAATTAACCATAGCCCGAACAACGCCCACACAGACAACGCAAATCTATCGGTTAAATTCATTGAGACGACTCCTGACTTAATCGTTGCTGCAACCACAGCGCATCGAATACTGCATGCTTAATCAACACACGATTCCACGTGTAGAGCAGATGAATATCGCCGTTATGCGCTTGCATTAAATAGGGATAGGAAAACTCAAAATGACAGGCCGATGCACTGCGCACCAAAGGTTTGGCGGAGGCCACGTATTCTGCCAACTGCGGCGCGGCAAGGGCTTGCAGACGCGCATCACTGTTTTGCAGCATATCTTCCACCACCTCTAAACAAGCTGATTCATCCGCTAATTGCTGGCTTAAACCGCCCATCTCTTCCAGGCGACGTAATTCGCGCCACGTGATGCCGCCATCGGCGGAAAGTTGCAAACTCAAGCTATCACGCCCGTGCTCTTGGTCATTCAGCACCGCCAATAATTTGCCATCCGGCAATACCAGCGCACTCAACGCTGCATTGGGATTTTTCATGTTGGATTTTTGAGGCTTACTCCAATGTCGTCCGCCATCGGTAGTCGCCAAGCTCATCACACGCGGCGCACTGTCGGCGCCCGCGTAGCGCGTTAAAGCCAGCGCGTCTAGCTCATTGCGCACTAACACCACGGGTTGCAAGGTGCCTTGCCCGCCCGCCGCCAAGCGCTGCTTGTCGATAACTTTGCCCGTTTTATCTAACCGCAAAACCTCGGCAAATTTACTCACAAACTCTTGATACACCGGCACGCCCACCGTGCCATCGGCATACAAGAACGGTGGCGCTTTCACCAAGGTGCTGATGTTAATGAAGGGCGAGGTAACCAAGCGGCGCGGCGCGCCCCACGTTGCGCCCTCATCATTTGAAGTCAGCATCGAAATTGAGCTGCCCGCCCAACCGCCTAGCGACACCGTGACATAAAACAACCACAGCGACCCATCGGGCGCGCGCATCGGCACAGGGTTGCCTACTTTGGCGATGTAGCGATGCAAGTCGCGTTGCGTCTGCACGCGCCCTGTCACCACCTGCTCCGCGCCCCATTGCTTTTGCGTGACATCAAAAATAGCGCTGTTAATCGTTACATCTGCCGCACCTTCACGACTGCCCGAAAACCAAAATGCGCGCACGTTGCCGTCGCTTAATTCAATCATCGAGGCGGCATGCGTCTGCACATGCAATTGGCTAGACGCGAAATGGGTATCGAAATGTCCACGCGCGGGTAGCGTTTCTTTGATGCGTTGCGTGTGGCGGCGACCTTTGCTGCGCGTCACCACTTGCGTCGTCACCTGCGTAGGTTCAACCACCTTAATAACAGGCGGTTCAGGCAAGCGAAACCCATACGCCAGCGTCCATCCCGAAGCCTTGAACAGCGCCATGCTGAACGCGCTTAATACAAAAGCCAGTAGGCTCAAGCGTTGATATTTACTCATCTAACGGCATCCTTCTGTGAGGGGCGGGGCGAGTACGGTAAGCGGCGATTCCAGTAACACTTCTTTAACAAATAAATGTTCAAACACCGCGCCGTGCAGCATCGCTTTTAATTCAGCATTGCTGTGTCGGCTACGAATTTCTAAACGCTGACCGAGGAGCTTGCACCCTTCACACACGGGGGCTTGCAAGGGTAGTTTGTAAGTAAAGCGCGGATAACGCGCAGCAAGGTCTTGCATGGAAAGGACTGCGTTTTCATTGTAAGCGTGTATCTGCGCACCTTTAAGCAGCATGCGATAACCCTCGTCATGAGCGCGAAAGTTGCACGACACCCACACGGGTTTATCTTGCACCGCACGCACACTCTGCGCGCTGTAATGCCCCAATGCACCATCAAAGGGACGCAAGAACAGCGCCAGTCCGAGCAAGGTAAGCAATGCGACCACATTCACCAGTTCCCGCGTCCAACTGGCTTGCACGATAGCCAGCCCCACCAGCCCCATACTAACCGCCCACACCAGCCAGTAATCCCACGCGTACAGCCCGCTCACTTCTTGTTGCAGCCCCAGTGCCAACCATGCAAACAAGGACAATGCCATGCCACACACCACTAAAGTCAGCACAAAAACCCAGCGCGGAATGCGTTGCCAATTTAACGCGCACAGCAACGCCACGCCTGGCATGGCTTCCAATAGGTAGCGCGCACTGCGTTGGCTGGGCAAGGCAAACACAATGAACAGCGCCGCCATCCATATCCATAAGCGTTTTTCATCGTCAGTTAAGCGATAACGTCGGCGATAGGCCAGCACAAACAATGCCGCTACCGGAAACGCCAACAGCCCTGCGTTCATGGGATAGCCCAGCACTAATGCCCACAGGCTACTGCCCCCCCATAATAATTTTGCCCAATAACCGCCGCCATGCGGATCAAACTTGCCGGCATTTTCGCCGACCACAAATTCACGCCATACCGCTTGCGGATCGGGGTCAAACACGAACCACAATGCGAACATCGACAAGGACAGCGCGGCAATGAGGACGAGCTTGAAAAAGTCGCGCGCGATGAAGTGCCGCCACACATAGTCGCGTTGATGCAAATACCACCAAGCCAGTGCAAAGCCAATCGGTGCGAGCAACGCGAACGATTTATAGAGCAAACCAATACCGACTTCTACGCCCAGCAATACAGGAATCCACAGACGCGATTCAAAAGCGCGCTCACGCCAATACAGCAGCGTAAAAAACGGCAAGAAAAACCAAAACGTTTCTGCGGGATTGACCAAGAACGGACGTCCAAAACGATAGGTGCTGAAGAAGGCTAGGAATGTGAGCGCTGCCACCCAGCCTGTTTCTGCCTGGCCTGTTAAGCGCTTACCCAACAGCCACAACAAGCCCGCTGTGAGCAAGGTGTACAGCACACTCGGAAAACGCAGATGCCACCAATCCCATTGCGTGCCAGCCTGCGTGGACGCGACGCCCTGCCAAAACAACAAGGGCGGCTTGGTATTGCGCATGTCGGGCATGTCCGACTGGAGGGGTAGCCAATGTCCGCTGGCAGCGGTGACGCGGGTGATATGTGCGTAGACTTCTTCATCACCATTACGCGGAATGTGCAGACTGTCCAGCGCAAAAAAATACACAAATAGCGCCAATAAGCCGGCGGCAAAGTAACGCAGTGAGGGCTGGGCGATGAGGCGACTCAACATGTCAATCGGGCTTGACTGGCACAGCAGCGGCGCGCTTGGCACGTCCAAATGTCCAAATATCGTTGAGTAAAAAGTTCACCACGCTGGTTAAGCCAATTGCGATGAGATTGGCAATTTGATAATAAAAGTGCGGTGCCAGCAGGTTGGTGAAAATGATTTGCAAAATGATGCTCACGCCACAGGCCAAGGTATATTGCCCAAATTGGGCGGGCACAGACAGGTGGTGGTATTGCTTGCGATCCGCCCAGGTCCACAGGCGATTCCAGAAAAAATTATTCAGGGTGGCTAGAAAAATGGCCAACGCCAGCGACAGATTGAGGCGAATTTCTGGCGTGTGCACGGTGTTGAACAAAAATTCTTGCGCAAAATACAACACGCCGATATTCACCAGCGTGCCGGATGCGCCCACCGTGCCAAATTTTAAGAACCGTTTAGAAAATAAGCGGCGCACCAAGTTGGCTGTGCGGTAACGAATTTTGAAAGGAGAGGCCATGCTAATGCGCCGCCTGCAACAGCGTGCGCGCTTGCGACAACACTTGCTGCGGCGTAATCAACTGCAAACATTGGTTGTTGCCATCGCACGGTGAGTTGCGATGGTTGTAGGCAGTCAGGCAAGGTGAACACGACAGCCCCGCATATAGACAATGAATGTTAGGCGCGTGCGGACTGTATAAATCGGGCGTTTCAGGGCCAAAAAATACCAGAGTTGGCAGGCTGGTGAGCGCTGCAAATTGTCCGGGTCCGCCATCGTTAGTCACCAACAATGAGGCAAATTGAAAAATAGACAGCAGATGCCGCACTGACTTGGTGTAGCCCGTCAGATCAATACAGTGTTCGTGTTTGCAGTGCGCCACAATTTCTTGTGCGAGCGGTTTAGCATCGGGCAAGCCAATCAGCGCCACCACGTAACCGTCTTGTAGCAGCGCGTCGCACAGCTGCTTGTAATAGGCGGGAGGCCACGCACGAATGGGCAACAACCCGCCATCGGGATACACCAACACCAAGCGTTTATCTTTGATTTGCGGAAAGTCACGCAGCAACTGTGCGGCCACACCCGCCACTTCACCCTCATCAAATTGCAACAAGGGCGGTGCGCTCACTGCATGCAGTGTCGCCTTGGCGAGGGGCCTGCCAGTCGATTCAATCGCCTCCACCATCGTTAGAAATTGTTGCGATAAATGGCGGTACGGGTTGTACATCACCTTACGATTCATAAACGAGCCGCGATACAGACCTTCTTGCGTATGCGCATGAAAACCCACATGTACTTTGGCGCCCGATAGATAAGAGAAAATGCTGCTGGCGCGTGAAAATAATTCGCAATCAATCACTACGTCAAAATCCAGTGCGCGCATCTTCAGCAACGCTTCAAAACTATCCACCGCAAAATCGCCCAGCGCCTTGTCGTTCAGCGTGATGACATTTTCTGGCGGCATCACACCCAGCAAATCCAACACCTCGCGGTTTTTACGGAACATCAACATGTGCAACTCGGCCTGCGGGTAACGTCGTTTCAATTCAGCAAACAGGGGTTGCGCCAACACCAAGCTGCCCATTTCGGACAGCAGCACAATCAAAATACGTTGCGGCGACTTGGGCTTGGCCTCGCCCATAAAATAGACGCGCAGCTTTTCAAGCCCCGACAACACCGCACACACAGGTACGCCGACGATTCGATCAACAGCGCGTTGGAAATTGATATTCAATGGAAAACCCTTTTATTCAAAGCAGGATGAAAGCGCATTCCTTAAAGCAAAATCCAAGCGGAATGGTTGTGCTTTCGGTGCGGGCGGATTATCGGCGAAAGCCCCCGCTCGAACAAGCCAAGTTATCAGCCTATTTAAGCGCGCTATTCCTCTGTCACGGGTTAGTGTAAATTGCTTCTCAAGGAGCTCAATCAAGTGAATCAACCCCTCAACCCTGAATCCCATATCGGAAAATATCGTCTGCTACGCAAGCTGGGGGCGGGCGGTACGAGCACGGTTTATTTAGGGCACGACCCCAGCACCGACCGTGAGGTGGCGATTAAAGTGATCAAACAATCCTTCCTCGACGACCCGCAACATGGGGCACAAAACAGACGCTTGCTGGAAACAGAAATGGCACTGGCAGGCCAGTTGTCCCACCCCCATTTGGTCACCACTTTTGACGCAGTCATTAGTGAGGATGCCGCCTATATCGTGATGGAGTATGTACCCGGCGGAACCCTTGAAAAACACATCGCCCCCAACAATTTACTGCCGCTTAATCGTGTAGTGGAGTACTTGTTCAAATGCTGCCGTGCGCTCAATTACGCGCAATTCAAAGGCGTGATTCACCGCGACATTAAGCCCGCCAACTTGCTACTCGCCAACCCCGATGGCATCAAAATTACCGATTTGGGCGCCGCCATTCATATGGATAGCGACCAAGCGAATATGAATGTGGGCTCGCCTAATTACATGTCGCCCGAACAGGTGCGGGGTGAGACGGTCAATCATCAAACCGATATTTATTCGCTGGGCGTGGTGATGTATCGCTTACTCACGGGACACTCGCCTTACACCGCTGACAATCTGGCACTCCTGTACCACCAAATCATGCATGAGACGCCCACTTTGCCTACCCAGCTGCGTCACGACTTACCCGTCGCGCTGGAACATATTGTGATGCGTGCGCTGCAAAAGTCCACCTCGCTGCGCTATGCCACATGGGGCGACTTTGGTAATGATTTGGCGGCCATCGGTCATATTGAACAGAATGATTTAAGCACTCGCGAATCCGATAAATTCGCCACCTTGCGCAAACTCCCTTTCTTTGAAGAGTTTTCTGACTTGGAGCTGTGGGAAGTGTTGCGCATTGCCGACTGGCATAAACATCCTGCCAAGACTGTGCTCATGCGCGAAAACGAGATGGGTGACGAGTTTTATATTTTGATTGAAGGCAGCTTGAGCGTAACGCGCGGGTCGCGCCTGTTACTTGCTTTAAGTAGCGGCGATTGTTGCGGCGAAATGGCCTACATTCGTGGCCGTCAGGTAGCGCGCTCGGCCACGGTGACGGCCAACACCGACATTCGCATCATGCAAATTGATGCCCATCAACTGGCTAAACTTTCTGTTGCCTGCCAAGCCCACTTCAACCAGTCGTTCTTATATGTATTGGCCGAACGTTTGCGCTTGTCCGATGACCGCTTCTCCAAACTTATCAGCTAAAATCCGCCGCCTTTCAATTAGGAACTTCCCATGTCCACTAAATTCATTGTTCAAACACCCGATGCGCCCGCCGCGATTGGCACTTACTCACAAGCCGTGCGCATGGATAACACCGTCTATCTGTCAGGGCAAATTGGGCTAGACCCTGACACCATGCAACTGGTGGACGGCATTGAAGCGCAAGTGAATCGAGTTTTCAAAAATCTGCGTGCCGTAGCCGTAGCCTCGGGCGGCAGCATGGACGACGTGGTCAAGCTCAACATCTACCTCACCGACCTCGCACACTTCGCTAAAGTGAATGAAATTATGGCCACCTATTTCAGCCAACCTTACCCTGCACGAGCCGCCGTGGGGGTCGCTTCATTGCCGCGCAACGCACTGGTTGAAGCGGATGGCGTACTCGTATTGCAAGACTAATTAACACTCCACATTTAGGTATCCCATGATTCTTCCTGGCACGATTGGCAAATACACCGTCACCAAACAACTCGGACAAGGTGCGACCAGCACCGTGTATTTAGGCTACGACTCTTTCGCCAAACGCGAAGTCGCGGTAAAGGTGCTCAAGCAAGAAATTTTGAACGACCCCAAGATGGGCAAAATTTATCAACGCCAGTTGAATAATGAAGCCTCGCTAGCGGGTAAGCTATCGCATCCCCACATCGTGTCTATTTACGATGCGCAAATTGGCAGCGATTCCAGCTACATCGTGATGGAATACGTGAATGGCGGCACCCTAGAAAAGTACGCCGAACCCGACCATTTGCTGCCCATTGATGTGGTGGTGGAATACATGTTTAAGTGCTGTCGCGCGCTCAATTACGCGCAATTTAATGGCGTGATTCATCGCGACATCAAGCCCGCCAACATGTTGCTCACGGCTGACGGCGACATCAAAATTTCCGACATGGGCGCCGCCTTGCTGGTCAATCTGGAACAAACCCAAGTAGCCAACCTAGGCTCGCCCAGCTATATGTCGCCCGAGCAAATTCGCGGTGAACAGCTTACCCACCAAACCGACATCTACTCGCTGGGCGTGGTGATGTACCGCTTCCTCACCGGCCATGCGCCGTTCCCCGCGCAAAGTTTGGCGGGGCTGTGCCATCAAATTTTGAACACCGCCCCACTGCCTTTGCGCGCGCATCGCAACACCATTCCCGCCGAGTTAGAACGCGTGGTGATGCGTGCCATGCACAAAGACAAAAAAGAGCGCTATCAAGATTGGAAAGATTTCGGCAGTGATTTGTCGGCACTGGGGCGCTTCGACCAAGCTGACATCGAAACCAACCAGACCGAGAAATTCACCACCCTGCGCGAGATGAAGCTGTTCAAAGATTTCAGCGACATCGAACTATGGGAAATTTTGCGCGTCGGTGAATGGCAAAAACAACCGCCACAAACCATCCTCATGCGCGAAGACGAAATGGGCGACGACTTCTACATCATGCTCGAAGGTAGCGTGAGCGTGACCAAGAAAGGCCGTCTCATCAACATCATCGGCCGCGATGACTGCTTCGGTGAAATGGCTTACATCAGCGGCAAAGTCGTGCCGCGCTCGGCCTCGGTGAGCGCCAGCACCGAAGTGACCGTGCTAAAAATTGCGCCGCAGCGACTCGCGCAGTTATCCGACCACTGCCAATTGCACTTCAATCAAGCCTTCCTGCGCGTGATGGCAGACCGCCTGCGCATGGCTGATGATCGCTTCGCCAAGTTGGCCAATTAAGCTGCATGAAAATTCAACGACTCCTACCCCTCTTCCACTTGAGGAAGAGGAAAGAGCGTAGCGAAGGGAGAGGACATTGAGCACCCCCTCCAAAATCTCCCCGACGACGCTGGCGAAACTCGCCAAGCTCGGCATCCATCATCGTGCCGATCTGTTGTTGCATCTGCCGCTGCGTTACGAAGACGAGACTCACCTCACACCCATTGCCGACGCGCAGCTGGGGATGACGGTGCAGGTGCAAGGTGTCATCACGCATAGCGAGGTGATGTTCCGCCCGCGTCGTAGCTTGGTGTGTCGCCTGATGGAAGGCCATGAGGAACTCACCTTACGCTTCCTCAATTTCTATCCCAGCCAACAGAAACAACTCGCCGTGGGCAAACAGATACGCGCCATCGGCGAGGTGCGCATGGGATATTTCGGCTTGGAGATGGTGCACCCGAAATGTCGCGCGGCAGATGACGACACCCCCTTGCAGCAAAGCCTCACACCCATCTACCCGACCACGGCGGGGCTGGCACAACCGGTGTTGCGCAAGCTCATCAACAATGCGCTGGAGACCATCCCGCTCACCGACACCTTGCCTGCCCCGCTGCTGAAAAAATTGAAACTCGCCGACTTCGGCGACAGCCTGCGCCTGTTGCACAACCCGGAAGCCGATGTCTCAGCGACTGAATTGGAAGAACACAACCACGCTGCATGGCGGCGTATCAAGTTCGATGAGCTGTTGGCGCAACAACTCTCCATGCGCGTGCATCACCGCGAACGCAGCAAACGCATCGCCCCCGCTTTGCCGCCACATCAGAAGTTGACCGCTGCCTTGTTGAAGAAGCTGCCGTTCAAACTCACTAGCGCGCAACAGAAAGTGTGGAAGGAGATCGCGCACGACTTAGCGCTTGCCCACCCGATGCAGCGCCTGCTGTTAGGCGATGTGGGCAGCGGCAAGACCATCGTCGCCGCGCTCGCCGCGCTACAAGCCATCGAGAACGGCTATCAAGTCGCCTTCATGGCGCCCACCGAGATACTCGCCGAACAGCATTACCTCAAACTGAGTGAGTGGCTCGTCCCGCTCGGCATCACACCCGTGTGGCTCTCCGGCAGTTTGAAGAAGAAAGACAAGACTGCCGCCGCTGAACGCATCGCTACTGGCGACACCCTGCTCGCCATCGGCACGCATGCGCTGTTCCAAGCCTCGGTCGAATTCAACAGGCTTGGACTCGTCATCGTGGATGAGCAACACAAGTTCGGGGTGCAGCAGCGGTTGGAGTTGCGCAACAAAGGCAAAACCGAAACCAACACACTCCTTCCCCCAAGCAGGGGGAAGGCTGGGATGGGGGTTGAGTCGTTGAGCACTCAAGCTTCTACCCCCTCCCTAACCCTCCCTGATGGAACTACTAGCCAATCGACTAAGCCCGCAAGCGGGCAAGTCGCTGGTTACCTGCATGGGGGAGGGAACATTCACGAGCCGCACCAACTCATGATGAGCGCCACCCCCATCCCGCGCACCTTGGCCATGAGTTACTACGCCGACCTCGACGTATCGGTCATCGACGAACTGCCGCCTGGACGCACGCCCATCGTCACCAAGTTGGTGAGTGATGCGCGCCGCGACGAAGTATTCGAGCGTGTGCGCGCCGCGTGCTTGGCAGGGCGGCAGGCGTATTGGGTGTGCCCGTTGATCGAGGAATCGGATGCACTGGAAGTGGAGTTGCAGAACGCCATCGAGACGCATCAACAACTGACCGAAGCACTCCCCGAGTTGAAAGTAGGCTTGGCACATGGTCGCTTGCCCTCTGCGGAAAAAGCTGCCGTGATGGCCGCATTCAAAGCAGGTGAGTTGCATCTGCTGGTCGCCACCACCGTCATCGAAGTGGGGGTGGACGTACCCAACGCCAGCCTGATGGTGATCGACCATGCCGAACGCATGGGGCTGGCGCAGTTGCATCAACTACGTGGTCGCGTGGGCCGCGGTGCAGCGGAGAGCATGTGCGTGCTGTTGTTCATGCAGCCACTTTCCGAGTTGGCGCGCGAACGCTTGAAGGTCATCTACGAGAACACCGATGGCTTCGTCATCGCGCAACAAGACTTACAATTACGCGGCCCGGGCGAACTGTTGGGCGCACGGCAGAGCGGCGTGGCGATGTTGCGCTTCGCCGACCTGACTGAAGACGAAGACCTGCTGGAGCAAGCGCGACTCAGCGCAGACGAACTACTACGCAACGCACCCGATGTGGCGCGCGCGCACTTACACAGATGGATGGCGAACAAGCATGACTTCTTGCAAGTCTGACCCGCACCGTTCATCCCGAGTGCCGCGCAACGCGCGGTGTATCGAGGGGCTCCGCTGTGTTCCACATCGGATGGTTCGATATGGCCTTCGGCCTACTCACCACGAACGGTCAATTGGAAAAATGAATGTCTTCATTTATTAGAGATCGCTTTTGGAACGGCATGACCTCGGGCTGCGATGCTGCATTGCGCCCGTGGCTGCATGACCACGGATCGCTCACCCAACGCATCCAACAACGCTGCGAAAAGTTCTCCGTGCAACCCGTGCGTAGCGGCTTGGCGCGTATCGCATTCGACGAAGCCGCGATACTCGGCATCGCACCGCATCACTTCGCTTACTCGCGTGAAGTGTTCCTGCTTGCCGACGGCAAACCCGTGGTGTTCGCTCACAGCACCACTGCCTGCGAACATCTGCGCGGCGCATGGAAAGCGATGAGCGGACTGGGTAACCGCTCGCTCGGCAGCCTGCTGTTCACCCATCCACTGGTGATTCGCCAGCCGCTACGTTTCAAAGCATTACGTTCGCACCACCCGCTTTATCGCAGCGCCACACAAAACTTGGAGAGCGCTTCAGCCACCCTGTGGGCGCGCCGCTCGCTGTTCACGTTGCATGGCGCGCCGCTGTTGGTGACGGAAGTGTTCTTGCCTGAAATCCTCAACCTTAAATAACTCCCGTCATTCCCGCGCAGGCGGGAATCCAGCGCTTTTATTAAATATGCAGTTGGCATTGTTGTGCTTCGCACAGCTTATTTTATTAACTGGATTCCCGCTTTCGCGGGAATGACGTGGTGAGTTAGTATCACGCCATGAAAATCCCCGAACGTCTACACCTCTACATCCAACTCACCCGCCTGCATCGCCCCATCGGCATCTTGCTGTTGCTATGGCCGACCCTGTGGGCGGTGTGGATCGCAAGCAAGGGGCATCCTTCGTGGCTCGTGCTCATTATCTTTACCCTCGGCACGGTGCTGATGCGCTCGGCCGGATGTGCAGTGAACGACTACGCCGACCGCCACATCGACAAGCATGTGAAGCGCACACAAGACCGTCCGCTCACCAGCGGCAAAGTGAGTGAACGCGAGACGCTGTGGCTGGCAATCATCTTGGCATTGCTCGCCTTTGCACTCATCCTGCCACTCAATCCACTCACCTGGCTGTTAGCCTTCCCCGCCGCGTTCCTCGCCGCGAGCTACCCCTTCACCAAACGTTTCTTCGCTATCCCGCAAGCCTACCTTGGCATCGCTTTCGGCTTCGGCATACCCATGGCGTTCGCCGCCACACTCGGTCACGTGCCACCTGTGGCGTGGGTGCTGCTACTTGCCAACGTGTTCTGGGCGATCGCGTATGACACCGAATACGCGATGGTGGATAGAGATGACGACATCCACCTCGACATCCACTCCTCAGCATTGTTCTTCGGTAAGTACGATGTCATCGCCGTGATGGTCTGCTACCACCTCACTTTACTATTGCTGGCGATAGCGGGCTTGATGGCCGACCTAGGACAACTCTACTTCGTCGGCCTCATCGTGGCTGAAGGTATCGCGTGGCACCACTACTCACTCATCAAAGAAAGAAGCCGCGAAAAATGCTTCGCGGCTTTCTTGCATAACAACTGGTTCGGTGCGGCGGTGTTTGCGGGGGTGGTGGGGGATTATTTGGTGAGGTGATACATATCGCATTGATCCTCACGAAGCCACTCACATCCATCTTCACCACCCCGCCTGTTACTGTAACCTACATTGACTAACTTGCTAAAACAATGCCCCCCCTTTATAGATGCATGAAGCCACAGACAAACATACTATAAAAGCAGGAAGAAACAGCTCATTCCATTTCGCCTTAACACTTGTTCCCAGCGAATTACTACGATACTCATCTTCATCAAGAAAATTCAGCTTCTCGCCAAAATTTTTCGCCTCATTTTCACCCATACTTTCAAATAATTCCCGCTTTCTTAATTCTAATAAAGTGACATAGCTTTTTCTCTCATTTGAATTATTCACAAACTCCATCTCTGCTCGCCACCAAAACTGCTTAAACAAATATAGTTGAATAATTGCCAACCCAAAAAACAAAAATCCTTGATTTGTAAAACTAATAGTTACCCCCACCAATGGAATATCTTTTGGCATCAGACCTCCCCAAGAAACCGCCAAGGCCAGAGCGCTAAAAGTCAGTAACTTATTTCTAAGCTGTAGAGATTCACTAGAAACCAAGGCACCAGAAAAATTCTCATGAAGCTCGATATTCAATGAAATAAACTCTTTTAGCATTTCAGATTCCGACTTCACGATTTCACCCCTTTGGAAATATATGGCAACGTTGATCGCAACATAGGAATCAAAGAGGGCAGCATCACAATATACTTTTGCATTTCATAATTCCTGTTCAACATCCAAGACTTGATTGGCCACAATCAAAGAAATTAATGACAGTCTCTTATCTGCAGCCGAATGAAGACATTCATCTTTGAACGAATACTACTCTCCCAATAGACTTCTCAACAACCAAGCATTCTTTTGGTTCCGACAGCACGCGGCAAACTTCGCCGCATGAGTCTCCACCGAAAGAATGCCAGAGCTGAGCGGCTCAACATCTCGCCTACTCTTCGAGCAGACTTCTGAGCATCCACGCATTCTTCTCATGCACTTCCATGCGCGCTGAAAGCAGATCGACCGTTGGTTGGTCGCCCGCCTTCTCAGCGATGGGTAACACTTCACGCGCAGTGCGCACGACGGCTTCTTGTCCGGCGACGAGTTGTTTGATCATTTCTTTCGCGCTCACACTACCTGTACTTTCTTTGATGCAAGTGAGGGCGGCGAACTCTTTGTAGCTGCCGGGTGCGGGATAGCCCAGCGAGCGGATGCGCTCGGCGATCAAGTCCACTGCATTCCACGTCTCGGTGTATTGCGTCATGAACATGATGTGCAAGGTCTGGAACATGGGGCCGGTGACGTTCCAGTGGAAGTTGTGTGTCTTGAGGTAGAGGGTGTAGGTGTCGGCCAGCATGCGCGCCAGACCGTCTGCGACTTTCTTGCGGTCTTTCTCGGAGATGCCGATGTTGATGGGGCTGATCTTGCTCATGATGTTCTCCTTATGTTGATTGAACCGGATACTGTCATCGTGCCGAGGCTAAGTGCTTTCCACAGCGACGATGTTATCAGCTTTGCTATTGGCGGCCAGCGGCGTGCCGACTCGCTTCGTCATCTCACTACGCTCTGCGGCGAATTCGCCGGTCAACACGAATCCGCTGATGCGATCTGATGCGTCGAAGAAGGCCATCTTGATTCCGCTGCCGGATGCCAATGTCTGCCAAGCACCTGCTGCATCACGCGCCACCGGCAACACGGCGATGGGATGCGCGGGTGTCTTCACCACCACGGGCATGGCGGGGAACATGACCGTTGTATCTTCACCTGCCAAGGTCTTCGCCAGTGCGCGCGCCGCATGCATGATGGGGAGCACGAAAGGTTGCACGCGGCCTTCGATCTCGGCGCAATCACCCAGTGCGAAGATTGCGTGATCGCTGCTGCGCAAGTTTGCATCTACCTTGATTCCGCGATTCACCGCCAATCCCGCAGCTTGTGCCAACGCGATGCGGGGTCGCAAGCCGATGGCGGACAACACGATGTCAGCTTGCAATTGCGAGCCATCAGCCAGCGTCAATGTGTAGCCCGTGGCGGCACTATCCACACGACTGACCGAGGTGCCGAAACGCCAATCCACGCCGATGGCGGCAAGCGGTACGAGCAACTGCGAACCCGCGGCTTGCGGCATCAGGCTGGCGAGTGGGTAGGGACCGGGATCGATGACGCTGACGGCGAAACCTGCTGCCGCCCAATCGTTGGCGAACTCGCAACCGATCAATCCGCCGCCCATGATGGCGATACGTTTCGCACCCTGCATGGCTTCGCGCAAGTGTGCGTAGTCCACGATGTCGTTCACCGACAGCACCGCATCGGCGGCATCGCCCTGCATGGGGATACGAATGGGATCCGCACCCATGGCCAGTACGAGTCGGCTGTAGCGCAGCTCACCTTGCGTCGTCGTCAGACACTTTGCTGCCACGTCGATGCCCTGTACTTCGATGTGGCTGCGCACGGTGATGCCAAGTTGTTTCGCCATCTCCGCCGCTGGCGTCTGCACCAGTGCCGCCGCATCTTTACCCTGCGCGAATGCGTTGGAGAGCATGGGCTTGGAGTAGAAATCCCCACCGTCGCGCGACAACAACATAACCGGTACCTCTCGGTCCAACTTACGCAGCTCGCGTATCACCGAGTATCCGGCGAGGCCGCTGCCTACGACGATGATGGGTTCCATTTCCATGCTCCTTCTGTTTTAGATCTCAACCATTTCGAAATCTGCCTTGGCCACTCCGCAATCTGGACATGCCCAGCTTTCAGGAATGTCTGCCCATGCCGTACCGGGTTTGATGCCTTCCTCCGGCAAGCCCACTTTTTCGTCGTAGATGAATCCACACACCACACATTGCCAAACTTTCATGTCGTTCTCCTTGTATCTAGTTGGGATCAAGCCGTGACCTTCGCCAATTGGGCGCGGTACTGGTTGGCGTGGCGCTCTTCTACTTTGGCGAGTGCCGCGAATCGTTTTGCCGCTTTTTCCAGCGCGGCCTTGAACATCTCGGCATGCTCCTTCGATTCGTCGATCTGTTGCTTGATCTCAGCCGTGGCGGCAACATGGCCTTCCTGTTGCGCGGTCTTGAGGAAGCTGGGATACATCTCGGTGTATTCGTAAGTCTCGCCTTCGATTGCCATTTGCAGGCAACGCTCGGTGGTCATCTCAGACTTTGGATACAGCAGGTCGAGGTGGCCGAGCGCGTGCATCACTTCCTGCGCGGCGGTCTCTTCAAAGACTTTTGCGACTTCCTCGTTGCCTTCGGCGCGGGCGATGGCGGCAAAGTAGCGGTACTTGGTGTGAGCCATCGACTCGCCGGCAAATGCCGCTTCGAGATTGGCGTGCGTCTTGATGTCTGGTCTTTGCATAATGTTCTCCTTGGTTGATTGATCAGTGGTTCGTTGCGACGGACACAATTTAGGCTCGCGTCATCCATTAAGCCAATTGATTGTTCAAAGCGATGTGATTTATTATTCAAATCACCGATTCGTCATTCCCGCGAAAGCGGGAATCCAGTGCTTTATTCAAAATGCTTTTGGTTTTGTACTGCTTCGCAGGATTTATCTAATCAACTGGATTCCCGCTTTCGCGGGAATGACGGCATTAAGGAGACTGGTGTGACCCTCAACGAACTTCGCTTCATCGTGGCTGTGGCGCAGGAACGCAACTTCCGTCGTGCGGCGGAGAAGGTCTTCATCAGCCAGCCTGCGTTGTCGCTGGCGATACAAAAGCTGGAAGTGGAGCTGGGGCTGAAGATATTCGAGCGCGGCAAGAGCGATGTCAGCGTCACGCCCATCGGGGCGTCTATCGTAGAGCAGGCACAGCGCGTGTTGGGAGAAGCGGACCGCATCCGCGAGATAGCCGCTCAAGGAAAGAACCAACTCATCACTCCGCTTAGGCTCGGCATCATCCACAGCGTGAGTCCTTATCTGCTGCCCGACCTCATCCCAGCACTGCGCAAGGTCGCACCACAGATGTCATTGGAAGTGGAAGAGAACATCACCGCGAACCTAGAAGTGTCGCTGCGTAACGGCAAGTTGGATGTCATCATCATCGCGCTGCCTTTCGGTGACACCAGCATCCTCACCCACCCTCTGTATGACGAACCTTTCGAGGTGGTGGTGAACAACGACCATCGCTGGGCTGCACGGCGCAGCATCAAAGCGCCCGAACTGGCGGAAGAGAAAGTATTGCTGCTCGATTCCGGCCACTGCTTCAGCAACCAAGTGGCTGAAGCCTGCCCCGACCTCGCGCGGCGTGGCGCTAACCCACAGCAAGGCACCTCGCTGGAGACCATACGCAACATGGTCGCCTCCGGCATGGGCATCACGGTGTTGCCTGCCTCTGCAAACAGCGCGCGCTACCGCAGCCGCTTACTCACCGTCATCCCCTTCGCCAAGCCGATCCCATCGCGTCGCATCGCACTGGCGTGGCGCAAGAGTTTCGCACGCACTCAAGCTATCGAAGCGCTGGCCGAAGCCGTTGGCTTGGCCAAGATCACTGGCATCACCCATCTGGAGTGACTATGAACGAGCAACCCTATCGCCAGAACCCATTGCTGCGCATGAGCTACAGCCTCATCGCACCGCTCTATGACATGGTCATCGAACGCCCGATGCGCGAGGCACGCAAGCGCTCTCTCGCTGCACTACCAACCGACACGCCACAAAAGGTGCTCATCAGCGGAGTCGGCACAGGATTGGATTTACCTCACCTGCCGGCGTTACATCACTACAACGCACTCGACTTCAATCCGGCGATGTTGTCGCGCGCAAAGTCGCGCAATGAGAAGTTAGATGTGGAGTTCGTGTTGGGCGACAGCATGAACTTGCCGTATGCGGATGCGCAGTTCGATTTTGTAGTGTTGCATCTCATCGTCGCCGTTGTGCCTGAACCACAGAAATGTCTGAGCGAAGCAGCGCGTGTGCTCAAACCGGGCGGCACGATACTGTTGTTCGATAAGTTTCTGCAGCCCGGTCAGGATGCGCCTATGCGCCGTCTGCTGAACGTGATCACACGCCGCATGGCGACGCGCATGGATGTGGTATTCGAAGAGGTGTTGCGCGCCGCACCCGAACTGAAAGTGGCAAGCGATCAGCCCTTGATGGGTGGCGGTTGGTTCCGTGGCATCACCCTCCGCAAGACCACTACTTCATAGTCAGTTCAACTCTGTTGGATTGGCGAGAAAGTTAGTCATGTATTTCAGCAAATCGGATGAACCCATCTGTGGTTGAGGACTACACTCCTTCCCGTTGCAGTCGAGTGTGAGAAGTCGCCCAAGCGCGCCGCATCTCGATGTTGCTCATGATGATCCTTGTGTCCTGTTGAAAGTTCACATCGCCATTTAGCTGCAGGAAGGAGACTTTTTTGGAACCTACCAACACCGCGAACCCGGCCTATTTCCACAAGGTCGTCGATTGTCAGTGGGCCTGTCCGGCTCACACCCCCGTCCCTGAATACATACGTCTGATTGGCCAAGGTCGCTACAGCGATGCCTACATGATCAATTGGGTGTCCAATGTGTTCCCAGGTGTCTTGGGACGCACCTGTGACCGCCCGTGCGAACCTGCCTGCCGCCGTGGCCGCGTCGAAGAGAACAATGCCGAGAAGCCCGAACCCGTCGCCATTTGTCGTTTGAAGCGAGTAGCTGCCGACATGAAAGATGATGTGAAGGCGCGCATGCCTAGCATCTCTCCAAACAATGGCAAACGTATCGTCTGCGTGGGCGCAGGGCCTGCATCACTCACCGTGGCGCGTGACCTCGCCCCATTGGGTTATGAGGTGACCGTGTTCGATGGTGAAGCCAAAGCTGGTGGCTTCATACGCTCGCAGATCCCGCGCTTCCGTTTGCCCGAATCAGTGGTGGACGAAGAAACGGGATACATCCTCGACCTCGGTGTGAAATTCAAGAGCGGCCAACGTGTGGATTCCATGCGTGCGCTGCTTGAGCAAGGCTATGACGCCGTATTCGTGGGCAGCGGCGCACCACGCGGTCGTGACCTCGATGTGCCAGGTCGCAAAGAAGCGGCAGCGAACATCCACATCGGCATCGACTGGCTGGCATCAGTATCGTTCGGTCACATTACCAGCGTGAAGGAACGTGTCATCGTGCTGGGGGGCGGCAACACCGCCATGGACTGCTGCCGCTCGGCACGACGCATGGGCGGTAAAGAGGTGAAAGTGATCGTGCGCAGCGGCTTCGAGGAGATGAAGGCCTCGCCGTGGGAGAAAGAAGATGCGCAACACGAAGGCATCCCCATCCTCAACTTCCACGTACCCAAGACATTCGAGCATGACAACGGCAAGCTCACCGGAATGACCTTCGAGATCGTGCGCGCCGTGTATGACGCCAAAGGAAAACGCACACTGGTGCCAACGGGAGAGCCCGATGTGTTGGTGCCTTGTGACGAGGTGCTGGTGGCCGTTGGGCAAGAGAATGCCTTCCCGTGGATCGAGCGCGATTGCGGTATCGAGTTCGACAAATGGGGACTACCCGTTCTGGGTGAGGGCACTTTCCAATCCACGCTACACAATGTGTTCTTTGGCGGCGATGCTGCGTACGGCCCCAAGAACATCATCACTGCGGTGGCGCACGGACACGAAGCCGCTGTTTCCATCGACCGTCTGCTCACTGGTGAAGACGTATCACGCCGCCCCGTCCCCATGACCAATCTGATGTCGCAGAAAATGGGCATCCATGAGTGGATCTATCGCAACGCGGTGTCCAATGACGTGCGTTTCAAAGTGCCTTGGACTAAAGCGGAGACGGCACTGGCGAACATCAAGATCGAGGTCGAGTTGGGCTTCGATGCAGCGACGGCATTCAAAGAAGCCAGCCGCTGTTTGAACTGTGATGTGCAGACCGTGTTCAACCGCGCCACCTGCATCGAGTGTGATGCCTGCGTGGATATCTGCCCGATGGACTGCATCACTTTCACCGGCAACGGCGATGAGTCCGAGTTGCGCACACGCTTGAAAGCGCCTTCCACCAATCCGACACAAGACCTGTATGTATCCGACGAGCTGAAGACGGGGCGCGTGATGGTGAAAGACGAAGACATGTGCCTGCACTGCGGACTGTGCGCCGAGCGCTGCCCGACAGGTGCGTGGGACATGCAGAAGTTTCTTCTCAACACCACGCAGGCAGGCGCGCGTTGTCGCGATGCTCATTTCCCCGTAGCACATGATTCCGCAGCGGAGGCGGTATGAAACGCATAGCAGCCATCAATGATTTCGTCATCAAGTTCGCCAACGTGAACGGCTCTGGTTCAGCATCGGCCAACGAGTTGTTCGCCAAAGCAGTGATGCGCATGGGTGTGCCGGTGAGCCCGCGCAACATCTTCCCTAGCAACATCCAAGGCATGCCGACTTGGTACGAGGCACGCGTGTGCGAGAAGGGTTACCACGGTCGTCGCGGTGGCGTAGACATGATGGTGGCGATGAATCCACAGACTTGGGACACCGACATCGCCGAGATATCGCCCGGCGGATATCTGCTCTACGACAGCACGCGTCCCCAACCTGCCAGCCGCTTCCGCGATGACGTGCTCACCATCGGCGTGCCGCTGACAGACATCGCCAACGCTGCGTACACTGACCCGCGTCAACGCCAGTTGTTCAAGAACATCATCTATGTCGGAGCGCTCTCGGTGCTGTTGGATGTGGATGTGGCGGTGTTCGACACACTCTTCGCGGAACAATACAAAGGCAAAGGTAAAGAGCGTTTGTTGGAAGCCAACGTGCAAGCTCTGCACCTTGGTCGCGACTACGTGAAGCAACACTTGCAAGCACCGCTGGATATCCGCGTACAACGTGCAGACAATGTGGGCGACCAGATATTCACCGACGGCAACAGTGCCGCTGCGCTGGGCTTGGTGTATGGCGGCGCAACGGTGGCGGCGTGGTATCCCATCACGCCATCGACCTCCATCCCTGAGATGTTCGCCAAATACTGCGAGAAATTCCGCGTCGATCCTGATACAGGACAAAATCGTTTCGCCATCGTGCAAGCGGAAGACGAGTTGGCCTCCATCGGTATGGTGGTCGGCGCAGGCTGGAACGGCGCGCGCGCATTCACCGCCACCTCCGGCCCCGGTATCTCGCTGATGACGGAGTTCATCGGCTTGGCTTACTTCGCCGAGATACCCGTGACCATCGTCAACGTGCAACGCGGCGGTCCTTCCACGGGCATGCCGACCAAGACTCAGCAATCGGATCTATTGGCCTGTGCCTATGCCTCGCACGGTGATACCAAGCACGTGCTGCTGTTCCCGCAAGACCCGCATGAGTGCTTTACGCATTCCGCCGCCGCGCTCGATCTGGCAGAACGTTTGCAGACGCCCATCTTCGTGATGACCGACTTGGACATCGGCATGAACCAGCGTCTCTGCAAGCCTTTCGTGTGGGATGACAACAAGGAATATGACCGAGGCAAAGTGATGTCTGCCGAAGAGCTGGAAGCAGGCACTCCTTTTGGACGTTATAAAGATGTGGACGGCGACGGTATCCCGTGGCGCACCTTGCCCGGCACGCATCCGACCAAGGGTGCGTTCTTCTCGCGTGGCACTTCGCGCAATCCGCAGGCCATGTATTCCGAGGCAGGGCCTGATTACATCTACAACATGGAACGTTTGCTGCGCAAATTCAAGACAGCAGAGAGCATGGTGCCTCAACCGATCTTCCGCCAAGCGACTGCACCGACCAAGTTAGGAGTGATCTACTACGGCTCCACCACACCTGCGATGCGCGAGGCACTGGACGTGTTGGAGCGAAACGGTGACCACCTCGACGCGATGCGACTGTGCGCATTCCCTTTCCCCGATTCGGTGCGGAAGTTCATCGCGGAACACGACAAGTTGTTCGTGGTGGAACAGAACCGCGATGCACAGATGCGCAGCATGCTCATCAACGAGCTTGAGATCGATCCTGCAAAATTAGTGCGCGTATTGCACTACGACGGCACACCCATCACCGCGCGCTTCATCATCAGCACCATCCACGACTGCGTGCATAAGGAGGTCGCATGACCTACATCGCCAAGCCCAAGATGCATCACCCGACCTTGCAGACCAACAAGGTCGGTTACACACGGCGCGATTACGAAGGTCGCATCTCCACGCTGTGCGCGGGTTGTGGTCATGACTCCATCTCCGCCGCTGTCATCCAAGCGTGCTGGGAACTGGACATCGAGCCACACCGCGTGGCGAAACTCTCTGGCATCGGTTGCAGTTCCAAGACGACGGATTATTTCCTTGGCGCCTCGCACGGCTTCAACACCGTGCACGGTCGCATGCCATCGGTGTTGACCGGCGCAAATCTAGCCAATCGCGAGCTGCTGTATCTGGGTGTGTCGGGCGATGGCGATTCGGCTTCCATCGGCTTGGGGCAATTCGCCAATGCCATGCGACGTGGCGTGCGCATGGCTTACATCGTGGAGAACAACGGCGTGTACGGTCTGACCAAGGGACAGTTCTCCGCCACGGCTGACCGAGGTGCCAAGAACAAGAAAGGCGCCATCAACAACGACAATCCGATCGACCTCGTGGGTATCGCCTTGCAACTAGGCGCAACCTATGTGGCGCGCAGTTTCTCGGGCGACAAGGCACAACTCATTCCGCTGATCAAAGGCGCGATGTCGCACGGCGGCGCAGCGGTCATCGACGTCATCAGCCCCTGTGTGACCTTCAACAACCACGGCGGCAGCACCAAGAGTTACGACTACATCCGCCAACATAACGAGGCAGTGAGTCGCATCGACTTCATCAGCCCCAGCAGTGAGATCACGACTGAATACGCACCGGGTGCAGTGGTGGACGTGCCGCAACACGATGGCTCGATCCTGCGTCTGCGCAAACTACATGCGGACTACGACCCGACCGACCGCGATGCGGCGATGAGCTACATGCATGCGCGTGCGGCACGCGGTGAGGTGGTGACAGGATTGTTGTATCTGGACCCGCTGGCAACCGACTTGCACACCTCGCTCAACACCTGCGAACAACCTTTGAACACGATGGGTGCACAACTGCTGTGCCCAGGTTCTGAAGCATTGAACAAGATCAATGACGCACTGCGTTGAAACCTCACCCTAGGAGATAGCCATGACCGACCGCACCGTCTTCCAATCGATTTCACAGCGCCATGTCATCAGCGTCGTACCCACCGCCTCGGTGTTCACTGCCGCTACAGTGATGACGCGCGCCAATTGCGGCAGCGTACTCGTCATCGACAACAGCAACACGCTGCTGGGTATCGTCACCGAGCGCGACATGATGACCCGCGTCTTAGCCAAGTCGATGGATCCGCAGACCACCACGGTAGCGGACATCATGACGCGCAACCCAGATTGCATCGCCCCAGAAACCAAAGTGACTGATGCCGTGTTGATGATGATCGAGCGCGGCTACAGGCACCTGCCCATCGTCAACAATGCGAAGAAGATACTAGGTGTCTTCTCATCTCGCGATGCGATGCCGCGCGAACTGCAAGCCGCAGAGAGTCTGGCGGAATTCAATGACAAGATGAATGATGCGTTAGGCTAGACGCTAGAATTGATGCGAGGTGACCGTCTGCAACCGCAGCCAATAGTGGTCATTGAATGATGATGAATCTTCGCATGGAATGCTAATTTAGCACCTTCCCCAGTATTTGCTATGAGCCAAATGGAAAAGCTAATTTCAACTGATGATGGATTAACGATATGGTCAGAGGCATTTGGAAAACCGACTGACTCCCCTGTTTTATTGATCATGGGCGCAATGAATCAAGGAATCGTTTGGCCAGACGATTTTTGTAAAAAGTTGGCAGAAATAGGCAATTTCGTCATTCGATACGATCACCGCGACACAGGTAAATCCTCTACGGTTGATTTCCAAAAGCATCCCTACGATTTGGTCTTGCTCACGCAAGATGCCGTTGCTGTGCTTAAAGGGTACGGCATAAGGAAGGCTGTAATTGTAGGGCTATCAATGGGCGGCTATATAGCGCAGCTTATTGCGATCAATCATTCCAACTTTGTAGATAAGCTGATCTTGATCTCTACGTCGGCAGACCATCGCCCCTACATGGCTGCAACAATGGGGCAAGGTTATGAGCATTTCAGTCTTCCTGCGCCTGAAAATATGTTTCTCGATTACATTCGTGCCACGGTTGCAAGGCCACCTCAAACAGCCGAAGATTTAGCAGAAAATCGGATTCATGGCTGGGAGGTAACTTATGGAGGAACGAGGCCATTTCCAAGAGAGCATATTGCACGAGCCATACGTCTTAGTGCGATGCGCGCTACAAATCAATATTCAGCTTTTAATCATGCACTCGCTGTTTTGGCATCCCCCGATCGTCTCGAATTGATTAAGTTGATAAGTGTTCCAACTTTGATTATTCATGGACTCTACGACCCCTGTTTCCCTATTGCTCACGCCGAGTACCTGGCGAAGAATATACGGAACTCTCAATTGGTTACTTTGGAGATGGGGCATTCATTTATGTGGTCATGGTCGGATGAAGTGCGATCAAATATCTTAAAGTTTATTGCGCATTAAATTACAGTGAGATTTTTCTATCTGTCTCCTTCGGTTTAATTCCTGCCCCTCAAACAAAAACCCGCCGGCGGCGGGTTTAGTTTTTTAGACCCAGTCTTTGGGTACTAGGTATTTGTCGTACAACTCCGCTTCGGGCGTGCCTGCTTCTGGATGCCAGTCATAACGCCATTTCACCAGCGGCGGCATCGAGAGCAGGATGGATTCGGTGCGGCCATTCGATTGCAGACCGAAGATGGTGCCACGGTCAATGACTAGATTGAACTCGACATAACGACCACGATGATACAGTTGGAAGTCGCGCTCACGTTCGCCGTAAGGCATGTCTTTACGCTTTTCCAACAGCGGCACATACGCAGACAGGTAATGGTCACCCACACTCTGCTGGATGGCGAATGCAGTCTCGAAGTTTGGCTCACTCAAGTCGTCAAAGAAGATACCGCCCACACCGCGCGGCTCGTTGCGATGTTTAAGGAAGAAGTATTCGTCACACCATTTCTTGTAGCGTGCGTGATGATCACCCTCAAAAGGCGCGAGGGAGTTCTTGCAGATCTGATGGAAGTGGATCGCATCTTCCTCGAAGCCGTAGTAAGGCGTGAGGTCCATGCCGCCGCCGAACCAGAACACCTTCTCACCATTCGGCTTGTGTGCCATGAACATGCGCACGTTGGCGTGTGAAGTCGGCGCATAAGGATTGCGCGGATGCATGACCAGTGAAACGCCCATCGCCTCCCAACTGCAACCCGCCAACTCGGGACGGTGCGCCGTGGCAGACGCAGGCATCTTGTCGCCCTGCACGTGAGAGAAGGCCACACCACCGCGCTCCAGCACATTGCCTTCCTCGATGATGCAACTGATGCCTTCACCTTTGCCAATACCACCACTGCCTGTGGCGCGCGTCCATTTGTCGCGGATGAATTTCTTGCCATCCACTTGTTCCAAACGATCGACGATGAGTTCTTGCAGTTGCAGCAGGTATTGTTTGACGGGGCTTGAATCGATGTCGCTCATGTTCTCTCCGGTTTAGTCGTCATTCCCGCGAAAGCGGGAATCCAGCGTTTTTATTTAATAGGCTTTGGTTTTGTCTCCGCGTTGCGGAGTGGTATTTAATCAACTGGATTCCCGCTTTCGCGGGAATGACAACTTGTTAATTTATTTGCGAAGGATTCTACCATCCGACCACGCGCGAATCGTTGAGGGTTGCTTGCGTTTTCCCACTCTGCCGCGCAGTACCCACACTTTTTTTCCGAATAAGCGCTGGCACTCGGCATAGGTCTTCGCGGGGCGGCATCCGCTACGGTTCGCACTGGTGGAAACCAAAGCACTGCCCGCACTGCGGCAAAGTCGTTTGGAGAATGGATGCGCGGTTAGGCGAACCGCGAGTGTCTCGTGATTGCCGCGTAACCAGCGTGGTACAGAGTCTTTGACGGGCATCAGATAGGTGACTGCCTGCGCACCATCGCTCATCAGCTTGTCTTGCTCAGACAAGGTAAGTGTCTTCAGATATCGTTCGACCTGACGGTACTTTGAAGCAATGAGGATGAGGCCTTTGCGTTGCGGGCGCTGCTTGAGCTTGAGGATGCGTTGCACCGCTTTACGATTGTCTGGATCACACCCCAAGCCATAACACGACTCGGTCGGGTAAGCGATGAGACCGCCTCGCTTGAGGTGGGCTTTAAGACGACGAGAGGAGATAGAGGTGTGTGACAAAACTTCTCTCCGATTTACACCCCTCACCCCCAGCCCCTCTCCCGCCTGCGGGAGAGGGGTGCGCGTCAGCGCGGGAGAGGGAACAGATTATTTCCTGCCGATAGCGCGATAGCCGATGTCGCGGCGCATCTGCTGTCCATCGAAGTGGATAGCATCCGCGAATTCATACGCACGGTTCTGTGCCTGCTTCACCATGTCACCCAGCGCAACAACGCACAGTACTCGACCGCCGCTGGTGACGACCTTGCCATCTTGCATAGTTGTGCCGGCATGGAACACATGACCGTCTTCCAACTTCTTCGGCAAGCCGGTGATGGCATCGCCTTTGCGCGGTGTGTCAGGGTAGTTCGCAGCGGCCATCACCACGCCTAGCGCAGTGCGTCTGTCCCATTCGGCTTCCACTTTATCTAGCGTGCCGTTGATAGCGTGCTCGACGATGGTGGA
>JABFSI010000051.1 GCA_013140695.1 Sideroxydans sp. | reverse complement strand
AGAACAAAACGCTGCTGCCCCTCGCCGCAACCTTACTCGATGAAACGCAACTGCGCGCCATCGGCCACAGCATGGCAGCACGCCGTGGAGTGACGCTTTGAATTTCCCCAACGCCACACACAGCGTCGCCATCATTGGCGGCGGCCCTGCGGGTTTGATGGCCGCCGACGTGCTATCGCAAGCGGACATACATGTTGACGTGTATGACGCGATGCCCAGCGTGGGGCGTAAATTTTTAATGGCGGGTAAAGGTGGCATGAACATCACCCACGCCGAACCCTTTGCTGATTTCATCACGCGCTATGGTGTACGCCAAGATCACATCGAACCCTTGCTCAACGCTTTTCCACCCGACGCTTTGCGCGAGTGGATACATGGGCTCGGCATCGCGACTTTCGTCGGCTCATCCAACCGCGTGTTCCCCACCGACATGAAAGCCGCGCCCTTGTTGCGCGCTTGGTTGCATCGCTTGCGCGAGAACGGCGTGCGATTCCACATGCGACATCGTTGGGTAGGCTGGGATGAGGCGGGGGCATTAAGATTTGAGGTGCGCAATAACCCTCACCCCTCTCCCGATGGGCGAGGGGCTATAAGCTCACCCTCCAACAATAATAATGAGACAGAAAAGCCCTTCTCCCCTCGGGAGAAGGGGGGGGATGAGGGAGCCCTCGTAAAAATCGCACACTTCGATGCCGTCATCCTCGCCCTCGGTGGAGGCAGTTGGCCGCAGCTAGGTTCAGATGGTGCATGGATTGCTTTACTAGAACAACACGGCGCACACGTCGCCCCACTACGCCCCAGTAACTGCGGATTTGAAATCGCATGGAGCGATCACTTCCGCGAACGCTTTGTCGGTGAACCACTGAAATCCGTTGCAGCCAGTTTCGGCGAGGTACGCAAGCAAGGCGAATGCCTCATTACCACTCATGGTATCGAAGGCGGATTGATTTATGCCCTCTCCGCCCCCTTGCGCGACGAAATAGAACGCATAGGCAGCGCCACCCTGCACCTTGATTTACTGCCCGATTGGTCAGCAGAAAAAGTACTCGCCGAAGTATCGCACCCACGCGGTTCACGCTCATTAAGCAGCCATCTGCAAAGTCGCTTGGGGTTGAAAGGCGTGAAGGCGAATTTGTTACGAGAAGCTTTGAGTGCGGCTCAGATGAACGATGCAGCCCTACTCGCCGCCACTCTCAAAGCCCTGCCCCTCAAACTCATCGCCACTCGCCCCCTCGCCGAAGCCATCAGCAGCGCAGGCGGCATCACCTTTGAATCGCTCGACGCGAATCTGATGCTAAAAAAATCGCCCGGCATCTTCTGCGCGGGCGAGATGTTGGACTGGGAAGCGCCCACTGGCGGCTACTTGCTGACAGGATGTTTTGCCAGTGGGCGAATGGCGGGGTTGGGGGCGCTGGCTTGGCTGAATAACAAGGGAAGGGCTGATTAAACCCAATCCGTCATTCCCGCGCTCTTTAAGCACGTCATTCCCGCGCAGGCGGGAATCCATTTTTTTACCCACTTCAATTCAACTTGGATTCCCGCCTGCCCGCAGGGCCGTTAATCTTGAGCCTGTCGAAAGACGGGAATGACAAAACCGAACAAATCAGCACCTCTCTAATTAGCCCTCACCTCTTTAATCAGCTCCACGATTTTTTTATTGTGCAGTTGCTTCTTAAAGCTCACCGAAATATCACCGCCTAGCTGATTAAAAAACCGCTCGGCATGTTTGATTTTTTTCGCTTCGTCACCGCCTAGCCCAAGCTCGGTTTTATCTTTCGCCTCCACCACCAAATTCAATGCTCTCTTACCATCCGCCCCTTTCACCACATAAGCGAAGTCGGGCGAATAAGTAAATCCGCCCACCAACGGAATGCGTATCGAGTTCTTGGGAATTTTGGTATAGACGATGACCTCTTGAATCACCTCGTTGATGTCGTTCAACTCCAGCGCGGAATCATAAAAAATATCGCTGAACAAATAACTTTCAGATGGTTTCTCGCCGCTGGCAAACACCCCCACATCGGCACTATCAATACTTGCCCTAGGCTTGCCATCGGACGTGGTGAACTTGGTGGGATGCACCGCATTGCTAGTTTTACGATAACCCACCTCAAACTTGCCAAAAACATGCGCCATCAGATACTCGTTAAAGCCTTTTTTGATTTCGCGTATCGCCACCAAACTCATATAGGGATTGATATCTAGCACACCGCTTACCAGCAACTCGCCAAACACCTCGTGCAGCATCTTGATGCCCAGCGCGGTTTCTTTGGATAACGCCATCAAAAACGCCTGATAGCCCATCATTTTGAACGGCAGAATTTCGGACTTCACGCTGTGCTCGACAATATAAGTCGCTTGGTTATTCTCAACTCTCAAACGTTGCTGTGAACTCATTGCCCCCGTCTTTACAAACTGGCTGCTGTGCTCAATCAAATAACTTTTGAACAGAGATTTGAAGTCATGCGCGTTATCCAGCTTATATTCCAGCACCACTTTTTGGTTAATCGCTTCCCACAAAGTTTTTAGCTCGTCGTATTTGCCAAGGCGAATGCTGGCGGTGCGCTTGGCTTTACCTGCCACCTTCACCTTGCCGTCTTTCAAGCCCATGCCAAACGCCAAGGGATAGGCGGCTTTCAGCTTGTCAAAACCTCCTGTTTTGAATGTATTGTCACGCTCGATGATGCCCGCATCGTCTAAAGCTTTCAGCAACTTCATGTCTTTATTTTCAAACGCGGGATATGCCTTCAACACAGCTTGAATCAACACCGCATCCAACTTATTGGCATCGAACTTCACGCCTGATTTATCGTTAATTTCTTGCGTCAGCTTGGCGATAAAATCCTGCTCGGTGAAGTCCACGTAATAATGCAAGTCGTGCGAACGGCTTTTGTCGCGGCTCATGTATTCGTTCACGGGCAAGCGCAGTCCGCGCCCCACTTCTTGCAACTTGGAAGTCTCACTGCCACTGGAACGCAGCTTGCAAATTTGGAAGATATTCGGGTTGTCCCAACCTTCGCGCAGCGTCCATTTGGAAAAAATAAATCGGCGTGGATTCGCCAAACTCAACAGAGTTTCCTTGTCGTGCAGAATCTCCACCATCTCCTGCTCAATGGCTTCATCCTTGTCGCTGTTGTCCGCCGAGAAGTAACCGCCATGCATAGCGGACAGTTCTTTCAGCGCGTCCGCCCAATGTTGCTTGAAAAACGCATCGTTCTCTTGCGCAATCAAACTCTCCAAATGCACCTTCACCGATTGCTCAAAATACGTGCGCATCGCACCGTCTTTATCGCGATAGCTGGGGATATTGTCGATGAAGAACAGGCTTAAAGGCTTGATGCGCGGGCTTTGCGCCAGCAGTTCTTTTTCAATTTCAAAGTGGCGAACAATGGCTTGCTGGAGCATTTTGTTCTGCAAAGTTTCGGCGTAGGAGAATGGGTTAATCACATCGCCTTTGCGCAATTCCAGCCCATTGGATAACACCAGCTTACTTTTGTTGAACTCGCTGACCTCCAAGTCCGTCATCGCAGGATGTACTCGCGACAAACTTTCACCCTTGGCGAGCTTGAACGTTTTTTTCACCCCGTTTTCAGCCAACTCAAAACTCGCCTCACCGTCCAAACCCGTCAGCTTCAGCGTGGTATTTGTGCCCCCATCAAACGTCTCCACATGCGCCACAATGCCTTTCACCAAGTCTTGATTGAAAGCATCCACCGCTGTGAGTTGATGCACCAAGTTTTGAAAGTCGCCGTCAAAAGTCGCGCCATAACGCAAGGTAAATTGCGCTTTGAAGTTGCGGATGTTGGCAAAGGTTTTGTTGTCGGTTTTGAACATGTGCGGCTCATCAATCACCAGCACGGGGCGGGTGTGGGCGATGGCATCAAACGCCACACTAAATTGATCGAACAACGCCACATCAAAAGACTTCACCAGCGTCGGCGAGTTAATCATCCCCGCGTTAATCACCAGCACATGAATGGCGTTGGTATTGGTGCGACTATCGGCACGGCAAAAATCCATAACCGCCTGCGGCATCCGCTCTTTTTTGCCCTTGGTTTTCTTTTGGCTTTGCACCTCATAAACCTTGATGTGCTTGCCGTCAAAGTCCAGCTTGAAATGCTCACGTGCCGCATCGGAACTTAAAAAACTCACCGTGCCCGCCTTGATTGCCACACGCGGCACAGCGATGATGAATTTGAATAATCCGAAGCGTTTGTTCAACTCAAAAATGGTTTTGGTATAGGCGTAGGTCTTGCCCGTGCCTGTTTCCATCGCCACATCAAAAATTAAATCCTGCGGATTTTCCAAGTACAACGGCGCGTTTAACTCGCCTGCTTTTTGCAGCGCAAGCAGATTGCTTTTGAGTTGCGACAAGTTATCCGCCAAACCCATCACAGGATTCTCAATGTGCGTGGTGGGTTGCGTGTAGCCGATAGCATCAAAGGCCTGAATCACCGCTTCCACCGCAGCGGTTTGGTGCGGCAAATCCCGCTCGAAATTAAAGCCAGCCATGAACACCTCTAACAGTCGTCATCCCCACGCAGGTCGCTGCCGCCTCACAGCCCGTCATTCCCGCGAAAGCGGGAATCCAGCCAAAGAAAAAGACCGTGCCACGCACGGACACACTCAAATGCCTTTTTGATAAAACCGCTGGATTCCCGCCTACGCGGGAATGACGGAATGGCGATAACGGAATGCACCTTGATTGAAAGTCCGCCATATCAGTTGTACCGAATATCCAGCGTCAACTCGATGCCTTTGCGGTTGTTGTAACCCTTCACCGCCTCGCTCATTTCACGCTGGGTTTTGCTATCCAGCAAATAGCCCGACACCACCAAACGGCTGGGCGAAAAAGCAGGGTTGTTGTCGAGTTGCTCCAACAATGCCACCACCGCGTTGAGCGAAATATCGGGCTCAACAAAGTACAAAATTTTCTCGGCGGCATACGCGGTGTAACCGCCCAAAATCACAGGCGTGAGCGGCGCACCGAGCTTGATGCCGTCACGTAAAGCCCATGTCAGCATCAAGCTGTGACGGTCGGATTGGTTCAGAGTTTTTACATCGAACAATTCGAGATTTTCGGTCAGCGATTCGGGCGTATCTAAATACTTGTCGAACATCGGTTGCGTAGCAAAAATCTTGAAACCCATATCTGCTTTGCAATCGGGATACTCGGTTTTGATTTTCATGGCAGCTTTGCTGATGCGCGCTTGCGTGATGTCGAAAATAGTTTTGTAACCCGCTTTATAGGCTTCACTTTTCGGGTCGGTGGCTTCGTCTATTTGCACGCAAATAAATTGGCGATTGCCGCCGTCTTCGGCGTTGAGTTGCATCACGGCGTGGGCGGTGGTACCACTGCCTGCAAAGAAGTCGAGGATGATTGGGGTTTTATCATCAATAAAGGAAATCAGATATTTAATGAGCGAAGCTGGTTTTGGGTTACCAAAAATTGCTTTTCCGAAAAGCATTTTAAGTTCATCACTACCTCCCTCATTAGTCGCCACATTATTTTCTTTTTTGTTGATTAGTGGCGAGAGAAATTTGTCCGCAATAAAATTATTAGGTCGCTTGAATCCGCCTTCTTCTTGGCGTAAAAAACGAATCGACAATTTGTCCGTTTTCATTACAAAAGTCGTTCCCTTCTCAATTTCTTTGTCTAAAAAACTTTGCTGCCACTTAAACTCCCCCTCTAAACTAAATGGCGTTGAGTTAAATCCATTTCTTAAAGAAAACTCATGTACAACTTCTACTCTGTCACCACTTAACGGCTTGTAATCACCATCTGAAAAATATCTTTGATTAAACTTAACTGTACCAATTGGAAATACAAGCACCCCTTTAGAATTTCCTGCATTTAACAGCGGCTGATCATCTCCTGAAAGCTGTTCGCCATTATATTTTTGCGAACTCCGTACCTTTTCGTAACACAAAATGTATTCATTTGTTTTTCTTGATTTTGCATCCAACCCTGCTGGCGTTGAGGTTCTTACCCAAGAGAATGTTTCAATAAAATTCTCCTCCCCAAATACCTCATCACACAGCACTTTCAGCTGTGCCTGTTCATTGTTGTCTATGGAAATAAAAATCACGCCGTCACCCTTTAGTAACTGCTTGGCGAGATACAAACGCGGGTACATAAAGGTGAGCCACGCGCTGTGGCTGTTGGAGCTGCTGCTGGTGAATGTCAAGATGCGGCGAGCTTCGTCTTCGTCTATGCCCGCCAAATTGCTCAATTGTTCTACGCTGAATTTGCGGTCGTCCTGATACACAAAGCCATCGCTGCCGGTGTTGTACGGCGGGTCGATGTAGATCATTTTGACTTGCTCGCTATACGCGCCCATTAAGTGCTTGAGCACTTCGAGGT
>JABFSI010000127.1 GCA_013140695.1 Sideroxydans sp. | reverse complement strand
AAACTGGAACGTTGGTGTGAGGCATCTTGGCACTCAACAATTTGACGGGAGCTTGTCCTGCAAACACAGAAAAAGTGGCGACCACTTTTTTGACTTTCAGCGCATCTAATACTTGGTTATAGCCAGGTATCAACAAGCGCACATCCTCACCCAGCGTTTGTAATGCGGCAGGCAACGAGGCGCTCACATCCGCCAAGCCGCCCGTTTTGATGAGCGGATGCACTTCAGAGGTAACAAACAGAATGCGCGTCATAGTTTTTGATTGAGCGATTTGAAGTAGTTAATAAGACCATTGGTGGAGGCATCATGCGTGGTGACGGCTTGCGCATCACGTAACTCGGGCAGGATATGCGCCGCCAATTGTTTGCCTAATTCGACGCCCCATTGGTCATAAGGATTGACGTTCCAAATCACGCCTTGCACGAAAATTTTATGTTCATACAACGCAATCAATCTGCCCAAGGTGCGCGGCGTTAACTTGTCAAACAAGATGGAATTGGTGGGCTTGTTTCCTTCGAATACCTTATGCGGGGCAAGCATATTGATACTCGCTTCGTCCATGCCGCTGGCACTCAATTCAGCACGTGCTTCTGCATCCGTTTTGCCGCGCATCAAGGCTTCCGACTGCGCAAAATAATTCGACAACAAGGTGGCATGATGCTCACCTAAAGGATGTTGACTGCGTGCTGGGGCAATGAAATCCGCAGGAATCATCTGCGAACCTTGGTGAATCAATTGGTAGTAAGCATGCTGCCCATTGGTTCCCGTGCCGCCCCACAACACTGGCCCTGTGGCGTAATCCACCGCGTTACCCTGCCTGTCCACACGCTTGCCATTGCTCTCCATATCCGCTTGCTGAAAGTAGGCGGTAAAGTTTTCCAAGGATTGATCGTAGGGCAACATGGCAATGGTCGCCGCGTCGTAAAAATTGCGATACCACACACCAAGTAGCGCGAGGATGACGGGCATATTTTGCTCCAAGGGGGCGTTGGCAAAATGCACATCCATATCAGCGCCACCGCCAAGCAATTCTTCAAACCGATCCATCCCCACATACAAAGCAATCGACAGCCCGATGGCAGACCACAAGGAATAGCGCCCGCCCACCCATTCTGAAAACTCGAACATGTTGGCCGTATCAATACCGAATGCAGCCACCGCCTTGGCGTTCGTCGACAATGCTACAAAATGTTTGGCCACTGCGCTGTTATCACCTGCACTACGCAACAACCAATCACGCGCCGAACAGGCGTTCATCAAAGTTTCTTGGGTGGTGAAAGTTTTGGAGGCCACGATAAATAAAGTGGTTTCAGGATTAAGCGTTGCCAGTTGAGTGGCGATATCTGCACCATCCACATTGGACACAAAATGGGCACGCAAAGCGGGAGTGCTATAGGGCTGCAAAGCTTGACACACCATCAGCGGCCCCAAATACGACCCCCCAATACCGATGTTCACAATGTCCGTAATGGGTTTGCCGCTATAGCCGCGCCACACACCATTGCGCACACTGTTTGAAAACAAGCGCATCTTTTCCATCACGTGACGGATAGCAGGCAATACATCTTTGCCATCCACCAACACAGGCGCGTGTTTAGAATTAGTCGCTGCACGTAAAGCGGTATGCAACACCGCGCGCCCTTCGGTGAAGTTAATTTTTTCGCCACTCAACATCTTGTCGCGCCACGCTTCAACTTGGCATTGACGCGCCAAAGAAAATAACAGCGGCAAGCTGTCTGAAGTAATTAGATTTTTGGAGTAGTCAAATAGAATATCGTCGAAGCGCATCGAGAATTTCTCGAAGCGCTTCGAATCGTCGGCAAATGCTTGACGCAGTGAGAATTTTGATAAGGACTGGCGATGCGCTTGCAGCGCTCGCCATGCAGGAGACTGAAGTAATTGAGACATTATCTAAACCTATCTAAATTCTGCTAAAACTTAAATCAACGCATCCGCTCCAACACGATGCCCGCCAATGGCGGCAAAGTGATTTCAATGGATTGCGCCTGTCCATTACAACCCACATCACTCGAATACATTCCGAAACCATTGCCCATATTTGAGCCACCGTAAAAGTGCGAATCACTATTAAAAATTTCGCGGTAACCGCCTTTATTGGGCACCCCAATGCGATAGCCCACACGTGGCACGGGCGTAAAGTTCAACGCCACAATGACGTAGCTGCCATCACGCGCAATGCGCTGATAAATCAGAATGGATTGGTCCGCATTGGTGCAGTCCACCCATGCAAAACCATCGTGCGAAAAATCTTGTTCATGCAAGGCGGGTATCTTTTGGTATAGGTGATTTACATCACGCACCAATGTTTGCACACCCTTATGTGAGTCATGCCCCAGTAAATACCAATCCAACTCACCCCCCACTTTCCACTCGTGACCTTGCGCAATTTCATTACCCATAAAATTAAGCTTCTTACCTGGATTGGTCATTTGGTATGTGAAGAGCAATCGTAAATTGGCAAACTTTTGCCAACCATCGCCCGGCATTTTATCCAGCAATGATTTTTTACCATGCACCACTTCGTCATGCGAGAAAGGCATCACAAAGTTTTCGGTGTAACTATAAAGTTGCCCGAAGGTCAGCATGTTTTGATGATAGCGCCTATGCACGGGATCAAGTTCGACGTAAGACAACGTGTCGTTCATCCAACCCATATTCCACTTCATCGAAAAGCCCAGTCCGCCCAAATAAGTTGGACGCGACACCATCGGCCAAGAAGTGGACTCTTCGGCCAACGTCAACGTGCCGGGAAAGCGCTGATGCGTCATCACATTCAGTTCACGGAAGAAATCAACCGCTTCAATGTTTTCGCGTCCGCCATGTTTATTGGGTAACCATTCACCTGCTTTGCGTGAGTAATCCAAATACAACATGGATGCAACAGCATCGACGCGCAATCCATCCAAGTGGAATTCATTCAACCAGTAATGCGCATTGGATAGTAGGAAATTACGCACTTCGTTACGCCCATAATTAAAAATGAGCGTACCCCAATCTTGATGTTCGCCTAAACGAGGATCTTCATGCTCATAGAGCGCTGTGCCATCAAAGCGTGCCAACGCAAACGCATCTTTAGGAAAGTGCGCGGGCACCCAATCTAAAATCACGCCAATGTTGGCTTGATGACAGACATCCACAAAATAACGGAAATCATCAGCCGTACCAAAACGACTGGTCACACCGAAATAACCCGTGGTCTGATAGCCCCACGATTCATCTAACGGGTGCTCACTAATTGGCATCAATTCAATGTGCGTGAATCCCATCTCCAACACATAGGGAACTAAACTTTCGGCTAGCTCGCGGAAATTATAGAAGCGCCCATCCCAATGACGACGCCACGAACCCACATGCACTTCATAAACGTTTAATGGCTTATGTTGCCATTCCTGTACGGCGCGCTGCGCCATCCAAGCGCTGTCATCCCAATCATAGCCTTCCAGCGTCGTCACTTTGGAAGCGGTACCTGGACGCATTTCAAAACCGAAACCATATGGGTCAGTTTTAGTGATGAGTTGGGTGGTATGGCGATTGCGAATTTCGTATTTATAGAATTCGCCTAAACCAATATCGGGCACAAAAATTTCCCACACACCGCTAGAACCCAATGAACGCATAGGATGTACACGTCCATCCCATCCATTAAAATCACCTACCACACTCACACGATCGGCATTCGGCGCCCACACTGCAAAGCGTACTCCCCATACACCTTGTTGCTCACGGTGATGCGCACCCAACATACGATAAGCCTGCTCCAATTTACCTTGAGCAAACAAATGCAGGTCATGCTCGGTAATGCCACTCACAAACGTGAACGGATCGTGCATTTCCAGCACGTGATTGAAGAAACTTAATTGAAGTTTGCAGGGGGTAGGAAGTGCGGCTTTACCGTGCCAAGTGAATAAGCCTTCGGCATCCACTCGCTCCAACGGCAACCATTTCTTGCCATCATGCACAGCAATTTCAGTCGCATATGGCTGAAACACTCGCAACACCCACTCTGATTTGATTTGATGTAACCCTAAATATGAAAAAGGATCATGGTGACGCGCTTCAATTACGGCGCGCTTGTTATCTTTATCGTTCTGCATTTCATCGCTCCCTGACCCGCAATATAGCCCTATACGGGAATCAGGACAACGAAAAATAACGAAGAAATAAAACTCTCCAAATAAAAATGTAAAAGACCTCGCATTTCTGCGAGGTCTTTTGGTCTGGTGGGTCGTGCGGGGATCGAACCTGCGACAAACGGATTAAGAGTCCGCTGCTCTACCAGCTGAGCTAACGACCCGGAAGAGGCGCGCATTCTAGGGGAGCATGTAAATTTGTCAAGGAAATTTATGCTGCTGAATGTCGTTGTAACGCCCATTCCACATGCTCTCGCACAAGGGAGGAAGGATCTTGTAAGCGTGTTCGCAGGGCTGTTAACACGGGTTCGGTGGTGGGGGCGTTACCCAAACCGACAGCAATGTTACGCAACCATTGTGCATGTCCAATACGGTAGATGGGACTGCCAGCTAATTTTGCGAGGAACATGGCTTCATCCCATGCGAAGAGCTCAATTAGGCTAACGTCATCCAAACCATTGCGGATGCTAAAGTCGGGCTCGACGGTCTTTTGCGCAAAACGATTCCACGGACACACCAGTTGGCAATCGTCGCAACCATAGATGCGGTTGCCGATGAGTGGACGCAACTCGACGGGGATGCTGTCTTTGAGTTCGATGGTGAGGTAGGAGATACAACGCCGCGCATCTAGCTTGTAAGGCGCGGTGATGGCTTGGGTGGGGCAGATGTCTAGGCAAGCATTACAACTGCCGCAATGATTTTCTTGCGGCACATCGACGGGGAGCGGCAAGTCGATGAATATCTCGCCCAAGAAGAACCACGAGCCTTGTTCGCGAGACAACAACAAGGTGTGTTTGCCGCGCCATCCGAGTTGCGCTTTCTGCGCTAACTCGACTTCTAGAACGGGGGCGCTGTCGGTGAACACGCGACACTGACACTCGACTTCATTACGTATTTGCTGCGCCAGCTTCTCCAGTCGATTGCGCAATACTTTGTGATAATCGCGCCCCAAGGCATAGCGCGATATAAACGCACTTGTAGCATTTTGTAACACAACATCGGTATCTTTTGCGTGCTCTGGGTAGTAATTCATGCGCACCGAAATAACGCGCAAAGTGCCAGGAATCAGCTCGGCAGGGCGCGCACGCTTCACACCATGTTTTGCCATATAATCCATCGCGCCGTGATGCCCATCCGCTAGCCATTGCAACAAATCACTTTCGGCGGTTTCTAGATGGGTGTCGCTAATTCCAACGGCTTGAAAACCAAGCGCCCTGCCCCACGCCTTGATACGCAAGGTGAGTGCATCGTAATTTATTTGAGGTATATCATTTTGCATGTGCCGAATCATAGCCGAAGTGCTGTCCGCAAGGATTCCACCACCAAGCGGAAACTCACATTAACTTTAGTTGACGAGGCGGCCACACTCGCCTGCGGCAACCAGTTTGCACACGTGCTACATGCTGGATTAGTAATTTATTTGCACGGCGATTTGGGAGCGGGAAAAACCACTTGGGTACGTGCTGTGTTGCAAGGGTTAGGTTATGCAGGCCGCGTCAAAAGTCCCAGCTACACCTTAGTTGAACGCTATGAAGCGAGCGGGTTACACTTGCGCCACTTCGACTTGTATCGCTTTCGTGATGCTGAAGAATGGGAAACTTCTGGTTTTCGGGATGAATTTGATGGACAGAACATTTGCATGGTGGAATGGCCGCAACAGGCAGCAGGATTACTTCCCGCTGCCGACTTGGTACTGTCTTTCGAGATACTCAACACAGGGCGCAAACTCGTCCTCGGCGCACTTTCAGCTTCAGGTGAACAATGCTTAAACGACTTCTCCGCTTAATTCTTGTTAGCCTTACGTGTTACGTATCTAGCGCCTATTCAGAAGTCGTCATCAATTCTGCACGGGTGTGGCCCGCACAGGATTACACCCGCCTCACCCTTGAATCCAAGCAAGCCATTAGCTACACGCTTTTCACCCTCAAAAACCCAGAGCGCCTCGTGATTGATTTAGAGGCCGTCCAAATCAATGCCGAATTGAACACCCTCGTGAACAAAATTGGGCGCGACGATCCCTACGTGAAAAGTGTGCGCGTGGGACGCTTCAAGCCGGGCGTGGTGCGTTTGGTACTTGACCTCAAAGCCGAGGTCAAACCGCAGTTATTCAGCCTCAAACCCGTGGGAGATTACGGCCACCGTATGGTGCTGGATGTGTATCCGCTGATTCCCGTTGACCCCCTGATGGCGCTGGCACAACAAGGCGAAACACAATTGTCCGCCAGCGCTCCCGCAGCGAGCGCCCCAGCCATTGCAACGTCCACCATTGCGCTCGTACCAAGTACAGAAA
>JABFSI010000111.1 GCA_013140695.1 Sideroxydans sp. | reverse complement strand
TCTTACCCATCGCACCAATAAATAACAAGATGCAAATTGCGGTAATTAAATTCCACGATACGCCGGGAATGGGCGCTAAATCATTTGCGTAGTTATGTGCATTGGCAAACACAGTTTGATAGTCCAATGTTCCAAACACCATCAACACTAAAGCGATACCTAGCAGAAAGCCAAAGTCGCCGACACGGTTCACCAAAAAGGCTTTGAGGTTGGCATAAATTGCCGTGGGCTTGGTGTACCAGAAACCGATCAGCAGATAAGAAACGAGACCCACGGCTTCCCAACCAAAGAACAGTTGCATGAAGTTATTCGCCATCACCAGCATCAGCATGGAGAAGGTGAACAAGGAGATATAGCTGAAAAATCGCTGATAGCCAGGGTCTTCTTGCATGTAACCGATGGTGTAGATATGCACCATGAGTGACACAAAGGTCACCACCAGCATCATGGTGACAGTGAGTTTGTCGATTAAAAAACCGATACCAAAAGTGGCAGTTTCAGAAGTCAGCCAAGTGTAAATCGGGCCATTAAAGATATTGCCTGCGGCTACATCTTGAAAAATAAGCACCGACGCTGCGAATGCGACCGCGACCAACGCAATCGTGATGCGGTGCGACCAGTTACGCCCCAGCCACTTGCCGAATAGACCAGCAGCAATCGCACCTAGTAAAGGCGCAAGCGGAACAACGAGATACAGGCTTTTCATGTCCATGTGAATTAACCTTTGAGTGTGCCTAAATCATCCACGTTAATGGTGCGCAAATTGCGGAACAGCACCACGAGAATGGCCAAGCCAATCGCGGCTTCAGCAGCGGCCACGGTCAGAATAAAAAATACAAAAATTTGGCCGGAGGGGTCGTTGAGGTAATGCGAGAACGCAACAAAATTGGTATTCACTGCCAACAACATCAACTCAATAGCCATTAACAAGACAATCAGATTTTTGCGATTCAGAAAAATGCCTACAACACTAATGGCAAAGAGGATTGCACCTAGTACTAAAAAATGCGAAAGGCTGACGTTCAACATAATTTTCCCCTATCAATCCGCGTTACGACGATCCGTCACTCGACGCTCATCACTTTGCTGCTTCATTACCGCAGGTGTTGTCACCAAACGCACACGGTCTTCGCGTCTTACGCTGACTTGCTTGCTTATATCCTGTGCTTTGACATCGCGACGGCGACGGAAGGTGAGCGCAATGGCTGCGACCATCGCGACTAACAACAACACAGCCGCTAATTCAAAGGGATACACATAGTCGGTGTAAATCAAGCGGCCTAATTCTTTGGTGTTGCTGTAGTCCGCCGCATGCTTAATCGCAGTCAGGCCATTGGTGTTGCTGTTGTCGCCGAGCACCCACACCATTTGCACCACAATTAAAGCAGCCAGCAACGCCCCAACAGGCAACCATTGCCAGAAACCTTTTCGTAGCTGCTCCAGATTGATGTCGAGCATCATCACCACAAACAAGAACAACACCATGACCGCGCCGACATAAACCAACACCAGCGTAATAGCGAGAAACTCTGCTTCCAACAATAGCCAAATACCCGCGCTACTTACAAATGCGAGCACGAGGAAGAGCACTGCATGCAGTGGGTTGCGTGCAGTGATGACGCGCAGTGCCGCGAATACAGTGACCGCAGCAAATAGGTAGAACAAGATGGTTTCAAAACTCATGGCAGTCCTCTATTTAGCGATACTTCGCATCCGACGCGCGGTCTTGGGCGATTTGCGCTTCATGCTTATCGCCTACTGCCAGCAACATTTCTTTGGTGTAATACAAATCACCTCGCTTTTCGCCGTGATACTCAAATACGCGTGTTTCAACAATCGCATCCACGGGGCAAGACTCTTCGCAAAATCCACAAAAAATACATTTAGTGAGATCAATGTCGTATTGCGTGGTACGGCGCGAACCATCTGCACGTTCAGCCACCTCAATTTTTATGGCCAGTGCGGGGCACACGGCTTCGCATAACTTGCACCCAATGCAACGCTCTTCGCCGTTGGGATATCGGCGCTGCGCATGCAGACCGCGAAAGCGAAAACTTTGCGGTGTTTTTTCTTCGGGATACTCGACAGTAATGTGGCGTGCAAAAAAGTATTTGCCAGTTACCGACATGCCCTTAAGCAGCTCGAGTAGCAAAAATGGCTTAAAAAATTTGATGAGTGTGTTCATGGTTTATCCCTAAATATCCAATGCTTGACCACTTACCACAGCCAATACGGTGTCTGCATCCATGCCGCCACCACCACTACCCAAATTAAGGTAAGGGGAATAAACACTTTCCAGCCCAAGCGCATTAATTGGTCGTAACGATAGCGGGGGAAGGTCGCGCGAAACCACAGGAAGATGAACAGCATGACGGACATTTTGCCAATCATCCAAATGAGTCCTGGAATTTGATTCAGCGGCGCAATATCAAATGGAGGTAACCAACCACCCAAAAACATGACCGAGGTCAACGCGGCAATCAAAATCATGTTGGCGTATTCAGCCAAGAAGAAAATGGCAAAGCCCATGCCGGAGTATTCCGTGTGGAAGCCGGCAACGATGGCGGATTCATCTTCTGCTAAGTCAAAGGGGGCGCGATTGGTTTCAGCCACGCCTGCTAAGAAATACACAATGAACATGGGAAACAGAGGAATCCAATACCAACCCAGCATGCCGTTACCGTGCGACTGACCGCGCACGATGTCGCCAAAATTCATACTCTGTGCGGCTAGTAACACGCACACCAAAGCAAATCCCATTGCTAATTCATAGGACACAATTTGTGCGGCAGAACGCAAAGCGCCGAGAAAAGCATATTTGGAATTGGATGCCCAGCCCGCAATGATGATGCCGTAGACACCCAATGATGTCATGGCAATTAGGTACAACATGCCCGCATTTACATTCGCCAATGTCATACCGTCATCAAAAGGGATAACTGCCCATGCCGCTAGCGCAGGCGTTAATGCCAATACAGGCGCAGCAACAAATAAAAATTTATTTGAGCCATTGGGGATGATGAATTCTTTGGTCAGCAACTTGATGCCGTCCGCCACGGGTTGCAACAAGCCCCAGTAACCCACCCGATTCGGACCAGGACGGATTTGCATGAAGCCCAACACTTTGCGTTCCATCAAGGTGAGGTAGGCGACAGTGCCCATGATAGGCAAGACGATGAGCATGATTTTGATGACCGTCCACACGGGCATCCATGCAGCGCCCAGTAGGTCTTGCCCTAATAGTTGTAACGTTTGTAGCAGCTCCATCATGCACGCTCCACTGTGATCTCACCGAACATCGCACCAAGCGCTGCGGTTGCTGGGTGACCTGCTGCCACACGCACCACGCCTTTAGGCAATTTGTCATCTGCATGACATGCCAATTTAACGCTACCCGAACCTTGCATCACTTTTACGTTCATGCCGGATTTGACGCCGATATTGTTCAACTCTTCGCTGTGCATCCAGACCTGCGGCGTGGATGCATCGGCAGTGGCTTGCAAGGGCGCGGAGCGACGCACGATGGCATCCGTTGCGTAAATAGGCACCTCACTCACGCGCTGCATACCTGATGCTGCGGACGTTGCTTGAACTTCCACACCCGCGAGCGTGTTATTCAAATTGGAGGCGACATCAACCCCCTTGAGCACTTCATCGCGCACGGCTTCTGACGTATCAAATTCGAAGCCCTCGACCTTGAGCAGATTGCCTAAAACACGTAACACTTTCCACGCAGGACGCGCTTCGCCCAAGGGTTTCACCGCGCCTTTGAAGCTTTGCACACGACCTTCGGCACTCACAAACGTACCTGAAGTTTCCGTGAAAGGCGCAATCGGCAGCAGCACATCAGCATAGTCCAATGCCTTATGTTTATAGGCGGTGAGCGCAATCACCGTGTCAGCCCCCTGCATCGCAGCGAGCGCCTGTTGTGGGTTGGCGCAATCCAATTCGGGTTCAACATTGAGCAACACATAGGCCTTGCGTGGATTGCTCAACATGCTGCTTGCATTGAGACCAGTCGCGCTAGGTTTAGCTTGAGCAAGGTAGCCACCTACACTGTTTGCAGCCTCGCCCAAAAATCCCAGCTTTCCTTTAGTCGCACTGGCTATTTGTTGCGCCAGTGTGTGTAGTTGCGCCGCTTGCGGATGTTGTTGCGCAAAATTACCCAGCATGACGGCGACACGCTCGCCACTCACTAAACTGCCTGCCATACCCTCGGTTTGCTTGGCTGTCACAGCTTGCGCCAATTGCGCCAAGGTACTCACCAAGGCATTCGGTGCAACCACCGTTTTGTGTGCTACTGGCATCAGCAAATCATCATCCACGGAATGGATCACGCTCACTTGCAGCCCTTTTTTAACGGCCTGTCGAATACGTGCAGCCAATAAGGGATGATCTTTGCGTAAAAAACTACCCACAATCAGCAAACGGTCAGCGCGACTAAAATCAGCCACTGCCATACCTAGCCAAGGTGCGCCTTGTTGCTTGCCGTCCGCACTGAAGTCAGCTTGACGAAGACGGAAGTCCACGTTGTCACTGCCCATGCCTCGCACGAGTTTTTGTAACAGGTACATCTCTTCCAGTGTCGAGCCACCAGTGGTCAACGCACCAAGCTGCTCTGCACCCGCGCCATTGGCGATGTGGCGCAATGCATTGGCCGCGTATTCCAAGGCAACTTGCCATTCCACTTCCAACCACTTGCCATCTTGCTTAATCATCGGCTTGGTCAAACGATCTGGCGTGTTCAGCCCTTCATAGGCGAAACGGTCTTTGTCGGATAACCAGCACTCATTGATGGCTTCATTTTCAATAGGCAGCACACGCAGCACTTGATTGTTTTTGGTGTGCACGGCCAAGCTTGAACCGAGACTGTCATGCGCACTGACTGAACGGCGACGTGACAATTCCCACGAACGCGCTTTGTAGCGGAAGGGTTTGCTGGTGAGCGCGCCCACTGGGCACAGGTCAATCATATTGCCGGAGAGTTCCGAATCCACTGTGCTCGAAACGAATGAAATAATTTCGGCATGTTCGCCTCGGAAGGCTTGCCCCAGCTCCATTTGTCCGCCCACTTCCTGACCGAAACGCACGCAACGGGTGCAACTGATACAACGGCTCATTTCTTCTGCCGATACCAAGGGGCCAATGTCCTTGCCTAACACCACACGCTTTTCTTCGTGATATCGAGAATGACCTGCGCCATAACCTACTGACATATCCTGCAACATGCACTCGCCGCCTTGGTCGCAGATGGGGCAGTCCAACGGGTGATTCACTAGCAAGAATTCCATCACCCCTTTTTGCGCTTTAACTGCTTGGTCCGAATGCGTGAAAATTTTCATGCCTTCGGTGACGGGTGTAGCGCAGGCAGGCAAAGGCTTGGGGGCTTTTTCTACTTGCACTAAACACATGCGGCAATTGGCCGCAATGGAGAGCTTTTTGTGATAACAGAAATGGGGAATCGCGATACCCGCTTTGTGTGCGGCTTCGATTACGGTCGAACCGTTATCCGTTTCGATTTGCTTGCCGTCAATTTCGATATTAATCATTGCTCACCCGTCCGTCAGCCTTATACCAAGCAGCGTTTATGCTCGATGTGATATTCGAATTCTTTGCGGTAATGCTTCAACATGCCTTGTACTGGCCATGCCGCCGCGTCGCCCAATGCGCAGATGGTGCGCCCTGCAATGTTGTCGCATAGGTCTAGGAGTAAATCTAGATCTTCTGGCTTACCTTCTCCTTTTTCAATGCGATGCACGATGCGATACAGCCAGCCCGTACCTTCACGGCACGGTGTGCATTGACCACATGATTCTTCAAAGTAGAAATAGGCCAAACGCTCAAGCGCACGCACCATACAGGTGGTGTCATCCATCACGATGACTGCACCCGACCCCAGATACGACCCTGCTTTTTGCAACGAGTCGTAATCCATGTTCACATCCATCATGATTTCGCCAGGCAACACGGGCATAGATGATCCGCCAGGAATAACGGCTTTGAGCTTATGCCCGTGACGCACACCTCCCGCCATCTTCAGCAATTCCGCGAAAGGCGTACCCATTGGCACTTCAAAATTTCCCGGATTATTCACATGCCCCGACACAGAGAACAACTTAAACCCGCCGCTGTTCGCCACGCCCATATCCGCAAATTTTTGTCCGCCGTTTTGAATGATGGAGGGGATGCTGGCTAAAGTTTCTGTGTTATTGATGGTGGTGGGTTTGCCATACAAACCGAAGCTGGCAGGGAAAGGTGGTTTGAAGCGGGGTTGACCTTTTTTACCTTCGATGGATTCGAGCAAGGCAGTCTCTTCGCCGCACACATAAGCGCCGTAGCCCAGATGATTATGTAAATCAAATTCAAAGTCAGACCCCAAAATGCCCTTGCCTAGATAGCCTGCTTTACGCGCATCTTCGCACGCGGTTTCCATGACTTCATACGCTTCAAAAATTTCGCCGTGGATGTAGTTGTATCCCGTTTTCGCACCAATTGTATAGGCCGCGATGGCCATACCTTCAATGAGTGCATGGGGGTTGTAACGCAGAATGTCCCAGTCCTTGCAAGTACCTGGCTCACCTTCATCCGAGTTACATACAATGTATTTGTCGCCTTGGTAGTTGCGTGGCATGAAGCTCCACTTCAAACCGGTGGGAAAGCCCGCACCGCCGCGACCACGCAGACCAGACGCTTTCACTTCCGCGATGATGGTTTCAGGCGACATCTTTTCCGTCAACACTTTGCGCAAGGCTTGATAGCCCCCTGCTTTAACGTAATTGTCTAAATTGGCGAGGCCATCGGCAGCCGTAACGAGAAGAATGGGCTTGCTCATGCTTTCCCCCCGTCCAAGTCTGCCAAAATTTTGTCGATTTTTTCGTTAGTCAGCTTACCGCACATTTTTTTGTTATTCAGCGTCAACAGTGGCGCATCAATGCATGCCCCCATGCATTCGCCTTCGCGCAAACCAAACTTACCATCAGCCGTCACCTCACCCATTTTGATGCCCAATTTTTTCTCTAGGTAAGCGACAGAATCGCCCGAGCCGCAAAGCGTACATGACAGATTGGTGCACACTGTCAAGGTGTGCTTACCCATGGGCTTCAAGTTGTACATGTGATAGAAAGTGGCGACTTCATAGACCGCCATTTGTTGCATCCCCAGATAGTTGGCGATGTCCACCATGTCATCTGTAGCAATCCAACTTTTTTCGTCCTGCACGAAACGCAATGCCGCCATCACAGCAGATTGACGTTGATTGGCAGGGTATTTTTTGAGCTCTTTGTCGATGAGCGTGGTGACTTGTTGGGATAGCATTAGCGATCAATCTCCCCGAATACGATGTCTTGTGTACCGATGATGGCAACCAGGTCAGCAATCATGTGTCCACGCCCCATTTCATCCAAACTAGCCAGATGCGGGAAGCCCGGCGCACGAATTTTCATGCGATAGGGTTTGTTCGCACCATCCGAAACCAAATAAATACCGAACTCACCTTTGGGATGCTCAACAGCGGCATACGCCTCACCCGCAGGCACTTGAAAGCCTTCAGTGAACAACTTGAAGTGGTGAATCAGTTCTTCCATGTTTTGCTTCATGGACTCACGCCCTGGCGGCACAAATTTGACGCTATCCGCAATCACTGGGCCAGGGTTTTGGCGTAACCAGTTAATACATTGCTTAATGATGCGATTGGATTGACGCATTTCTTCCACGCGCACCAGATAGCGGTCGTAACAATCGCCCTCTACCCCCACAGCGATGTCGAAATCTAACTTGTCATACACTTCATAAGGCTGCGTTTTACGCAAGTCCCATTCGACTCCAGAGCCGCGCAACATCGGCCCTGTAAAGCCCATTGCTTTAGCGCGATCAGGCGATACAACACCAATCCCCACCGTGCGTTGCTTCCAAATACGATTGTCCGTCAGCAAGGTTTCATACTCATCAATATAACCGGGGAATCGACGCGTGAAATCTTCCAAGAAATCTAACACCGACCCTTGGCGATTCTCATTCATTTTTTTAACAGCGGCCGCACTGCGAATTTTGTTCGGCAGATATTGCGGCATCGTGTCAGGCAAGTCTCGATACACCCCACCTGGACGATAATACGCAGCGTGCATACGCGCGCCGGATACCGCTTCATACACATCAAATAAGTCTTCGCGTTCGCGGAAGGTGTAGAAGAACATCGTCATCGCACCTAGGTCGATGCCCGACGCCCCCAACCACAGCAGATGATTGAGAACGCGCGTGATTTCATCAAACATAACGCGAATATATTGAGCACGCAGCGGAACTTGAATACCCGCCATTTTCTCAATCGCCATGACATAGGCATGTTCATTAACCATCATGGACACATAATCCAAGCGATCCATGTACGGCACGGATTGCAGATAGGTCTTATGTTCAGCCAATTTTTCAGTGGCGCGATGTAGCAAGCCAATGTGGGGGTCGGCACGCACAATCACTTCGCCATCCAATTCCAACACCAAGCGCAACACGCCATGTGCGGCCGGATGTTGCGGCCCAAAGTTCATTGTGTAGTTTTTAATTTCAGCCATGATTAGTGTCGTCCGAAATTTTCTTCACGTAAGGAGCGCGGTGTCACTTCGCGCGGTTCGATTACAACAGGCTCGTAGATAACGCGACGCTGCGTTGCGTCGTAACGCATTTCCACCGTACCCGACAAAGGGAAGTCTTTACGGAAAGGGTTGCCTACAAAGCCGTAATCCGTGAGCAAACGACGCAAATCAGAATGACCTGTGAAGATGATTCCATATAGATCAAAGGCTTCACGCTCATACCAATTCGCAGAAGGCCAAATGGCGTTCACCGACTCAAGGACGGGCAACGCGTCCTCTTCGGCAAATACACGTACACGCAATCGCTGATTATGCGAGAGGGAAAGTAAATGATAGACGGCCGCAAAACGAGGCCCCGCATGCACCACATCCACCACATAACGACCGTCTTCAGTCGACTCACTGCCGTAGGTGGAGTAATCCATGCCGCAAACATCCAGCAACTCTTCAAAACGCAAAGCAGCGTCGTCACGCAAACGCAAAAACACGCTTTGCATATCCAGCGCTTTTACAACCAGCGTTAATTCGCCCAATCGCTCCTCAAGACTCACGATTTTGTCAGTGAGCGTTTCATTCAAGATTGATTTCAAACCAGTCAGATCGTTTGTCATATCAGCCTAGCGCGCGATGGTGTTGGTACGTTTGATTTTGTTCTGCAATTGGATTACTCCGTACAGCAGCGCCTCCGCCGTGGGCGGGCAACCGGGAACATAGATGTCGACGGGAACAATACGGTCGCAACCGCGCACCACCGAATAAGAGTAATGATAGTAGCCGCCACCGTTGGCACACGACCCCATGGAAATAACCCAGCGCGGCTCGGCCATTTGGTCATACACCTTACGCAATGCGGGCGCCATCTTGTTACACAGCGTGCCCGCTACAATCATCACATCAGACTGACGCGGACTGGGACGAAATGCGCCTGCACCAAAACGATCTAAATCATAACGCGCGAGCGCCAGATGCATCATCTCCACCGCACAACACGCCAAACCGAAAGTCATTGGCCACAATGATCCGGTGCGCGCGTAATTGATAATGGTGTCGGCAGTCGTGGTAACAATGCCTTTTTCCAATATGCCTTCTATTCCCATTCCAAGGCCCCTTTCATCCACTCATAGATAAAACCAACGACAAGGATGGCCAAGAAAACCATCATGGAAACAAAACCAAAAGTACCCAACTCCTTAAGCACAATGGCCCATGGAAACAGGAAGGCAATTTCGAGATCAAATAAGATAAAGAGGATGGCAACGAGATAGAAGCGCACATCAAACTTCATGCGCGCGTCTTCGAAAGCTTCAAAACCGCACTCGTAGGGAGAGAGTTTTTTGTCGTCGGGGCGATTAGGCCCAACCAACATGCCCAACACAATTGGAGCAATGCCCATCACCAGCGCAATGCCGATGAACAACAGAACCGGAAAATAATTTTCCAACATTTTTGAGTTCCCCTCCCTTTGAAGGCTCGCAATATCAAAGCTGCTCTATTTTTATGACCTTCGCCTTTAGGCCTTGGTTCTATGTATTCTGGTGCGGGGCAAGGGACTCGAACCCTCACGTCCTTACGGACACAGCCACCTCAAGGCTGCGCGTCTACCAATTCCGCCAACTCCGCATATAACTTTTTACTTCGGTATTTCTTTTACCTTGGAATCACTTGTGTCAACTACTGCTGCGGCAGGCGCTTCTTTTGACAGCACATTAATATCTGCCCTATCCATCACACCTGCCTGCTGCACAGGTTGCGAGTAAAGATAAGTTAACGACAAACTGGTCACAAAGAAAATTGCCGCAGCATATTTCGTGCTGCGACTCAAGAAATTTGCAGAACCGCTAGAACCAAACAGACTTCCCGCCGAACCGGTGCCAAAAGCCGCTCCCATATCCGCACCTTTACCATGCTGAATCAGAACCAAACCAATCAACACCAACGCCGTAATGATATGCACTACCCAAACTATTGTTTCCACACTCGACTCCAACTACAAAATGATTATTGTGCTGCGCGACAAATCGCCACAAATTCTTCGGCCACCAAAGACGCTCCGCCTATGAGACCCCCATCAATATCCTGCATCGCCAAAAGTTCAGCCGCGTTAGCTGGCTTCATACTGCCGCCATACAAAATACGTAATTCTTGCGCCACTCCTTTATCCAACTGCGCAACCCGTTGCCGAATAAACGCATGCACAGCTTGCGCCTGCTCTGGCGTGGCTGTTTTACCTGTGCCAATCGCCCACACAGGCTCATAAGCCACAACGGATTTTGCCACAGCTTGCGCACCCACGTGATTCAGAATCACTTCCAACTGACGTGCCACAACCTGCTCTGTTATGCCGCTTTCGCGCTCCGCCAAAGTTTCACCCACGCAAAAAATCGGCGTCAGACCCGCTTTAAGCGCCGTATCGAATTTGGTTGCCGCGATGTCGTTACTCTCATGAAACAATGCACGACGCTCTGAATGACCAATGATGACATAACGACAATCAAAATCAGTCAACATGCCCGCCGCTACTGCGCCTGTGAAAGCGCCTTGTTCATTTTGACTTACGTTTTGCGCGCCCCACGCGATATTGCTTCCTTGCAGCATCGCTTGAGCTTGAGCCAAGTAGGGGTAAGGGACGCAAACACCGTAATCCGCATTACGCAAATTACTCACCCCTTCTAACACCCCTTCCAGCAAGGCTTTGTTGCGCGCCAGATTGCCGTACATTTTCCAATTTCCAACTACCAGCTTGCGGCGCATATTGATTCGCTTTAGTCGTTTCAAGGCGGGCGATACTACCCATGAATCAAAGAATGGTCAATCAAAGTGTCATCAAACCTTATACCCAATGCGGTTAGCCTACCTTGTTACTCAAGCTTCTATACATTTTCTTGAGCGCCGTTTTACTTGTGTAATATAGTTGCAACAATTAACGCTTAAGATTCTCCCGCATAAAAGAATCAGCGATTAATCCTTTCCCTTTTTCTGGAGTAAATCATTACATGAAAATGCTAAATAGCTTCGTCCTAGTGACTGGGATACTCATTACAAGCACGGCTTTCGCCGTGGATATTACAGGGGCAGGTGCGACCTTCCCTTACCCCCTTTATGCCAAATGGGCGGAAGCCTACAAAATCAAAACGGGGGTGGGCATGAACTACCAGTCCATCGGTTCGGGTGGCGGCATTAAACAAATTCAAGCAAAGACTGTCGATTTTGGCGCTTCCGATGCGCCTATGACACCTGAAGAACTTTCCAAAAATGGCTTAATGCAATTTCCTACTGTAATTGGCGGTGTTGTACCCATCGTCAATTTGGAAGGTATTGCTCAAGGAACACTGAAACTTTCCGGCCAAGTATTAGCCGATATTTATCAAGGCAAAATCACGCAATGGAATGACCCGCGCATCGTTGCCGACAACGCAGGGTTAAATTTACCCAGCAAACTAATCACTGTTGTGCATCGCGCCGATGGTTCAGGCACCACGTTCATTTTCACCCATTACCTAGCGCAAGTCAGCGCGTCATGGAAAAACGATGTGGGTGCTGATAAGGCAGTGAAATGGCCTGTAGGGACAGGTGGCAAGGGCAATGAAGGCGTTGCCTCTTTTGTACAAACCATCAAAAACTCCATCGGTTATGTCGAGTACGCTTACGCCCTGCAAAACAAAATGAATTTTGTACAGCTTAAAAATCTCGAAGGGCAATTTGTTGCACCCAATGACGACAGCTTCAAAGCAGCCGCTGCCAATGCAAAATGGGATAAAAAGAAAGGCTTCTACGAAATCTTGACGAACCAAACGGGCAAAGGTAGCTGGCCCATCACTGGCGCGACATTTGTGCTTATCCCGCAGTCACCAGAAAAAATCGACAACGCAAAAGAAGTGCTGAAATTTTTTGACTGGGCGTACAGCAATGGTGACAAGCTAGCGTCGGACCTTGACTATGTACCGTTGCCTGCCAAGTTAAAGACCACCATTCACGATGCCTGGAAAGAGCAAGTCAAAGACAAATCGGGCAAAGCCCTATGGAAGTAAGCTTCAGGTATTAAGTTACAATCGCGGGGGCTGAAAACGCCCTCGTGTTTTTTATACAACCTTACAAATCCACTATGCCGAATTTTCTGCGCGAATCGCTCCATAAACGCCAAACCGTGCTTGATGCACTGTTTCGAAATCTGACACGTCTATCCGCATTTTCCGTACTCGCTTTACTCGCCGCCATCATTGCATCGCTTGTCGTGGGTAGCATGCCCGCCATCCATGCCTTTGGTTTCGGCTTCATCACCAGCGCGGAATGGGATCCTGTCAATGATCAGTATGGCGCGTTAATTCCCATCGTTGGCACACTCATCACCTCATTCATCGCACTGCTCATCGCCATTCCTGTGAGCTTTGGTATCGCCGTTTTTCTCACCGAACTTGCTCCTGACTGGATGCGCCGCCCTCTCGGCATTGCAGTTGAATTGCTAGCTGGCATTCCCAGCATTATTTATGGCATGTGGGGATTGTTCGTTTTTGCGCCTTTATTCGCAGACCATGTTGAACCTTGGCTCACCGAAAACATTGGTTCGTGGCCCTTTATTGGCCCATTTTTTTCGGGCCCGCCGATGGGTATCGGCATGCTCACAGCGGGGATTATCTTAGCCATCATGATTATTCCTTTTATCGCATCAGTCATGCGCGATGTGTTTGATGTGGTGCCAACCATGCTCAAAGAATCGGCTTACGGCTTGGGCTCAACCACATGGGAAGTGATGCTCAAAGTCGTTCTCCCATACACCAAAATTGGCGTGGTCGGCGGCATCATGCTCGGCTTGGGACGCGCGCTAGGCGAGACGATGGCCGTCACCTTTGTCATAGGCAATGCTCACGAACTCAATCAATCGCTCTTGATGCCAGGCAATAGCATCTCGTCAGCACTTGCCAACGAATTCGCCGAGGCTGTGGGAGAGCTATACACCTCCTCACTCATCGAACTTGGATTGATATTGTTCTTCATCACCTTCGTCGTGCTTTCGCTGGCGCGCTTGATGTTGCACAAGCTGCAAAAACGCGAAGGACATGGTGCTTAATATGTTCGATCTCTACTTACGTCGCCGCATCGTCAATTCTCTTGGCTTGGGCATATCCGTACTGGCTATGCTATTTGGCTTATTTTGGCTGGGCTGGATTTTGTGGACACTGCTCGAACACGGCCTGCCTGGTTTAGGCATGCATGTATTCACGCAAACCACACCGCCGCCCGGTAGCGCTGGGGGTTTGATTAACGCCATCTTTGGCAGCCTGATGATGGTCATTACCGCCACGCTGATTGGCACCCCCATCGGCATTTTGGCAGGCACGTATCTCGCTGAATTTGGACAGCGCGGCTGGCTTGCACCGGTCACACGCTTCATCAATGACGTATTGCTGTCTGCCCCTTCCATCGTCATCGGCCTGTTTATTTATGAAGTTTATGTAATGCAAATTGGCCACTTCTCTGGCTGGGGCGGCACGTTGGCACTCTCCATCATCGTCATTCCCGTGGTTATCCGCACCACCGAAAATATGTTGCGCCTGATTCCCAACAGCCTACGTGAAGCCGCAGCGGCACTCGGCACACCGCAATGGAAAATCATCAACTTCGTTACCCTGCGCGCTGCCCGTGCAGGCATTTTGACTGGCGTATTGTTGGCCGTCGCACGCATTAGTGGCGAAACTGCACCCCTGTTATTTACCGCGCTTAACAACCAGTTCTGGAACAGCGACATGAATCAACCGATGGCGAATCTCCCCGTCGTCATCTTCCAGTTCGCGATGAGCCCCTATGCAGATTGGCAAAGTTTGGCTTGGACTGGCGCTCTTCTCATCACCTTGAGTGTACTCACCCTCAATATCGTGGCGCGCATCATGTTCCGCCAAAATAAAAGCAGCCATTAAGGACGAATAAAATGACGGTCGAAATCATCACCACCCCCAAACTCATCGTACGCGATCTCAACTTTTTCTATGGTGAATACCGCGCACTAAAAGACATCAACCTCACCATTCCAGAAAAAATGGTGACTGCCTTCATTGGCCCATCGGGTTGTGGGAAATCCACCCTGCTGCGCACCTTCAACCGCATGTACCAGCTCTACCCAAAACAAAGTGCAACGGGCGAAGTGCTGCTAGACGGGCAAAATTTGCTGGATAAAAAACAGGACCTCAACACCCTGCGTGCCAAAATTGGCATGGTGTTCCAAAAGCCCACCCCATTCCCGATGTCCATCTACGACAACATCGCATTCGGCGTGAAGCTCTACGAAAAACTCAACCGTAACGAAATGGATGAGCGCGTGGAATGGGCGCTGAAGAAAGCCGCCCTGTGGGGTGAGGTCAAAGATAAACTCAAGCAAAGCGGAACAGGCTTATCGGGTGGTCAACAACAACGTTTGTGCATCGCCCGCGCCATCGCAGTGAAACCACAAGTGTTGCTGCTGGACGAACCCACATCAGCGCTTGACCCCATTTCAACCGCGCACATTGAGAAGCTCATTGAAGAACTGAAAAAAGATTTCACCATCGTCATCGTCACCCACAACATGCAGCAAGCCGCACGTATTTCCGACTTCACGGCTTACATGTATTTAGGTGACCTCATCGAATTTGGCGATACCAGCAGTGTGTTCACCAATCCGAAGAGAACCGAAACTGAAGATTACATTACAGGGCGCTTCGGTTAATTAGCTTGCCACTTTGAATGCAAAACGCCGAGTGAGACTCGGCGTTTTGTTTTTGCGCTTCCGCCAAGTTAGGCGGCGATTTGCTTAACCACTTCGGCAATTTTCTCCGCGCATTGCTTTACCAATACTCCATCCTCACCCTCAACCATCACGCGTAGCAAGGGTTCTGTACCTGATGGGCGCAACAATACGCGGCCTTTCCCATTCAGTACTTTTTCAGCGTCTGCCGCAGCGGCTTTCACTTCAGCGCGTTCTAACAGCGCTGCTGCCTTACCCGTCACACGTACGTTAATCAAAATCTGCGGGTACATCACGAGTGCTTGCGCGGCTTGCGCCAGTGTTTGCTTACTTGAGCGCAAAGCCTCTAACACTTGCAATGCAGACACGATGCCATCGCCTGTGCTGTGTTTATCCAGACAAATAATATGCCCAGAATTTTCACCCCCTAGCTGCCAGCCCTTTTGTTGCAACACTTCCATCACATAGCGGTCACCTACTTTGGCGCGCGCAAACGGAATACCCAGTTTCTGCATGGCGTGCTCAAAAGCAAGGTTGGTCATTAACGTGCCCACCATCCCGCCTTTCAGCGTGCCTTGTGCCTGACGCTGCTTGGCAATGACATACAGCAATTGGTCGCCGTCATAGAGCACGCCTTGTGCATCCACCATGACTAGGCGATCGCCATCGCCATCCAGTGCAATGCCGACGTCAGCTTGGTGTTCGACAACAGCTTTCTGCAAATTCTGTGGCTTGGTCGCGCCGTAACCATCGTTGATGTTCTTACCATTTGGCTGCGCGCCAATCGTAACAACATCCGCGCCGAGTTCATGCAAAACGTGGCCTGCGATGTGATAGGTCGCACCGTGTGCACAGTCCACCACAATTTTGAGTCCACGCAGATTCATGTCCGCTGGGAAAGTGCTTTTGCAAAACTCAATGTAACGACCCACAGCATCGTCGATGCGTTTGGCTTTGCCCAAGCCCTCCGACGCATTCGTCTGCATCGGCTTATCTAATTCATCTTCAATCGCGGTCTCAACGGCATCGGGCAGTTTCGTGCCATTACCCGAGAAAAATTTAATCCCGTTATCTTCGAATGGATTGTGCGATGCAGAAATCACGACCCCAGCTTGCAAACGCAAGGCGCGCGTTAAATAGGCCACCGCAGGCGTCGGTATCGGCCCCGCCAGATAAACATCAATGCCTGCCGCAATCAGTCCCGCCTCTAAAGCCGACTCCAGCATATAACCGGAGATGCGCGTGTCTTTGCCAATGAGTACCGCAGGACGCTCTCCTGCTGTATGTTCCGCACTCGCCAACACCTTGCCCGCCGCATAGCCCAAATGCATCACAAATTGTGGCGTGATGGGATAGTCACCTACACGTCCACGCACACCATCTGTTCCAAAGTATTTTCTGCTCATGTCTGCTCCTTATTGACTGCATTCAAAATCTGCAAGGCATCCACCGTCTCGCGCACATCATGCACACGCACCATGGCAGCGCCGCGTTGAACTGCCAGTAATGCGGCAGCCACACTCGCTGCCACACGCTCATTCACCTCACGCCCCGTCAGCGCTCCCAACATGGATTTACGCGACAGCCCCACCAACAACGGCAAACCTAATTCCTGCAAGCGCGCCAAGTCACGCAACAAAACCAGATTATGCTCAAGTGTCTTGCCAAATCCAAATCCAGGGTCAAGCACGATACGTTCACGCGCCACCCCCGCCGCCGCCAGTAGCGCGACGCGCTCCAACAGAAAACTCGCCACCTCATCCAGCACATTTTCATAATGCGGGCGCTGTTGCATGGTGAGCGGCGTACCTTGTTTGTGCATCAAACACAGCGCCACATCACTATGCAACACAGCTTGCAATGCACAATCAGACTGCAAGGCATTCACGTCATTCACCATACTGACACCCGCCTGAATCGCAGCGCGCATCACCGCAGGCTTGTAAGTGTCAATAGAAAGAGGCACGGCACAACTACGTAGCGCTTCGATAACAGGCAACACTCGATCTAATTCTTGTTGCTCGCTCACGCTTGCAGCACCTGGACGCGTAGATTCGCCACCAATGTCGAGTATGTCCGCACCCGCCTCTATCAACTGCAAGGCGTGACTGACTGCGGCGGCGGCGGATGCGTGATGTCCGCCATCTGAAAATGAATCAGGCGTGACATTCACAATGCCCATCACAAGTGGGCGCTTCAAATCGAACTGGAATTTGCCGCAATGAAACATAAGAAAACGGAGGTTTGCACCTCCGTATTTTGATTAAACGTTCTCGACTGGCTGCTCAATCACAGGCGCAGCGGGCGCATCATCTTTAGGTGGCACAGCAGCTTTTGTGCTTTGGCTAGGTTTGGGTGCACGGGGTGGCTTGCCTGACATAATGTCATCAATCTGATCAGCATCAATAGTTTCCCATTCCAGCAAGGCTTGCGTCATCGCTTCCATCTTGTCACGATTGGCTTCGATTAATTTACGCGCCAATGCATATTGCTCATCGAGGATGCGGCGGATTTCAGCATCCACTTTTTGCATGGTTGTTTCTGAAATATTTTTATGCGTAGTGACAGAGCGGCCAAGGAAAACCTCGCCTTCATTCTCACCATACACCATCGTGCCCAGTGCTTCTGACATGCCCCATTGCGTGACCATCTTGCGTGCCATATCGGTGGCTCGTTCAAAGTCGTTAGAAGCGCCTGTGGTCATTTGCCCCATGAATACTTCCTCGGCAATGCGTCCGCCAAACAACACCGTAATCGTAGACAGAATGCGAATCTTGTCCATGCTGTAACGATCTTCCGAAGGCAGTTGCATAGTCAATCCCAGCGCCCGTCCGCGTGGAATGATCGTCACTTTATGCACCGGATCAGTCTTGGGCATCAAACGTGCGACCAAAGCGTGACCCGATTCGTGATACGCCGTGTTGCGACGTTCTTCCTCTGGCATCACCATGCCGCGACGTTCTGCTCCCATGAAAATTTTGTCTTTGGCGGATTCAAAATCATCCATCTCAACGAAGCGTTTGCCGCGACGCGCTGCAAACAGCGCGGCTTCATTCACTAGGTTAGCCAAGTCCGCACCCGACATACCTGGCGTGCCGCGTGCCAAGATATTGGGATTAACGTCAGCGCCAGCAGGCACTTTGCGCATATGTACCAGCAAAATTTGCTCACGCCCACGAATATCTGGCAAAGGCACGACCACTTGACGGTCAAAGCGTCCAGGACGCAACAACGCAGCATCCAACACATCAGGACGGTTAGTCGCGGCAATCACAATCACACCACTCGCGCCTTCAAAACCATCCATCTCAACCAGTAGCGCATTCAGTGTTTGTTCGCGCTCATCATTACCACCGCCCAGCCCTGCGCCCCGTTGACGGCCCACCGCATCAATTTCATCAATGAAGATGATGCAAGGTGCGCTTTTCTTGGCTTGCTCGAACATGTCGCGCACACGTGCCGCACCCACACCGACAAACATTTCAACAAAGTCTGAACCCGAGATCGAGAAGAACGGCACTTTGGCTTCGCCTGCAATGGCTTTGGCCAACAGTGTTTTACCTGTACCAGGGCTACCCACCATCAACACACCACGTGGTATACGCCCGCCTAGATTTTGGAATTTGCTTGGATCGCGCAGAAAATCGACCAACTCGGAGACTTCTTCTTTGGCTTCATCGCAGCCAGCCACATCGGCGAAGGTGATGCTCTCTTTGGCCTCGTCTAGCAAGCGCGCTTTACTTTTTCCGAAAGAAAATGCGCCGCCTTTGCCCCCGCCCTGCATCTGACGCATAAAGAAAATCCATACGCCGATCAGCAGCAGCATAGGAAACCACGAAATAAACACTTGGCTTAAAAAGCTGGCTTCTTCTTCTGGTTTAGCTTCAACTTTCACGCCATTCTTGAGCAAATCGGAGACCAACCAAATATCGCTAGGCGCAAAGCTGGTGATGCGTTTTCCTTCGGTGGTGGTGGCTTTGAGCGTACGGCCTTCAATCGTCACTTTATCCACATGCCCCTGCTTCACCTCCTCAAGGAAAGCGGAATAATCCAGCTGCACTTGCGCGGTCGATTGCTGACGCGCATTGAATTGATTGAACACCGTCATCAACACCAACGCGACGACCAACCAAATCCCGACACTCTTAAATAGATTATTCACAGCAGCCTCTCAAATGAGCGAAAAAACGAATTCGCATTAGACACGTTACAACACTATTTCTCAAGCTTTCCTAACCCAACTAAATACTGTTCACTACTGCGATCACGAGAAGCTTTGGGCTTGCGTGTAACCACTTTATCGAAATGTCCACGCGCCAATTTCACATAATCCTCAAAGCCCACACCTTGAAAAATTTTCACCACGAATGAACCGCCAGGCGCAAGATGCTTCGCGGCAAAATCCAACGCCAATTCCGCCAAATACATGGAACGCGCTTGATCTGAAATGCCTACGCCGCTGATATTGGGGGCCATATCGGACATTACAAGCCCAATTTGGCGACCATCGAGCATCTTTTCTAACTGCGCCAGCACGTCATCCTCGCGGAAGTCACCCTGGATAAATTCCACGCGCGACATGGGATGGATGGGCAATAAATCCAACGCAATAATGCGCCCATGAGTGCCTATTTTTTTGACCGCCACCTGACACCAGCTGCCAGGTGCTGCCCCCAAATCCACCACCACCATGCCCGGCTTGATGAGATGATCGCGCTCGTCTAACTCGATTAGCTTATAAGCGGCGCGCGCACGGTAACCATCCTTTTGTGCCATCTGCACATAAGGATCATTCACATGCTCCTGCATCCATTGTTTGCTGGTTTTAGTAGCTTTCATCGAATCCGAACCTAAAAGCGTTTGCCCGCCGATTTCGCAGATTCACGCAGATTAAAAAACCACTCATTACTCATTCTCTAACCACCCCGTAGCGCCCATTCACGCACACCGCTCTGCATCAATCTTCGAAATCTACGGAGAAAGCCTTTGTTTTTGCTAGAATGCTCGCCTTCAATTGGAGCACCTCATGCTAAATCTCTCTGTATCCCAGCGCCTCGAACTCAAGGGTCGCGCTCATGCCCTTAAACCCATTGTCATTATTGGAAACGCAGGACTCAGCCCTGCGGTACTAGATGAAATTGAGCGTTCGTTGAAAAGTCACGACTTGCTAAAGGTGCGTGTGATGAATGATGACCGTGAGGCACGTGCCGCCATGCTCACAGAAATATGCGGAATCCTCAATGCAGGCGCAGTGCAACACATCGGAAAAATACTGGTGATCTATCGCCCACTTGCCACGCCTATCGCCAAAGCCCCTAAAAAACGTTCAGGTAAAGCACTCACCAAGAAGCAGTTGGGAAGTAAGACCTAACAGACGCGTGGGCAAACGATGCAACTGTTTGCCCACCCCACACAAGTTTCCCGTTTCAAATATATTGCACTTCGACGACTTCGTACTCCCGCACGCCGCCTGGCGCTTGCACTTCAGCCACATCCCCGCTGGACTTACCAATCAATGCCCGCGCAATCGGCGACTTGATGGAGATTTTGCGTTGCTTAATATCCGACTCATCTTCGCCCACGATTTGATACGTCACCACGTCACCGCTCTGGGTGTCTTCCAGAATCACCGTTGAACCGAACACACAACGTCCGTCAGCATTCAGTGTTTTAGGATCGATAATCTGCGCGCTACCGAGTTTGAATTCCAATTCAATAATGCGCCCTTCAACAAAAGACTGTTTTTCTTTGGCCGCTTCGTACTCTGCATTCTCCGACAAATCGCCTTGCGCACGCGCTTCTGAAATAGCGTTAATCACCCACGGACGTTCAACCGTCTTTAGGTTATGCAATTCTTTGCGCAATGTTTCAGCGCCAACCACCGTCAAGGGGACTTTACTCATGTTGGTACTTTCTTAATTGATACGACGATGCAGCGACTGCACGTCATAGACTTGCAACTCGGCCAAGTGATGCATACCTAAACAAGCGGCACGCGCGCCCGACAGGGTCGTGTAATAAGTCACCCGACCTTGCAAAGCGGCATTGCGAATGGAATAGGAGTCCTTCATCACTGAAGGTTTGCTATCCACTGTATTCACGATGAGGCTGACATCGCCATTCTTGATCATATCCACGATGTGCGGACGACCTTCTTGCACTTTGTTCACTACCGTAACGTCAACCCCGGCTGCGGCAATGGTAGCTGCCGTGCCGCGTGTGGCCAAAATGGTGAAGCCCAATTCTTTCAATGAACGCGCCACTTCCACCGTGCCTGCCTTGTCAGCTTCGCGCACACTGATGAACACCTTGCCACTCTTCGGCAATTTAACACTCGCGCCCAGTTGCGACTTAACGAAAGCTTCAGCAAAAGTTGCGCCCACGCCCATCACTTCGCCCGTAGATTTCATCTCTGGACCGAGGATGGTATCGACGCCTGGGAATTTGATGAAAGGGAACACCGCCTCTTTCACTGAGTAGTAAGGCGGGATGATCTCTTTCGTCACGCCTTGCGATACCAAACTTTGACCTGCCATGCAACGTGCGGCGATCTTGGCCAAAGGCACACCAGTCGCCTTGGATACGAACGGCACGGTGCGCGAAGCACGTGGATTCACTTCCAACACGTAGACAGTCTCGCCTTGGATGGCGAACTGCACGTTCATCAAGCCAACCACGTTGAGTGACTTCGCCATCGCCACGGTCTGGCGACGCAACTCATCTTGCATCGCTACTGATAAAGAGTAAGGCGGCAATGAACACGCAGAGTCACCTGAATGCACGCCCGCTTCTTCGATGTGCTCCATGATGCCGCCGATGATGACTTGCTTGCCGTCGGACACCGCATCCACATCCACTTCGATCGCATCGTTCAAAAAGCGGTCGAGCAGGATAGGCATACGCTCTGGATAGATCTTGGCCAACTCTTCCGCATCACGCATGTAGCGCTCAAGGTCCGGCAGCGCATGGATGATCTCCATGCCGCGTCCGCCCAACACGTTAGAGGGGCGCATCACCAGTGGGAAGCCGATCTCGGCTGCGCCTGCGACCGCTTCCGCCACGTGGCTGGCAGTGCGATTCGGCGGTTGCTTCAGATTCAATTCACGCAACATCGCTTGGAAGCGTGCGCGATCTTCTGCCATGTCGATCATGTCCACCGAAGTACCGATGATGGGCACGCCGCTCTTGGCCAAGCCATGCGCCAACTTCAAAGGCGTCTGACCACCATATTGCACGATGACGCCGACTGGCTTTTCGACAGCGACCACTTCCAACACATCTTCCAATGTCAGCGGTTCGAAGTACAAACGGTCGGAAGTGTCATAGTCTGTTGAGACCGTCTCAGGATTACAGTTGACCATGATGGTCTCGTAACCGTCTTCGCGCATCGCAAGCGCAGCGTGTACGCAGCAATAGTCGAACTCGATACCTTGACCGATACGGTTCGGACCGCCGCCCAACACCATGATCTTCTTGTTATTGGTCGGTAGGGATTCACACTCTTCTTCGTAAGTAGAATACATGTAAGCCGTATTGGTAGAGAACTCTGCCGCGCAGGTATCCACACGTTTGAATACGGGGCGTACTTTCAGCGCATGGCGATAAGCGCGAACAGCCGCATCATCAGTTTCCATCAGTGCGGCAATACGTGCATCGGCAAAACCGCTACGCTTCAATGCGCGCATCTCATCCGCTAGCACGCTCTCCAAACCACGTCCGATCAAAGTGCCTTCTTGACGAATGATGTCCGCGATCTGCACCAAGAACCATGGATCGATCTTGCTGACATTGAACACTTCTTCCACGCTCATACCGATACGGAATGCATCGCCCACCGCCCAGATACGATCAGGGCCAGGGTTTCCCATCTCAGCGCAGATCGCTTCGCGGTCAGTGTATTTGCTGTCCAATCCATTCACGCCGACTTCCAAACCGCGCAATGCTTTTTGGAAAGACTCTTGGAAAGTACGGCCGATGGCCATCACCTCGCCCACCGACTTCATCTGTGTGGTCAGGCGGTCATTAGCTTGTGGGAATTTCTCGAAAGCGAAACGAGGGATCTTAGTCACCACGTAGTCGATGGTCGGCTCGAACGAAGCTGGGGTCGCACCACCCGTGATGTCGTTCTTCAACTCATCCAAGGTGTATCCGACAGCCAACTTGGCTGCCACTTTGGCGATTGGGAAGCCCGTCGCCTTAGAGGCCAGCGCAGATGAACGCGACACGCGTGGATTCATCTCGATGACCACCATGCGTCCATCAACTGGATTGATGGAGAACTGCACGTTGGAACCGCCAGTCTCAACGCCGATCTCGCGCAGCACTGCCAGCGAAGCATCGCGCAGGATCTGATATTCCTTGTCAGTCAGTGTCTGAGCCGGTGCAACTGTGATGGAGTCACCGGTATGCACCCCCATCGGGTCCAAGTTCTCGATGGAGCAGATGATGATGCAATTGTCGTTGCGGTCACGCACGACTTCCATCTCGTATTCTTTCCAGCCGAGCAGCGATTCTTCGATCAACAATTCTTTGGTGGGCGACGCTTCCAAGCCACGCTCGCAGATTTCAACGAATTCTTGACGGTTGTAAGCGATGCCACCACCGCTGCCGCCCATGGTGAAGGACGGACGAATGACAGTAGGGAAACCCATCACCTGCTGCACTTGGAAGGCTTCTTCCATGCTGTGCGCGATGGCCGAACGTGCTGATGCCAGCCCGATACGAGTCATCGCCTGTTTGAACTTCTCGCGGTCTTCCGCCATGTCGATGGCATCACGCGACGCACCGATCATCTCAACCTTGTATTTTTCCAACACGCCGTGCTTCGCCAGATCCAAGGCGCAGTTCAACGCAGTCTGACCACCCATCGTAGGCAGGATCGCATCGGGACGTTCCTTGGCGATGATCTTCTCCACCATCTGCCAAGTGATCGGCTCGATGTAAGTCGCATCCGCCATATTGGGGTCGGTCATGATGGTCGCGGGGTTGGAGTTCACCAGAATGACACGGTAACCCTCTTCCTTCAGCGCTTTACAAGCTTGCGCCCCAGAATAGTCGAACTCGCACGCTTGCCCGATGACGATGGGGCCCGCGCCAATGATCAGGATTGATTTGATGTCAGTACGCTTAGCCATTTACTTACCACCCATCATCGCAACGAAGCGATCGAACAAAACATCCACGTCATGCGGCCCGGGACTCGCCTCGGGGTGACCTTGGAAACAGAACGCTGGCTTGTCAGTCAGCTCGAAACCTTGCAGCGTGCCATCGAACAAAGAGATGTGGGTGACACGCGCATTCTTTGGAAGCGTCGCTGCATCCACCGCAAAACCATGGTTCTGGCTAGTGATCATCACTTGCTTGGTCTGCGTGTCTTGCACTGGATGGTTCGCACCGCGATGGCCGAACTTCATCTTCACCGTCTTCGCACCGGAAGCTAGACCGAGGATCTGATGCCCCAAGCAGATACCGAACAAAGGCATACCCACTTCAAGGAATTTTTGTGTCGCCGCGATTGCGTAGTCGCATGGCTCAGGATCGCCAGGGCCGTTGGACAAGAACACACCATTCGGCTTCAACGCCAACACATCGGCGGCAGAAGTCTTTGCCGGAACCACAGTGATCTTGCAACCGCGCTCGGCCAGCATGCGCAGGATGTTGCGCTTCACGCCAAAGTCATACGCCACCACATGGAATTTAGATTCTGCGATGTCGCTATAGCCCACGCCCAATTCCCACTCGCGCTGTTTCCAATCGTAGGATTTGTCGCAGGTAACGACTTGCGCCAAGTCCATCCCCGCCAACCCCGCAAAACCACGTGCTGCCGCCAATGCCGCCTCCACGTTATCGCCCGTGGCGATACAGCCACTCTGCGCGCCCTTGCTACGCAAAATGCGCGTCAGCTTGCGAGTATCGATACCTGCGATGGCAACGACGTTGTTAGCTTTGAGATATTCAGGCAGGGATTGCGTCGCGCGGAAATTGCTCACCGTCATCGACAGGTCACGGATGATGAGGCCGCTGGCGAAAACTTGGCGCGACTCTACATCTTCTGGGTTGCAACCGACGTTACCGATATGCGGGTAAGTCAGCGTAACGATCTGGCGGCAATAGGACGGGTCGGTCAGGATCTCTTGGTAGCCCGTCATCGAGGTGTTGAACACCACCTCGCCGACGCTGCTACCAGAGGCACCGATGGCAGTTCCGCGAAACACTGTCCCATCGGCTAAAACTAGAATGGCAGGACTGGTTTGCGACACGGCTTGCTCCTCGAATCTGGACATAAAGAAGCGGGATGAGCACTTGGCTCGTCCCGCTTTTGGAATGGCGCGCATTATAGCCGAAGGGGGGTGTTTCATCAACGCGCCCCAAACCTCCAATTGTTGATGGGATTGAATACAATGCGCCCATGAGATTCGACGTCGACCTGCACCGTTACACCATCAAACTGCCGAATAGATTGGCGGGCGGTAGGCCGCTGGAGATGAGCGTGGTGGATACCGGCGCGCGCGACGCGGCGCAGACCATGGTGTTCATCCACGGCTTCGGCGGGCGCGCTGCGTATTGGGAGAACCAACTCGAACATTTTCAGGCGGATTACCGCGTCATCGCCCTTGATCTGCGCGGGCATGGCTACACTGATGCGCCGAACGAAGCCGACGGTGCGCGCTACGATGTGCCGGAACTGGTGGGGGACGTGGAGGCGGCGCTAGAGGTGCTGCAAGTGCCGCCGCGATTCATTCTGGTGTGCCACTCTTTCGGCGGCGCGCTGGCTTCCTACTTCGTGAACAAGCACACAGATCGGGTCACCGCGCTGGTCATCATCTCCTCCGCCGTGCGTTTCAAACTGCGCTGGGCGGGGCGTATGGTGTTGCGCATCCCGCCCGCCATCTTGACCAAGATTCGCAACTTCCTACCCTACGTCGGCTTCTATGCGGCACGCATCTATCCGCCCGCCCATGTGGTGTATTTGCAGAACAAGAACGGGCTGGCCGTGTGGGACGGCACGGACTACCTGAAGAACATCAAGATCCCCAGCATGGTCATCCTCGGCCAGCGCGACATCCTGTTCTCGCAGACCTCGTACAGAGAGGTCGCCAAATTGGTGCCAGACGTGGAAGAGGTCATCATCCAAGTCTCCGCGCACCAAGTGATGGTGGAAAGGCCAGATGCGGTGAACCGCAGCATCGAGCGCTTCCTGCAAGCGCAGATCGACCCGCTGATGCTGGCCGATCATAAGGCGATGAAGAAGGCCCAGCGGCGCGCCATGTTGAAGACGTTGGAGACCGAACGCCCTTGGCTGAAGTTCTACGACACGCGCACGCCGTACCGCATCAAACCACCCAGCGTCGCCCTGCCGCGCCTGCTGGAAGCCACCGCACGGCGCTTTGCCAAGACACCTGCCGTGGATTATTTCGGCGGCAAGTTGGATTGGCGCACGCTAGACCGACTGGCGAACCGTTTCGCGCATGGCTTGCTGGCGCTGCGCATCAAACCCGGCGAACGTGTGATGCTGGCATTGCCCAACACGCCGAACTGGATCATCGCCTACTACGGCATTCTCAAGATGGGCGGCATCGCGGTACTCACCGATGCCACCACCGACAAGGCGACGTTGTTCGACCGCATCGCCGACACGGACACGGTGATGCTGATCACCAGCACAGACCGATACCAAGGTTTGCGCGAAGACCTCGCTACCGATCCGCGTACTGCTGTGTTGCGCCGCGTGGTGTTCGCCTCGCGCATGGACCACATGGGCTGGCGCGAGAAGCTGAACTTCGCGCTGATGCACAACATGCAGGACGGACACTGGTTGCCGTGGTTCCAGCAGGACAAACAGAACCGCAAGTTGCACAGGCGTTATCTCAAGTTCAAGCAAGTGCTGGCGCGCGGACGCAACTTCCCGCCCGAGATCACTTTGTCCGTGGATGATGTCGCCGCCATCGTGTATTCGTATGGACGCAGCGGGCCTCCGCTGCCCATCCCGCTCACGCATCGCAACCTCGCCTCTAACGCTCTACAACTGCGCCACTGGCTGCCCGAATCGCGCCCCGGCGCCGAACGTTTCCTCGCACAGCAACCACTATCACTGGCTTACGGACTCACCGGCCTGCTACATCTCGGCGTGTATCTGGGCGCGACGCTCATCCTTATCCCCGAGAGTCACATCCCTCAGTTGCTGAAGACCATCAAGAAACTGCAACCCACCTACTTCCCCACCACCCCGCCCATCATTCAACAGCTCGCCCATACACCGGGCGTGCGCAAGTTCGGCTTAGCTTCCATCCGCGTGTGTGCTGTCGGCGGTGCGCCCCTGCCGTTGGAGATCCGCGAGATGTTCGAGAAGATCACGCGTGGTCGTCTGGTGGAAGCCTACGGATTGGCCGAAGCCTCACCCGCCGTCATCGCCATGCCACTGGCAGGACGCAGACAAAGTGGCGTGGTCGGCCTGCCCCTGCCGGACACCGAAGCGAAGATCGTCGATGTCGATAGCGGCGCAACCTTGCCGCCCGAGAAAGTGGGCGAACTGTGGGTGCGCGGGCCGCAGGTGTTCGCGGGTTATGACGGGACATCAGAGCGAAGCGTGGCAGCGAATGCGAAGATATTGAATGACGGCTGGCTCGCCACGGGCGACATCGCCAGCATGGACGAGAACGGCTTCTTCACCCTCATCGAACGCAAAGAGAACATGTTGTTGCGCAACGGCCAGCGTATCTTCCCGCGTCAGATCGAAGACATCCTGTACGAACACCCCGCCATCGCACTGGCGCGTGTCAAACGCGAACAGGATGCACAAGGTAACGTGAACCTGCGTGCCGTAGTCACCCTGCACCGCAACCTATCCACCAACGAAGAAGAGTTGATGAAATACTGCACCAAACGCCTGCCGCAAGGTGTGTTGCCAGACAGCATCGTCATCGAGAACACAGACACCTAGTTTTCGTCGTTCCCGCGCAGGCGGGAACCTAGTTAAATCAATAAGCTTGATTCCCGCCTACGCGGGAATGACAAAATCAAATTGATTGGAGATTCACTGCATATGTTCGAAGTCATCGTATTAGCCATCGCACTCAGCATGGATGCATTCGCCGTTTCCATCGGACTCGGCTCCA
>JABFSI010000024.1 GCA_013140695.1 Sideroxydans sp. | reverse complement strand
CAATGCCCTTTATCTCCAAGCTGTTCAGCGTGTTCGTCAGTATGGACAAGATGATCGGTAAGGATTTTGAAGGCGGTCTGGAAAACCTCAAAGCCGTCGTCGAAAAATAAAGGACTCATCATGCGAAATATCGTTTCGTTCGTTCATTTGTCACTGGATGGTTTCGTGGCCTCTGCGGATGGTGGGCTGGGCTGGATCAGCCTCACCGAAGAATTATTCGATTTTGTTGGGCAGCGCATCCAGAAAACGGACACCGCGCTATATGGTCGTGTCACCTACCAGATGATGGAAGCGTATTGGCCCACAGCCGCTGAACAACCCAACGCCAGTAAGCATGACCTTGAGCATTCCCGTTGGTACAAGACCGCCCGCAAAGTGGTGCTGTCGAAGACGTTGGCGGATGAAGACCACGCCGACACAAGAATCATCCGCAGTCATTTGCGCGATGAGATCACCCAATTAAAGCAAGGTGAGGGAAGCGAGATCCTGGTGTTCGGCAGCCCTTCTGCGACACATGCGCTGATGGCCGAGGATCTCATCGATGAGTATTGGATATTCCTCAACCCCGTTTTGCTAGGACAAGGCATGCCTTTGTTCAAGAACATCCAACACAAAACCCAGCTCAAGCTAGTGAGCAGCAAGACCTTTGCATCGGGTGTGGTGTGTTTGCAATACGAAGTACAACGTACTTCATAAACGAAATCGAGGATAGTTGAGGAGAACATCATGCAAAAGATCACCCCGTTTTTAACCTTTGCCTTTGAAGCGGAAGAGGCGATGAATTTCTACCTCGGCATCTTCAAAGATTCCAAAGTCATCAGCATCAATCGCTACAGCAAAGGCACACCCATGCCAGAAGGCACGGTAATGACTGCCAGCTTTGAGTTGCAGGGGCAGACCTTCGTCGCGCTGAATGCGGGACCGATGTTTCAATTCTCCCCTGCGATATCGTTCGTGGTGAATTGCGAAGATCAGGCCGAGGTGGATTATTACTGGGACACTTTGTCCGCTGGCGGCAAGAAAATGCAGTGCGCTTGGCTCACCGACAAGTTCGGCGTGACATGGCAGATCGTGCCCAAGCAATTAGGGCAGTTATTAAGCGACCCCGACCCGGCCAAAGCAGGCCGTGTGATGCAGGCGATGATGCGGATGGGCAAAATTGTCATCGCAGATTTGCAGCGTGCCGCTGACGCAAACTGATTTTCGAAGAGGATTCGTCATGCTCGAATTAAGACCCACCTGCGAGAACTGCAACAAGGCATTGCCGCCCGCCTCACTGGAGGCTCGCATCTGCACTTACGAATGTACTTTCTGTGCGGACTGCGTGGATACGGTGTTGCATAACGTCTGCCCCAACTGTGGCGGTGGCTTTGTGCCGCGCCCTATCCGCCCCATGAATAATTGGAAGGGCGATAATTTCCTTGGCAAAGATCCTGCGAGTACGCAAGTGAAATACAGGCCTGTTGATGTGGCCGCTCATGCCATATTTTCTGCGTCGTTAAAATCCATTCCGCCAGCGCAACGATAAAGAAATCTCGTCATGCAAAAATCCAATGGAAAACTCAAGGTATCCCCAACAGAGGCGACCGATGCCATCACACGATACAACGCTGCGCTAACAACGGAACACGTCTCGATTTGCGATCTGTTACGCATAGAGATAGACGCGACGCTGCCTACCGCCACCTGCAAAATTTGGTATGCCAATCCTGTGTGGTTCATTGGCGACGACCCCATCGTGGGCTACAACATCAACGCAAAGAAAACGGTCAATCTGCTTTTTTGGAGCGGGCAATTATTTGATGAACCTGGCCTCAAGGCATCGGGGAAATTCAAGGCGGCACAAGTGCAATTCAAAGCGGCATCCGAAATTAATATCAATGCATTGCATAGCTGGCTGAAAAAATCTGCCGTGCATATCTTCGACTACAACGCCATGCGCCAAGGCAAACTGACTCGTTAGGAGATCGAACTATGACCTTCCAAGCCTACCTCGACAATATCCAAACCAAGACTGGTAAAAGCCCAGAGGACTTCAAAAGACTCGCGGCGAAAAAAGGCTTCACCGAAAATGGCACGTTGCGCAAAGGAATCAAGGCGGGTGAAATCGTAACGTGGCTGAACGAGGATTTTGAATTGGGACGCGGGCATGCGATGGCGATTGTGGCACTGCTTAAAGGCGCCCCCAAGTAAGCGTTGAGGATTTTCCTACGAGACAGCTATGGCCATTCATCTAGATCACACCATCGTGCCCGCACGCAACCAGATCGTATCGGCAAAGCTTTTAGCAGAGTTGCTTGGCGTTCCTTGGGCGGCAACAGGCGCTGGGCCATTTTCGCCAGTCTATGTGAATGACGGTTTGACACTCGACTTCCAAGATACGGACGAATCTTTCCCCATCTATCACTTCTGCTTCCGCGTCAGCCCACAAGACTTTGATGCCATCTTGGGGCGCATCAAAGCAGCGGGTATCAAATATCGCAGCACGGTAAGTGGGGCTATGGATATGCAGGTCAACAAGCAATATGGAAATATCTATTGGGACGAACCAGAAGGTCATCGGTGGGAGTTATTGACTGTCAGTTATGCACGAAAAAACGTTTGATTCTAATTAGGAGAACAACATGAGCTCACTTCACTTTTCCATCACCATCCACGCACCAAAAGCAAGGGTGCATCAACTCATGCTGGCAGAACAAACTTACCGCGAGTGGACATCCGCTTTTGCCGAAGGCTCAAGCTACCAAGGTTCGTGGGATAAGGGCGCGAAGATTCTGTTCGGGGATGGACAGGGTTCAGGCATGAGTGCGCGCATCGCCGAACATCGCCCTGCCGAATTCGTATCCATCGAGATGTTGTCAGAGGTAAAAAATGGCGTGCCCGAAAAAGAGCCGCAATGGCATGACGTGTTCGAGAACTACACCTTCACCGAGACGAAGGGCGTGACCACCCTTCAGGTGGACATCACCGACATACCCGATGAATATGCGGATTTTATGACCGACAGCTGGCACAAAGCGTTAGACATGCTCAAAGCGATTTGCGAACGCACTTAAAAGGAGAACATCATGGCTTCGACCAGCATCTACCTCAATTTCTCACGCAACACCGAAGAGGCGTTCAACTTCTACCGCTCGGTTTTCCAAACCGAGTTCTCGTGGCCTATTTCGCGCATGGGTGATGCGCCAGCCGCTCCGGGGCAGCCACCGCTTTCCGATGCGGACAAGCAGTTGGTCATGCACGTTGCCTTGCCATTGATGGGCGGTGTCGAACTGATGGGTACGGATGCGCCAGAGACGATGGGATTCAAGCTAAATCCAGGTAACAACGTCTACATCAACCTGCAACCCGACACACGCGCCGAAGCCGATCGACTCTTTAATGCTCTGTCGGAAAGTGGAAAGATCGATATGCCACTGAGCGACATGTTTTGGGGCGCTTACTTCGGTAGCGTCATAGACAAGTTCGGTGTGCAATGGATGGTCAATTGCGAAAGCAAAACGTGAATCCCACCTCGGACAGATCAAGATGACCCAAACAAAAAAACATCGGATCTATACGACGAGCTTCGCCAGCGTCTATCCTCTCTATGTAGCAAAAGCGGAAAGGAAGGGACGCAAAAAATCAGAAGTTGATGTGATTATTTGCTGGCTGACGGGCTACAGTCAGCACACGCTGGAAGGGCAATTGAAAAAGCAAACCGACTTTGAAACTTTCTTCAGCGAAGCACCCCAGTTGAACCCTGCACGCGCCTTGATCAAAGGTGTGATTTGCGGCGTCCGAATCGAGGACATTCAAGAGCCCACGATGCGAGAGATCCGCTATCTCGATAAATTGGTGGATGAATTGGCCAAGGGTAAAACGATGGAGAAGATTTTAAGAGCCTGATGTCAAAACCCAAGGAGAACACCATGAACGACCTCGATCCAAAACTCGACCTCTTCTTTGAACGTATCGTCGATGTACCCAAAGAACTCATCTGGAAAGCGTGGACACAACCGCAACATCTGATGCCGTGGTTCTGTCCTTTGCCGTGGAAGACCATCGCGTGCGAGATCGACCTGCACCCAGGCGGACGTTTCCACACCGTGATGCAATCGCCCGAGGGAGAACAATTCCCCAATGACGGCTGCTACCTTGAGGTGATTGAAAATGAGCGACTGACCTGGACGAACGCTCTGCTGCCGGGCTTCCGTCCCGTCGCTGGCATAGCACAACCCGAGTCCAGCGTGGACTTCAAGTTCAGCGCGAGCATCATGCTGGAAGACCACGGCAAGGGCACTCGCTACACCGCCATCGCGCGTCATGCGGATGAAGCGGGCCGCAATCAACACGCGGCGATGGGCTTTGAGCAAGGCTGGGGGGCGGCACTCGACCAGCTCATCACCTACGCCAAGAAGATGTGAGGTTGTGATGAAAGCCGCCTCTGCAAAACCTGAGAGCATCGACGATTACATCGCCACCTTCCCGCAAGAAGTTCAGGTGATACTCGAAAAGTTGCGGCAGACCATTCGCAAAGCTGCACCCGATGCCACTGAAAAGATCAGCTACCAGATACCCACCTTCTATCTCAACGGCAACCTAGTGCATTTTGCGGCGTACAAGCATCACATCGGTTTCTATCCGGCATCAAGCGGTATCCGAGCATTTCAGGACGAGCTGAAAAATTACAAAACATCGAAAGGCGCAGTCCAGTTCCCTATCGACGAAAAGATTCCACACGCTCTGGTAAAGAAGATCGTGGCGTTTCGCGTCAAAGAAAATGCAAAGTAGTTTGTTCCACAGATAGTTTGGAGAGCCTAATGCCCAAATCGACAACCACCTATTGGAATACCCTTCACGATTCAAGTCAGTCGAAATGGATTCCCATCAAAGGCATGGAGTCGATGGCAGAGGAATTGACCTTGAGCATCGATCTCGAAACCGGTGAATACACCCGCCTCACGCGCTTCTTACCCGGCGCAGATACCACCCCATTCGGCGGCAAATCACATGCTTACCCAGAAGAGATATTCATCATGAGCGGACGTTTGTACGATGCGGCGTTCGGTATGTGGCTGGAGGCAGGTCACTACGCAAGCAGGCCCCCCGGTGAGCAGCACGGCCCATTCAAAACTGAAACGGGCTGCGTCGTACTTGAAGTATCTTTCCCCAATCGCATCGCCTGATTCGATGAAACTCGAAGACCTTCCCAACATCGGCAAATCCATCGCAGGTGATCTGCGCTCGCTTGGCATACACACGCCACAAGAACTCGCCAAATGTGACCCGCTCTCAACCTATAACTTGCTCTCGGACAGCATGGGCAAACGTCACGACCCTTGTGTGTTGTATACCTTGATGGCGGCCAAACACTTTCTGGAGAGTGGCGAATCTGTCGCGTGGTGGAAATTTACGGATGCAGGTAAAGCACTTCTGCTATCCACACGCGCTCACTCGTAACCCCTGCAACTCATTCGCGTTACTATTCCCCACGCAACCACACAAGGAGTGTCATCATGGCTAAAGGGCAGCAAAAGAAAAATAAAGAAGTCAAAAAACCCAAGAAGAAACCGACCTCCCCCCTTTAAGTGGGCCATAGCGGCTAGCGTCACTCGCTAGCCGCTTTTTAATCGTCCCTTTATAGAAAGCAACGCCATGCATTTCAAGCGCGCACTCCACACTCTCCTCTTTGCCCTATGTGGCTTGGCATTCAATAACGCTTACGCGGCGGATAATTTGCCCACCCAAAATCGTGGCGAGTTGAATGTGAAATCGCTTAATTTTGAACGTCAGCTGATTGTTTTCGAGGGAATAGATTGCGTGTATTGCCGCCAATTTAAGGCCGATGTGATGGATAGTTGGAAATCACCCGTGGCGATTACGCGCACCTTAAATCTCAATGTGCCCAAGGGATGGACGCTGGACAAACCAGTGTTCGCGACCCCCACCATCGTGCTGTTTGAACGGGGTAAAGAGGTATCTCGCTACACGGGTTACAACGGCGAGAAAGCGCGCTTCTGGGAATGGCTAGGCTATCAACTACTGACACCCGCACAGCAAAAGATCGCCTTCGAGCAAGGTACAGAGCGCGCGTTTACCGGCTCTAATCTGGATGAGAAACGCGCAGGTACGTTCGTCGATCCCATTACAGGCGTTGCTTTATTTCGCAGTGATAGCAAATTTGAAAGTGGTACAGGATGGCCCAGTTTCTTCACGCCATTGCCAGGTTCAGTGACAACACACGAAGACATCAGCTACGGCATGAAACGCGTCGAAGTGCGCAGTGCCAGTTCGGGCATCCATCTTGGCCACGTTTTTGATGACGGCCCCGCGCCTACTTTCAAGCGTTATTGCATCAACGGGAATGTACTCAAGTTCGTCCCCGATGCAATTCAATCCAAATCGCCATCTAAATAAAACCACCGTCCATCCTCGCGCACGAAGCGGCTGACTTCGTGCAGCCGATGCGCACGACCGTTCACTTTGTAGCGCGCGACGAATTCGACGATGGCGTGGTCGGTATCTTGTTGTTCATGACGTTTCACTTCTAGCCCTATCCACTTCGTCGCGGCATCAGCTGC
>JABFSI010000098.1 GCA_013140695.1 Sideroxydans sp. | reverse complement strand
CGCCCATCCCGACGACTCATTGCAACAATCGCAAATTATGGCAACAATTGAAGCCGCCATTTGCCAGCTACCCGCCCGTCAACGAGAAGCCTTTCTACTGCGTTATTGGGAAGAGTTAGATACCGCTGAAACCGCTATTGCAATGGGCTGTTCAGAGGGTAGCGTCAAAACACACTGTTCGCGTGCCACGCACACTTTAGCCGCGATACTCAAACAGAAAGGAATCGACCTATCATGGGAATCAAATTAAAAATCAGTGACGTGAGCTCACTCCTCACCCAGTCCGCCACCCAAATAGATGCGACCACACGCGACAAACTACACGCGGCGCGCCGCAATGCCTTGCAATTCCAGCAAGTTCAACATCGTGCGCCCGTCGTCGCTTGGCTGCACGAACATGGTGTATTGGGCGGACATGATTCACACGCCCACTCGGCACTCAACTTTGGTTTAGCCGCGCTGCTCGCACTGACTATCGCTGGCGGATGGGGCTACTGGCAGCATAGCAGCACAACTGATTACAGCGAAGTCGACCTCGCCATCCTCACCGATGAACTCCCCCTTCACATGTACGTTGATTAAATAAATTTTATGCGCCACTTATCCAAACAAATTATCGCCGCAATTGCACTCGCACTTCCCCTGTCAGCAATCGCCGCGCCTTGGAGCAGTTTGAACACAGCACAACAAAACGTGCTGTCTCCCCTTGCCGCAACGTGGGAAAGTCTATCCGACAAAGAACAGCAAAGTTTTATAGGCATCACGAAAAGCTACGACAAACTCCCCCCCGAGAAGCAGCATCGCTTGCATGAACAGTTAGAAGCTTGGGGGAAATTAACACCAGCACAACGTGAAAGTGCGCGCGAAAAATTCACCGCGTTTAGCAAAGTGCCTCATGAAAAGCGTGAGGCCGTTAAGCAAATGGTGCGTGAACAGCAGACCAATCCAGCCGCGCAATAAACGTTCAACGTCTTTCGGCGCGCCACAGTAAAGTCAGCGCTAATGCCAAGAACAACCAATTCATCGCAGTCGCGCTCAACAACGAATTCCATTCATTGAGCGCACCTAGGTTGGCGAACAGTCGGCCTGCGAAGTGAAACGTCAAGCCCAGCACAACACCCACAAATATCTTTGTACCCACCCCTCCCTCGCGTTTGTTGTAGGACGAGAAAGCCAAAGCCAGCACCATCATCACCAGTACCGCAATGGGGTAGGCCAACTTCCCCCACATGGCAATTTCGTAGCGTGCCGTTTGTTGATTGTTGTCTGAAAGATGTTGGGTATATTGGTACAAACTCATGGCGGTCATTTTTTCAGGCACGACAAGCAACACCGTCAAAATTCCTGGGTTAAGTGCCGTGTGCCAAACCAATTCTGCTTGATTGTGAATTGTTGCCCCTTGTTCAGAAAACTTTGTTTGTTTGACGTCTTTAAGCAACCATTCTTTTTCAGCCCGATAAGAAGCACGGTTGGCTGCAATAATACCTTGCAACTGGTAACGCTCATCAAATTGATAAATGGTGATTTCCTGCAACGAAGTATCCGACATCACATTTCTAACGTTGACGAAACTACCTTCGTCCTTCGCCCATACGCCCGATCGAAATTCACTCACATTCAAATTTAAGTTTTGCGCTTTAAGTTTAATTTTTAGTGCTAACTTTTCGCTGGGGGGCGACACAAACTCGCCCACTACTACACACAAAATCATCATCGGAATGCCAATGCGTAACAAGGCCAGCACCAACGACTTGAGCGACACCCCCGATGCGCGATATACCGTCAATTCAGAATTTGCCGACATCTGCACCAAGGCCACAATCGTGCCAATCAGTACGGCCACAGGAAATAATTCATAGACATGGCTGGGTATCGTCAATGCCACAAATATCAGCATGTACATGAGGCTGTAATTGCCCGTACCCATTTCATTAAGTTGATTAATCAGATCGAACAGAGAGAACAGCATGAGTAAGGCAAAAAACACCAGTGCCACACTGAAGTAAATTTCACGTGCCAAATATCGTGTGAGTAAATTCATCGCTTCCACCGCGCCCATGCAAACACCGAACTACGGTGATAAAAAAGTAGCGCTAACAACACCAGCATGAGCAAATGCAAGCCCCAGAATCCTAGCCACAGTCCAATTCTTTCGCGGCTCACCCAAGAGTGGCTCAAGTTAATTAAATTGTTGTACAACATAAATACGACGACGGCCGAAATAAAATTAAGTGAACGCCCCGCACGCGGATCGACAAAACTCAAGGGAATCGCCATCAATGCCAATACGATGGCGCTGACAGGTAAGCCAATGCGCCAAGCCAGTTCAGCACGATTAAAGGAACTCGGGTTTTGCATAAGATACAGCGATGAAAGCGCCTTCAAACTAGGGGCGGACTCGCGCAACTCTTGCGGCTCTATACGCATAGAGTAGCGCTCAAATTCGGCAATCTTAAAATCCGCTTGACCGGGCACACCTTCGTAGCGCGTGCCATTCAACATGATGAGATAGCGTTCGCCGTTCTCGCGCATCTCTTGAAAACCTTCTTTCGCTACCATCGTGCCCGTCACACCATTTTGTACAGACTGCACAAAAATGTTACCAACGCGCCTTTTTTCAGCGTCCACGTTTTCCATAAAGAACACGCGGTCGTCTTGTTTGGATTCACGAAACACGCCGGGCGTGGCGGAGGAAACATCGTCACGACTACTCAAACGACGCTTAAACTCATCTGCTTGTGATAAAGCCCACGGCGTAATACCCAAACTAAAAGTAGCAATCACCACGCTCACTACAATCGCATAGCCCATGACGGGACGTATCCAACGTGTCAATCCGATGCCCGCAGAGAACCACACCACCATTTCGCTATCGCGATAACAACGCGTTAACGTCATCAGCACCGACAAGAACAGACTAATCGACAAAATGATGGGTAAGCTTGTTACAGCACTAAAGCCTAGCATCACCGCTACGGCATCCACCGCCAAATAACCACTCACCGATTCGCCCAAAAAGCGAATGAGTTGGGTGAACACGACGATGCCGAACAAAATCGAAAAGACCAACATTCCAGTCGTCACAAATTCGCGCATGAGCGTCCAATAGAAGATACCTCGTACATAATGTGTACAAGCCTTCTTTGACTTTTGGTCTGGGGATTGCGGATAATCCAGCATCGAAGTTAAACGTTTGAGAATTTTAAGGAGTGACGCGTGGAATTTAGCATAAAACAAGGTAGCCCGGACTTACTGAAGAGTGGCTGCGTCGTCGTAGGCGTATTCGATGGCGGTAAATTATCTAAAGCTGCGCAAATACTCGACAAAGCTGCAAAAGATACGTTGAGCGACCTCATCGCGCGTGGCGACATGACGGGTAAGGCTGCGACGACACTCCTGCTACACAAAGTTCCTGGCGTCGCTGCTGAACGTGTGCTACTGATTGGCTTAGGTAAGCCAAGTGCTTCCAACAATAAATCAACACTGGATATTCTGAATGCAACTTTCAAAACATTGAATGGAACGCCCGCCAAAGATGCTGCACTATTCTTAAACGATGAAGGCGTCGGCAAAGATGCCACTTGGACCGCCAAGCAAGCCGTGCTCATCGCCGCTGAACAAAGCTTTCGCGCAGACGGTTTAAAGAGCGACCCCGCCAAACCAGCGACACTCAAACACGTCGTTTTTGCCTCATTAGAAAAACCATCCGCCACGCTAAAGACCACCTTGGAACAAACTGCTGCCATCGCCAACGGCATGGAATTAGCCAAGACATTGGGCAACCTACCCGGCAATATCTGCACCCCAACTTACCTCTCCGCACACGCTTTGGCGTTGGATAAAGTACACAAAAAAATCAAGACCACCGTGCTGGAAGAAAAAGACATGCAGAAGTTGGGCATGGGCTCCTTCCTCTCCGTCACACGCGGTAGCGAGCAACCAGCCAAACTGATCACTCTCGAATACAAGGGCGGAGATAAGAAACAGAAGCCGATCGTGCTGGTCGGCAAAGGCATCACCTTCGACACCGGCGGCATCTCGCTCAAGCCGGGTGCCGAGATGGATGAGATGAAGTACGACATGTGCGGCGCAGCCAGCGTGCTCGGCACCATGCAAGCCATCGCCGAGATGGGCTTGGAACTGAACGTGGTCGGCGTCATCCCTACTTGCGAGAACATGCCTTCTGGCATCGCCACCAAACCGGGCGACATCGTCACCTCCATGTCCGGCCAGACCATCGAGATCTTGAACACCGACGCTGAAGGTCGCCTCATACTGTGTGACGCACTCACCTACTCCGCCAAGTTCGAGCCCGACACCGTTATCGACATCGCCACCCTCACCGGCGCATGCGTCATCGCCTTAGGTCACGTCGCACATGGCTTGTTCGCCAACGAAGACAAACTGGCGAAAGAACTGTTGGCCGCAGGCGAACAAGCGCACGACCGCGCATGGCAACTGCCGCTGTGGGACGACTACCAACCGCTACTCGATAGCAATTTCGCCGACATGCAAAACATCGGCGGACGCGCAGGTGGCACCATCACCGCCGCTTGCTTCTTGGCGCGCTTCACCAAGGAATATCGCTGGGCGCACTTGGACATCGCGGGCACTGCATGGTTGTCGGGCAAACAAAAAGGTGCGACAGGTCGCCCTGTACCTTTGCTCACGCAATACCTCATCAACCGCGCAGCAGCCAAGTGACAGCAACATGAGCCTCGACTTCACCCCACTCGGCAACGCCATCAAGCAACTTGAAACCAGCTTGCAATACGCCACGTCGAGTGCGGCGAAGGGCGACCCCGGCTTGTTCGAACAACTGCGAAACTCGGTCATCCAGTGCTTCGAGTTCACCTACGAACTGAGCCACAAGATGCTAAAACGTTATCTGGAAGAAACCACCGCCAACCCGGAAGAGTTCGACCTGAGCACCTTCCAAAATCTGATTCGAACTGGCAACGAAAAAAACTTACTGCGCTCCGACTGGCCGCGTTGGAAAGAATACCGACACGCGCGCAGCAACAGCAGCCACACCTACGACCAAGAGAAAGCCGCACAGGTCTATGCCATCGCCCCAGACTTTCTTGAAGAAGCGCGGCATCTCTACAAACAACTCATCGAAAGAAGCGCGCGGGGATGACCGCCCAAACCATGCCGCCGATTGACCTCAATCCGCGCGACTGGGAAATCGTGCGCACCATCCTAGCTCGGCATGTACCTCAATACGAAGTGTGGGCGTTCGGTTCCCGTACCAAAGGCACCGCCAAAGAATATTCCGACCTCGATCTGGCAATCATCACCGACCAGCCTATAAGCTTGGCTTTGAGTGCCGCCATTGCCGATGACTTCGCGGAGTCCGACTTACCGATCAAAGTGGATGTGGTGGATTGGGCGACGACTAGTGAAACGTTTCGGCGAATCATTGAAAAAGAAAAGCTCGTCATTCAGCCGACAGTCGCTGATTCACTGTGATGATGCAGGACCGAAGGTCGCAGTTCAGCCAACAACAGCCTATCGAGGGTGTCCCCCAGTTTTACAATTTGATTCGGCATTGCGAACAACAACCGTAGCCCAATCAGTTTGCTCAAGTCATTCGCAGGAGGCGAGACTCGATTTTCTTCAGCGCCTGAAGTAGAGTTTGTTCATGCCACGCCGCCCCCGCGTCCACCTCGACAACGTCCCGCTGCACATCGTGCAACGCGGTCACAACCGCCAACCCTGCTTCTTCGCCGAAGAGGACTACCACACCTACCTGCACTGGCTAAGCGAAGCCCTGCGCAAAGAACATTGCGCCTTGCATGCTTATGCCCTGATGACCAACCACGTCCATCTGCTCATCACACCCGCCGATGCCGCAGCCATCCCCAAACTCATCATCGCCCTTGGCAGACGCTACGTGCAATACATCAACGTGACATACCGCCGCACCGGCACCCTCTGGGACAGCCGCTACAAATCCTCCCTCATCCAAGCCGAAGACTACCTACTGGCCTGCCAACGCTACATCGAACTCAACCCCGTACGCGCAGACATGGTCAACGATCCCGCCCATTACCGCTGGAGCAGCTACCGCAGCAACGGCCTAGGGCAACACAGCAACATCCTCACCCCGCATCCACTCTACCTATCGCTAGGCACAACCGATGAAGAACGCCAAAGCGCCTACCGCGCACTGTTCCGCGCCCAACTCGACGACCATGCCATCAGCGACATCCGCCTTGCCCTCAACCAGAACCAACCGCTGGGTAACGAACGCTTCTACCAACACATCGAACAGATGACCGGCCAACGCCGCGAGAGCAAACCCAGAGGCAGGCCAAGAGTGATAACGGAGAGTGACGGCGACATACAAGGACAGGGCGAACTGGAACTGTGAACCGACTGTAAAAATATATAGGCCGTTTTTCAGGTTGACGCGATGTGGGCGGGTGGATAGGGTGCGGGGAAATATTTTGAGAGAGAGGGGTGTGTGTGGAAAATTTATTCGAGCCTGAGCTAACCCGCCTTTCTCGGACGGTTTAATTGGGTACATCTGCTTGCTGCTCAAACTGCACTGGACTGAGGTACCCCAAAGTCTGATGCCTGCGCTGACGATTGTAGAAGATCTCAATATATT
>JABFSI010000109.1 GCA_013140695.1 Sideroxydans sp. | reverse complement strand
CGTTTGCTGCGCATCGCAAAATATTTCTGCATTTTCTTGTCGTTGACGAAGCGCTGATACTCATTGCTCTCGACGGCATACAAAGCAATCTTTCCCTGTTCGTCGTAATGCACGCCCCAGCCATATTTTTTGGTGAGAGGTGAAGCACGCATGCAGGCGTGGGGCTTGGAGAAAAATGCATCCCACAGTGCGCGACGTTGCGCCTGCAGTTCGTCTTCGGATATTTGATTGCGCATGGCATTCACTGCGAACTGCAATTCATCTAGGGTGTAGCAGTAGGGATGCGCTGCGAGTAATTCATATTCGATGCTGGCGATGGTGCGTTTGTCCGCCTTGTCTTGCGGGACGATGGATGTCCATGTGGGCGAGTCGGGGGCAATTTCTATGAATTGGTTAACCGGGTTCATGCTTGCGCCTCCACAAAATTACATTCAGTGAGTAGCCGTTCCACTGCTGACAAGGCATTGTCCTCAGTATTTTATTTTTCAGGGTTGATAACTCGGGCGGTGGTGACAAATGACAAGGCCGGCGCACCGCCGCGCACGTCAGCGTGAATCGCTTCCACCACGGGTGGGTTGGTGGGCGTTGCGGCCTCCCATTGAATAATAAAATTAGCCCCCGAGCCCCCTGCGGATTCTTTACGCTCCACAAAAAGCTCTAGCGTGCCCATTGCCCCCACCTGCGCTGCTTGCGGCTGGTATTCCTTGAGCAACTTTCCATCGGTGCTGTAGTAACGTGCGGACAAAATGCGAATCGGCGTTTTTAGGCTGGTATTACGGATGCTCACCAAGGCCGATACTTGCGCCTTGTTGGGATACTTGTTGTCGACGATTTTGTCGCCATGCCAGATATGCGAGTAAATAGGCAGATACAACGTTTGCCCCAGCGAGAGTTCTACTTCCGCTTGGGCGGGTGTGTTGCACAGCAATCCAAACAGAATGAGCGCTAGCCATTTATTTTTCATTTTCATCTCCACTATTTTTTATTGAACCGAGCCGCACGGGCAAGCACATAAAGTGACCATAGCGTGCGGCAGCTTCCTCAAAATTTAATTTATCTTGTTTACTCATCACAGCGAATGGACTCGCCACCATTTCAATGCCCGATTTTTTGAAGTTGCGTTTCCACGTGCCGGCCACCTGTCCGTTCACAACCATGGTTGAGGCAAACATACCATTTCCACCCGGGCATATTGCGTCGGCGTGTTGCGCGTCTAATACTGCGCTGCGGTCTTGATAGCCCAAAATGTATTCGTCGAAACCGGGCAACGCAAATGCGCTCAATTTCGCTTTAGGCAAGCCGATTTCAGGCGACACCCAATACTCCGTTTTATGCAGCGTCTCGGATACCAATTTCGATTGGATGTCGGCAAATCCTGCTCGCGCTTCAGTTGCACTCAAGCCTGACCACCAGATGAAATCTTTGATTGTCGCCGGGCCACGACTACTGAAATATCGCCAAGCCAATTCCGCCAACGCTTCGTCGCGCGTCTTGTTTTTTGCTGGCTTTACCCATTCTTCCAGCAAAGCGTAGTTCTGCTCTTTTGCGTCTGTGGACGCGAGGCAGATGAGGCCGTGCAGTGCTGCGTTCCATAGGATGTGATAACCGCGCTGACCTTCAACAGAGATACCTGCCCCTTGCAGTGCGGCATACATCTCGTCGCGGTTCTTTTGTTTGCCGCCTTGCAAGGCCTTGATGAAGACTTGATGGCAACGGGCGAGTGTCTTGTCGTCCAACTCCAAGGCGTCGCGCCGTTTCTGACTGCCTGTGAGATTTTTCGGAGAGGTGAGTGAGAGCATCCATCGCACATCGGCTGCGGCAACCACATGTAAAGTGCCGCGCATGGGCCACGTGCGGATAATCTGGCCTGTGTCGAAGGCGGTATTGATGTCTGCTTCGACGGCATTGGACAGACGCAATCCAATTGACCATTTCACCCCAGGCAGGTCTTGCCCTTGCATACCGCCCAGCCACGCCACCACTTGTTGCGGTGTTGTAAATTGTGCCTGCGCAATTTGTTGTTGATACAGCCGCAATGCGTCGATTTGCATATCGCCACCCTGTGTGAATTAAATGACTCCCCGTCCCTATTGCGCTAGACGCGCACGCCCTGCGGGGGTGGCCATCACCATCAACACATCGTTGCTTTGCAAAACATAGTGACTGGGCGGATTAAATTCCCACTCGCCGCGCCTACGCACTGCTAACACCAAGGCATCTTGGTTGGGGTGCGATAACGCCACCAAGGGTTTGCCCTGCATACGGTCGGACATCACCACCTCTTCCATGCGCAAATTACTATCCGACTTCACCATCTCGTCGAGAAAGTTCATCACATTCGGCCTGACCATTGCGGAGACCAAACGTAAACCGCCGCTAAAGTCTGGCGAGACAATTTCATCTGCACCCGCGCGCCGCGTTTTTTCTGCATTTTTCACGTTATGGCAACGTGCCACTACGCGCAGATCTGGGTTCAATTGTTTAGCGCTCAAGCTAATCACCAGATTGGCGCTGTCATCATGTGCCACCGCAAATAAACCTTTCGCGCGCATCACCCCTGCGGCCAGTAGCACGTCGTTGTCGGTGGCGTCGCCACTGACATAAAGCTGTTCTGGATTGGATTCTAAATAACGATTGATGCTATCCACATCGTTTTCAACAATCACGCAGGTGCGCCCCGTGAGATTCAAATCATTGCTTACGTTGCTGCCCACCAAACCAACGCCGCACACGATGTAATGGCCTTGCAGCTGATCAATTTTTTTGTACATTTTATTTCTCCGCCAAGAGACGTTAAGGTCGCTTTCCAACATAAAAGTGGTCACCGTAGACAACACAAAACCCAACACACCGATTCCAGAAATGCCAATCAACACGGTGAACATGCGCCCATATTCGTAATGTGTGACATCCACAATTTCGCCATAGCCAATCGAGGCGATAGTGATGAAGGTCATATAGAAACAGTCTTGCCAGGTGTACAGGAAATCGCCCAGTATGCGGTAGCCCACCGTACCCACCGCGAACACCACCACCAATAACAGGAGCGACAAGCGCAGATTGCGAATGACTTTAGATTCTTGGCGAGCGGCGTATTTCATTCATCCTGCCCGTTTTGATTGGGGAAGAGCACATCGCCGAATCCAAACTGACGCATATCAGTGATGCGCATGGGGTACAAAATTCCATCCAAGTGATCGCATTCATGTTGCACCACGCGCGCATGGAATCCACTCACGGTACGGTCTATCACGCCGCCCTTTTCATCCAAACCTTGGTAACGTAAGTGGGTGTAGCGCGGCACACGTCCACGCAAACCGGGCACACTCAAACAGCCTTCCCAATCCTCTTCCATCGCTTCCGATAAGGGCGTGAGGATAGGATTGATGAGCACGGTTTGTGGCACGGCTTCGGCATCGGGATAACGCGGATTTTTGCTCACCTCAAAGATGACCACGCGCAATTGAATACCAATCTGCGGGGCGGCCAGTCCCACACCGTCCAAGGCGAGCATGGTGTCGCGCATGTCGGCCAGCAAATTTTGCAACTCACGACTGCCAAAATTGGTGATGGGTTCGGCGCGCTGCAACAAGCGCACATCGCCCATACGCAGGACTTCTCTAACGGACATGACTGATGGCCTTTCCTTCACTTTGATGCACCACAAAAACTTATGCGCAGATTTCGCAGATTCACGCAGATTAAAAACCCAACGCCCAATGCAAGTTTTGCAGGCTATTCAATCTGCGGAGGGCGCTTTGATTTCAGCTTAATTGTCGTAGCGCTCCACCACACCCTCTAAAATTTTGCGCACACGCGCCATGGCGGGTTGTGCGAACGTGCCAATTTCATCTAAAGCAATCGCTTGCTTGCTAGTGCCACGTCCCGCTGCGTAATTCACCACTACGGCGATGGTGGCGTACTCCACGCCCAGTTCGCGCGCCAAGGCGGCTTCTGGCATGCCTGTCATACCCACCATGTCTGCACCGTCACCCTCGTAGCGATTTATCTCTGCGGCGGTTTCTAAACGTGGCCCTTGGGTGGCCGCATATACGCCACCGTTGACACAGGTTTCGCCTGCGTGGTGCGCAGCTTCCAATACGCTTTGGCGCAAAGATTCGGTGTAGGGCAAAGTGAAATCAATGTGCGTCACCGACTGTTCACGTCCATCGAAGTAGGTGAAGGCGCGCCCATGTGTGTAATCAATAATTTGACTGGGCACGACTAACGTACCCGGGATTAAGTCGGCACGAATACCGCCCACTGACGCCACGGCGATGACACGCTTCGCGCCTTGGTCGCGTAGCGCCCATAAGTTGGCGCGGTAGTTGACCATGTGCGGCGGGATGGTGTGACCATAGCCGTGGCGCGCGATGAACATCACCTCGTGTTCGTTAATCGTGCCGAACGTGAGCGGCCCAGACGGCTCACCGAAGGGGGTGCGCATCACTTGCCGATGCGTAATTTTAAGATTGCCGAGTTGGTTAAGACCGGTACCGCCGATGATTGCTAGCATTTGAAACTCCTTTGTGGTTCATCAGACTTTTGCATGGGCTTAAATACAAATCGTTACTCAAAACGAGGCTAGGAATCTTCACCGAGTCCTCCCCCATGCAACAGCCTGATGAAACTCATTTACTAAAATTTTGGATTGCGTTAAATGCGGCACTGCGGTTTTCCTGAATCCTGAATCCTATTCCCTCACTGCATAAATCGCCGGCAGATTACGCCATGCACCGTGAATATCCATACCGTAACCAAATACAAAGCGATTCGGTAATTCCAAGCCCACAAAATCTGCTTGGATAGGTTTGGCTTTGCCGTGAATTTTGTCGGCGAACACGGCGCAATAAAACTTCGTTGCTCCCAATTCCATCACGCGTTGCTGAATGGCGTGCAGGGTGTGGCCTTCATCCAAAATATCGTCCAACACCAACACCACTTTGCCGCGCACATTTTCGCGTGGGGCCACTTTCCAATGCAATTCACCGCCCTGTTTTTCATTGCCGTAACGCGACACGTGCAAGTAATCGAAGTCGAGTGGGAAATTCAACAAGGGTAATAATTGCCCGCTGAATACCACCGCGCCGCCCATCACCGACAACACCAGCGGATGTTGCTCGGCTAGTTGCGCGTTAATGTCGCGCGCGACGCGCTGCAAGGCGAGGTTCACCTCGGCGGCGCTGTACAACATTTCCGCATCGGCAAGCACGCGTCGCGCTTCGAGGTTGTTCATTGTCAGCTCACCATTTGCAGATACGCGGCAAATTCGTCGCGCAGCTCTTCGTGTTTCAAACCGTAGGCAACCTGCGCTTTGAGATAACCTAATTTCGACCCGCAGTCATAGCGAATGCCGCGATAGCGATAAGCGAGTAATGGCTCTTCACTCATCAGCGCGGCAATGCCATCGGTCAGTTGAATCTCGCCGCCCGCCCCTGCTTGCACTTGTTGCAGGTGATGAAAAATACGCGGCGTCAAAATATAGCGACCCACCACCGCCAAGGTGGATGGCGCCACATTGGGGTGCGGCTTCTCGACAATGCTGCTCACTTTTTCCAAATTTAATGACAGCGGACTGCTTGCCACAATGCCGTATTGCTTGGTATGCGCGCGCGGCACGTCTTGCACGCCTAAAACGGAACATTGATGTTGCGTGAACACGTCCACCATTTGACGCATCACAGGCGGCTCGCCATCAATCAAATCGTCCGCTAGCAACACGGCGAACGGCTCATCTTGAATGACCGGCTGCGCGCACAACACGGCATGTCCCAGCCCTAGGGGTTCAGCTTGGCGAATGTAGATGCAGTTCACATGCTTGGGCACGACTTGTTGCACGATACGTAGCAACTCTCGCTTGCCACTGGCTTCCAGCGTGGCTTCCAATTCATACGCTTTGTCGAAATGATCTTCGATGGCGCGCTTGTGCCGCCCCGTGATGAACACCATGTCGGTAATGCCCGCTGCCACGGCTTCTTCTACCGCGTATTGAATGAGCGGTTTATCCACCACAGGCAACATCTCTTTTGCCGTGGCCTTGGTGGCCGGTAAAAAACGACTCCCTAATCCCGCCACTGGAAATACCGCTTTGGTGATTTTAGTTTTCATATTCGCCCTTAAAAACTGATCTTTCCCATTCGTTTAGATGTTGCAGCAAGACCGCCTCATCCCACACTCGCACATTCAATTCGCGTGCTTTATCTAATTTGCTACCCGCTTCTGCGCCCGCCACCACGCAATCGGTTTTCTTGGAAACACTGCCCGCTACTTTTGCCCCCAAGGCTTCCAAACGTGACTTGGCTTCATCGCGACTCATGTTCGGCAGTGTCCCTGTCAGCACATACGTTTTGCCTGTGAGGGGTAAGACTTGCGCACTGCTACCTGCGCTTTCTTGCACGACTAACCCACATGAGCCCAACAAATCAGCAATGACTTCTACGTTATGCGTTTCGCGGAAAAAATCAAACACGCTTTGCGCCACAATCGGTCCGACATCAGGCACTTGCTGCAAAGCAGCGGTATCGGCTGCCTGCACATTGGACAGCGACCCAAAGAAGCGCGCCAAATCTTTGGCTGTGGTCTCACCCACATTACGAATGCCTAAAGCAAAGATAAACCGTGCCAAGGTCGGGCGTTTGCTTTTCTCTAACGCTGCCACAATATTGTGCGCACTTTTATCCGCCATGCGCTCCAGCGCCGCCAGCGTCGTCCTATCTAAACGATACAAATCGGGGAGCGAGTGAATCAGATTTTCATCGACTAATTGCTCCACCAATTTATCGCCCAGCCCCTCAATATCCATGGCGCGCCGACCGGCGAAATGCAGAATGGCTTGCTTGCGTTGCGCAGCGCAAAACAGTCCACCCGAACAACGCGCATCCGCTTCATCTTCTGCACGCACCACATGGCTGCCACACACAGGGCATGTCGCCGGCATCACAAACGCACGCGCATTCGCCGGCCTTCTTTCAGGCAATACCCCCACCACTTCAGGAATCACATCCCCTGCACGCCGCACGATAACGGTATCTCCGACGTGCACATCTTTGCGGCGTATCTCGCCTTCGTTGTGCAGCGTGGCGTTACTCACCGTCGTGCCGCCCACAAACACCGGCTCGAGTTTGGCCACCGGCGTCAGTTTGCCCGTGCGCCCAACTTGTATCTCGATGTCGCGCACGGTGGTGAGTTGTTCTTCTGCGGGAAATTTATGTGCCACTGCCCAACGCGGCTCACGTGACACAAAGCCCAAGTCTAATTGCATGGCGCGGCTATTTACTTTGTACACCACGCCGTCAATATCGAAGGGCAGCTCATCACGCATCGCGGCCACGCGCTGATGAAAATCGGCGAGAGAGGCTGCGCCCTGCACCACCTCGCGCACCTGACACACAGGCAGTCCAAATAATTGCAAGGCATCCAACAGAGCGCTGTGCGTGACGGGCAGTGTCCAGCCTTTTACTTCACCTAATCCGTAAGCAAAAAATGACAGGGGGCGCTTGGCAGAAAGTGCGGGGTCTAACTGACGTATCGTGCCGGCCGCCGCGTTGCGTGGATTGACCAAGGTGGGCAAACCCAACGCGCGTTGCCGATCGTTGTACTGATTAAAATCTTTGCGTGCCATATAGGCCTCACCGCGCACTTCCAATACATCCACGTCGCAATTCTGCAAACGCAATGGAATGGATTTGATCGTGCGAATGTTCTGTGTCACGTCTTCGCCCGTCTCACCGTCACCGCGCGTGGCCGCTTGCACCAAGATGCCACGCTCGTAGCGCAAATTGATGGCGAGGCCATCAAACTTGAGTTCGCAGTTGTATTCAATTTCGCCGCCTTGCACATCCAGCGCATTTTTTACACGCGCATCAAAATTAGCCGCCCCGCTAGATTCGGTATCCGTCTCGGTGTGGATAGACAGCATAGGCACGGCATGCTGCACAGGCGCAAAGCCATCTAGCACCTTGCCAGCAATACGTTGCGTAGGGGAATCAGGTGTGATGAGTTGGGGATGTTGTGCTTCAAGGGTTTGCAGTTCGCGGAACAGTTTGTCGTATTCCGCATCGGGAATGCGCGGCGCATCGAGCACGTAATAGGCTTGGTTGTGCCGCTCCAACTCGGCTCGCAGTTGTGTGATGCGTTGCACTACGGACATTTAGGGAAACAGCCGCAGCGCGGTTTCGCTACCCGCTATCACACCGCCCGCCTGCATACGTTGCAGCACTGTTTCAATCTGCGTACGCATTTTTTCAATCGCGCCTTTGCTCAAAATAACACGCTGATCATCCACCAAACTTGCGCGCAAAATAGCCGCCACTTCCATGGCTAGCATGGTCATTTCATCAAAGTGAATGACTGCGTCTTGTACGCGAGGAATGTCTAATAACAAGGTTAAGTTGCCCACCTGCATTTGATCTAGCGTGTGATGCTGGAACGGAATACCTTCCGCACTGCTTAAGGTAAAAAGGGTTGCGCCCTCGCTATCAAATTGATGGAAAGTGCCATCTGCCTGCAAGCTCATGCCCACTGTCTGCAAAGTATTCGCCAACTCGCTACCAAATAAAACACGTTCGCTATTGGGCACGATGTTGATACCTACAATTTGATCCACTTCTGCGCAAAATTTATCTAACTCGCGCGCGCGCTCCATGGCGCTTTCCACCATGGGTAGTGTCAAGTCTGCTTCCAGCTTACGTCCAATCTCGCCCAATAACTCGCGGAAGTCAGCGAGGCGCGTGTCGCTTATCGCGCCATTTCTATCCACCAGTTGCAAGCCCACTTTGAATTCGGAATAGGAAATGCGCCCTTCGGGAATGACACGCTCCCATGCCCCTGTTGCGGCGTTGCAACCAATAGTTTGCACAGTCTTGCTGTAATCAAAACGACGTGCCCAAAAGCCATCTAGGGCTTGTGCAGTTAAAGGGAATTTGAGAATGAAATGAACAATGTAGTCAGTTCGCTCATCCAGTTTGGCATCCGTTTCTGCATTGGATGTAGGAATGAAATGTGTGGCTTCAGAAGCGGATGAGGGATTGACTTGCGCATCGCCAATCACGGGACTACGTAAGGAATCGCGCACGTCGGATAGGTCAGGCTTATTCACACTGCGTTGATAACGCCACTGTTGCCAGCGTCCGTAGGTATAAACCGCGACAATCACGACTACGCCAATACTTAATAAACTTAATTGGAATTCACTCATAGCGCCCAGCACAATTTTTTGGAAATTTAATGGTGCGGATTATCGCATTTAGTTTCCCTCTACGGTAAGTGCACAGAGGCCTTCAAACCAAGGGCAAAACGCCTGCGCTCACGCCGATTTTACTGATGTCTTGCAGGTATTTGATGAACGCGGCATCTTCGTGCAACTGCGCCAACATTTTGGGGTGAGGCTTGCCATGCATCTGCGCGAGGCGCGCCTTGCTGGTAACGGGCATGTCCCACTGCAATCCTGCTAGCAATTCATCCGCTAAGTCAGGTTTGTTGCACACCAACACCATATCCGCACCGGCCTGTAGCGCAGCTTCCGCGCGCTGCACAATACTGCCCGCCACGGTGGCGCCCTCCATACTCAAGTCGTCACTGAAAATGCAGCCTTCAAAACCCAATTCACCACGCAAAATATCTTTCAGCCACACTTTAGAGAAACCCGCTGGACGTGCATCGACTTTGGGATAGATCACATGCGCAGGCATCACCGCAGTCAGCCCAAACTTCACCATCTGACGGAAAGGAATCAGGTCGCAAAGTTCGATGTCGGTATAGCTGCGCTCATCCACAGGAATTTCCAAATGCGAATCGGCACACACAAAACCATGCCCTGGAAAATGCTTACCCACTGTTGGCATACCGCCCTCTCTTAAGCCCATCAACAGGCTGTGCGCCAACTCGGCAATGACGCTGGGTTCAGTATGGAAAGCGCGATCACCAATCACACTGCTCGCGCCGTAATCAACGTCCAACACGGGGGCAAAACTAAAATCAACGCCACACGCACGCAACTCCGCAGCCATCACATAACCCACTTGCTGGGCCAAATGCTTCGCGCGCTTCGGATTTTCGTCATAGGCTTTGCCCAATTCACGCATAGGTGGAATGCGTGTAAAACCATCCCGAAAGCGCTGCACTCGGCCGCCTTCGTGATCAACCGAAATTAATAAGGGCGGCGTGCGTAACGCACGAATACTGGCGGTGAGGGCGGCGAGTTGTGTGGGCGATTCGTAATTGCGCGAGAACAAAATAACGCCGCCTACCAGAGGATGACGCAAGCGCACCTCATCTTCAGGCGTAAGCGTCTTGCCCAACACATCCAACATCACTGGCCCGTTACCCATCAACTTTTCCTTTCAAGAATCACAAAGGCCACTGCTGTATCGCGCTCATCGCTGATACTTAAATGGTGATGTGAGATATTTAATTCATCAAGATATTGTTTGAGCGTGGCATCAAACACAAACAGTGGCTTGCCTAATTCATCGTGACTCACTGTCATGTTGTGCAGCGTCACTGGATGGCGTAAACCTCGCCCTGTGGCCTTGGCAAAAGCTTCCTTGGCAGCAAAACGTTTGGCTAAAAAGCGCGCGGCATGGGCTGCATGGGCAAACTCGGCCAGCTCGTTGGCACTCAAAATTTTGTGCGCAAATGCTGCGCCATGACGCGCCATCGCAGCTTCAATGCGCGCTACTGCAACGATGTCAGTGCCGATGCCTGCAATCATGAAACAAGAAGCGCCTTCATCTTTTTCACGGCCTGTTCCAGCCCAATAAATACAGCCTCGGCGACGATGGCGTGGCCGATGTTCAACTCGGCGATATGTGGGATGGCAGCGATGGCTTGAACATTGTGATAGTGCAGGCCGTGCCCCGCATTCACTTGCAGACCGATGCTGTGACCGTAAGCAACAGCGCGTTGAATACGCGCCAGTTCTGCGTCACGTGTCGGGACGCTATCGGCATCGGCATATTTTCCCGTGTGAATCTCCACGACGGGTGCGCCTGCTTTTTTGGCAGCATCTAATTGCTTTTCATCTGCGTCAATGAAGAGAGAAACGCGAATGCCTGCCTCGGTGCAGCGTTGAGTAGCGCATTGCACCGCAGCAAAATGTTTGATGACATCCAAGCCGCCTTCGGTGGTGAGTTCTTCGCGTTTTTCAGGGACTAGGCAGATGTCATGTGGCTTGACGCGCACTGCGTTATCTATCATCTCGTCAGTAACCGCACATTCAAGGTTCATGCGCGTTTGCAGCATGCCACGCAGCACATCCACATCGGCATCTTGAATGTGGCGGCGGTCTTCACGTAAATGAATAGTGATGGCGTCTGCGCCCGCTTCTTCGCAAATGAGTGCGGCACGTACGAGGTTGGGATACCTTGCGCCACGCGCTTGGCGCAAGGTGGCGATGTGGTCGATATTGAGTCCTAGCTTGATCATATTTTTTGTAAATCCCTCATCAATTCACGCGTATGTAATGGTTTTCCCGCCAAATAATAGTCAAGCAACATGCGTATCAATTGCTTGCTTTGACGTGCACTGTTCACGTCACGGTAATCGTCAGCGGCCATATCCAGTAGCGTTTTACCTGCTATCGACATGCCTTGCGTGACACCGGGGGTTTCGAGTATGGCGCCTTGTTCAAGTATATAGCGGTAGGTTTGAGTCGGCACAATGGGTTCGTCGCTTCCGGCCTCATGCTCTAAAGACAAGGCATAGCCCAGCGCTTGCAACATGTGTTTTTCAAAACAACGCAAGGTGAGCGCGTGATCTGCCTCTTGAGCAAGTCGTTGCAAAGTCTGCTGGTAATAGTCAAACAAGCTAGGGTGAGGGTCATCACGCGCCATCAAGTTCAAAATGAGTTCATTCAGATAAAAACCGCACAACAGTGCCGTACCTTGCAATTGCGGTTGACCGCCCTGCCACTCGGCACTGTGCAGTGTGCGCAATTCATGCTTGCCAAACCAACTCAAATTAAGCGGCTGAAAACTCATCAGTAATCCACGCAGAACTGAACGGGGTCGGCGCGCACCGCGCGCCACCAATGGCACGCGCCCGTGCTGTCGACTGAATACCTCGATAACTAAACTGGTTTCGCGGAACGGGTAGTTGTGCAGGACGAAGGAGAGTTCATCCTGAATGCGTTGTTTGGAGTTACTCATACCCCAATGACTTCAACATCTGCGCGCTGTCTGCCCAGCCGCTACGCACTTTGACGAACACTTCGAGGAACACTTTCCCATCAAAAAGTTTTTCCATATCGAGACGTGCTTGGGTGGCAATTTCCTTGAGCTTTTCACCCTTGCTGCCGATGAGCATCGCTTTGTGCGCGTCTTTATCTACCAAGATGGCGGCATGAATGCGGCGTAATTTTCCTTCCATTTGGAATTGCTCGATGATTACGCTCACGGAGTAAGGCAGCTCATCGCCCGTAAAACGGAACACTTTTTCGCGTAACATTTCCGCCGCCAAAAAGCGTTCGTTACGATCGGTGATGTCATCTTCGGCATACAGGTGTTCGCCTTCTGGGAGGAAGGGACGAATCGCATCCAACAAGGTATCCAGATGTTTATCTTGGCGCGCACTCACTGGCACGATGGCCGCAAAATGTCGCAAGGTTGCAATCTCCTGAATGAAGGGCAGCAGCTCATTTTTATCCTGCATCAAGTCGGCCTTGTTGATGACCAAAATAACCGGACGATCCTGCGGCAACAATTCCAACACTTGCTTGTCTCGCTCATCAAACTGGCGCGCTTCCAACACGAACAACACCACATTCACCTCACGCAAACTGTTCGTCACCACGCGATTCATGCCACGATTAAGTGCATTGGTGTGCTGTGTTTGAAAGCCTGGTGTATCCACGAAAACGAATTGCGTTTTATCTTCCGTCAGAATGCCGGTGATGCGATGGCGTGTCGTTTGCGCCTTACGCGAGGTGATACTAATTTTTTGCCCAATGAGATGATTGAGTAAAGTCGATTTACCTACGTTGGGACGGCCCACAATGGCGATAAAACCGCTGTGTGTGTTTTGAGTTTCGGTCATGGTTTTATTCTCTTATAGGCCGCTTCTGCGGCAACTTGTTCGGCAAGGCGACGGGTTGCGCCCTCGCCTTGACTGGTGATGTTGAGTTTGCTGATGACACACGACACCACAAAAGTCTGTGCGTGCGCTTCTCCCTTAATGTGCATGACGGTGTATTGCGGCAGCGCCATTTTTCGGCCTTGCAAATACTCTTGCAACAATGTTTTGGCGTCCTTCCCAAGCGTCGCCAAATCTGTTTTTGCAATGAAGGGAACATACAAACCCAGCACCACTTTTTCCGCCGCAGCAAAATCAGCATCCAACAAAACCGCGCCAAAAATAGCTTCTAATGCATCTGCCAGAATAGACGGACGACTCGCTCCCGCACTCTTCAGTTCGCCCTCACCCAACGCCAAACATTCACCTAGATTCAACTGGTGTGCGATTAAAGCGAGCGTTTGCTGGTTCACCAAGTTGGAACGCAGACGCGACAAATCGCCTTCGTTCACTTCGGGGAAAGTTTGAAACAGATACTTGGCAACCACGCAATTGAGAACGCTATCGCCCAAAAATTCCAACCGCTCGTTATGTCCTGCGCTGTAACTGCGATGCGTGAGCGCGCGCTGCAACAGGACGGGCTGCGCAAATTGATAGTTAATTTGCCGACACAGTGCCGCGCGTTTCATTCAGGTAATTACTTGCTGCTCGGATTGAACTCAAGCAATAGGCTGACATTGCCTGCCACTGGAATCGTTTTTTTATACGAGGCGCTCAACTTCAAAGAGCCGCCCTCTTGGTCAATTTCGAGATCTTCAGCGGTCACATCTTCAATGTCGTTGAGGCTCGCGCGTTTGGCATACGCCGCTTTGATGTCTTTAATAGAGCTGGATTGCAACACCGAATCACCTGCAATCGTTTTCATAATAGAAGCAATTTGCGCGCTGTGAATATAAGCAGGCACGGTTTTCATGCCCAATATGACAAGGAATAGTCCTAGCGCCACTAGCAGAATGAAGCCCATAAAACTCACGCCGCGTTGTTGTTTGCCAAAATCTTTCATTGCGATTCCTCTCATGACTTAATTAATGCTCAAACCTACACGCTTCAATTCACCAAAATTCATCCAGATGAAAAATGCTTTACCCACAATCATCTCATCTGGCACAAATCCCCAATAGCGACTATCACGGCTGTTGTCTCGATTGTCACCCATCATAAAATAATGGCCAGCGGGTACTGTACAACGCATTTCTTGCGCACTATAACTGCACTGTTCGTGCAACGGAAATTCATCCACATTAGCCAAATGAATCGAGGGCATGTCTGGGTTAAGTAACACCGCATGCTGCTTGCCTGTCAGATTTTCTGTGTACTGTTCGGTGTGTACAAAATTCAAACCACTTTCAAGAAAGTTGTAGTCTTCACCGCGCTGCTTAACCTGCTCTACGCCATTTACCCACAACTGTTTGTCGCGATAAATCAACTCATCCCCTGGCACACCAACCACGCGCTTGATGTAATCAATGGTGGGCTCATTGGGAAAATGAAACACCATCACATCGCCGCGTTGCGGTTGATTCACTTCAACGATTTTTTTATTCACGATAGGCAAGCGCAGGCCATAGGTATAACGATTCACCAAAATAAAGTCACCCACATGCAAAGTAGGCACCATTGAACTGGAGGGGATTTTGAAGGGTTCAATCACAAAGGAACGCAACACAAATACCGCGAGAATAACGGGAAAGAAACTCTTGGAATACTCTACCCACCAAGGTTCTTTGCTACCCACCACGCGTTGCGCGCGCAATGCAAAATGGTCGAGTAACCAAACCAATCCAGTAAGCAGTAACAGTGAAAACAGAATTAGTGCAAACGTCATTTTTTACTGCTCCACTTATTTATCATCAACACGCAAGATTGCCAAGAAAGCCTCTTGCGGAATTTCTACATTACCCACTTGCTTCATGCGCTTCTTACCGGCCTTCTGTTTTTCCAGCAGTTTGCGTTTGCGCGAAATGTCGCCGCCATAACATTTAGCCAACACGTTCTTACGCATCGCCTTCACGTTTTCACGGGAAATAATGTTAGCGCCAATCGCCGCTTGAATCGCCACATCAAACATTTGTCGCGGAATCAATTCACGCATTTTTGACGCCACTTCACGCCCACGATGTTGGCTGTTTGCGCGATGTACGATGATGGACAGCGCATCTACTTTTTCGCTGTTGATCAGAATATCCACCTTCACCACGTCCGCCGCGCGATATTCTTTGAACTCGTAATCCATCGAAGCATAGCCGCGCGACACCGACTTCAGCTTGTCAAAAAAGTCCATGACGATTTCGCCCATCGGCATTTCATATTTCAACAACACCTGCTTACCGTGATAACTCATGTCTTTTTGCATGCCGCGCTTTTGCGTACACAAGGTAATTACCGCCCCCACATATTCTTGGGGCATATACAAATTCACATCCACAATTGGCTCACGAATTTCTTCCACTTTTGACACGTCAGGCAATTTAGAAGGATTGTCCACCATCAAAATGCTGCCATCACGCATCACCACTTCGTAAATGACGGTGGGCGCGGTGGTGATCAAGTCCATGTCGAACTCGCGCTCTAAACGCTCCTGCACAATTTCCATGTGCAACAAACCGAGGAAACCACAACGAAATCCAAAGCCTAGTGCTTGCGACACTTCAGGTTCATACAACAGCGATGCGTCGTTGAGCTTGAGCTTTTCCAAGGAGTCACGTAGCGCTTCATACTGATTCGATTCAACGGGAAATAAGCCTGCAAACACTTGCGGCTGCACTTCTTTGAAACCCGGAAGCGCACTGCTTGCAGGACGCGTCAGCGAGGTAATGGTGTCACCCACTTTGGCATCTTTTAATTCTTTAATGCCTGCAATCACGAAGCCCACCTGCCCCGCTGACAAGGAATCACGCGGCTGCGATTTGGGTGTGAACACGCCCAAATTTTCAGTGAGATGTTGTGCACCGTTCGCCATAAAGAGGATTTTCTCTTTAGGTTTGAGCGTGCCATTCACGATACGCACCAACATCACTACACCCACATAGTTATCAAACCACGAGTCGATAATGAGACCTTGTAAAGGCGCGGTGACATCCCCTTTCGGAGCGGGCACTTTGGCAATCATCGCCTCAATCACATCTTGCACGCCCAGGCCTGTTTTGGCCGAACAGTGCACGGCATCGTGCGCATCAATACCGATGACATCTTCAATTTCAGCGATGGCATTGTCTGGATTGGCAGATGGCAAATCAATTTTATTTAAGACGGGGACAACTTCCACGCCAAGATCCAGCGCGGTGTAGCAATTCGCCACGGTTTGCGCCTCGACACCTTGTGAAGCATCCACCACCAGCAACGCGCCTTCACAGGCTGAAAGTGAGCGCGAAACTTCATAAGAGAAGTCCACGTGTCCGGGTGTATCAATTAAGTTGATATTGTAAATCTGACCGTCACGCGCTTTGTAACTTAAGGCGGCAGTTTGAGCTTTGATGGTGATGCCACGCTCACGTTCGATGTCCATCGAATCCAGCACTTGCTCCTCCATTTCACGGTCAGACAAGCCGCCGCAAAGATGAATGATGCGATCCGCCAGCGTAGATTTACCGTGATCAATATGGGCGATGATGGAGAAATTGCGGATATGTTGCATGAGGCTCTTTTATAAAATTCCACTGTCCCACCCTAGCCTGCTCCTAACTAGGGGGAGCAAGCGCCAATCCGTTTCAGCTTGGGCAGGCGGGACAATGCAGGGGTTGCGAGAGGCGCGGATTTTAGCCGATTTTACGAGCCTACGCGGACAGACCTTGAGGTTAAGGTTTTTCGTCAAGACGGATGGGGACATACAGCGCGCCGTCATTGCGACGAATCAATAAAGCAACACTCTTGCCTTGCGGAACTTTTTTCAGGATTTCATTGAATTGATCGACGTTGCGAATTTCAATGTTACCAATACCCAAAATGACATCGCCGCGTTGCAACTCGCTACGTGCCGCTGCACCTTTTACGTCTTCAATCAATACCCCACCCGATACTTGCAATTCGGCCTTTTGCGCGGCACTCAAATCCGTCACGCTCAAGCCCAATCTCAACATACTAGGTGTCATGGCTTGTTCAGTCTTGGCTTCACTTTGCTTGGATTTGTCTGCGCCATCTTGAATTTCGCCCACCACCACGGAAACATCTAATGCCGCTCCTTTGCGCCAGAGTTGCACCGTCGCTTTACTGCCTGGTTTGGTGGCCGCCACCATGCGTGGCAAATCAACTGAATTAGTGACCAGCTTGCCGTCAAATTTAAGAATGACGTCACTTGGCAGCACGCCTGCTTTATCTGCGGGGCCGCCTTTCTCTACACCAGAAATCAATGCACCATTTGGCTTGGATAGTCCAAATGAATCGGCCAATTCACGCGTCACTTCTTGAATACTAATACCAATACGCCCTCGCGTTACTTTGCCAGAAGCGCGCAATTGATTAACCACATCCATCGCCACATCAATGGGAATCGAGAAAGACAAACCCATATAGCCGCCTGAACGACTATAAATTTGCGAGTTAATGCCAACTACTTCTCCACGCATATTGAACAGGGGGCCACCCGAATTGCCAGGATTAATCGCCACGTCAGTTTGAATAAAAGGAACAAAATTTTCTTGCGGCAAGGAACGTCCCTTGGCACTCACGATACCTGCGGTCACACTGCTGTCAAAACCAAAAGGCGAGCCAATGGCCAATACCCATTCACCCACTTTAAGCAAATCGGGATTACCTAAATTCACTTTAGGCAAGGCTGTCGCTTCAATTTTTAGCAGTGCCACATCGGTTCGTTTGTCCGCGCCAATAATTTTGGCTTTGAACTCGCGCTTATCTGACAGACGAACTGTAATTTTGTCAGCACGATCCACTACATGTGCATTGGTCAAAATGTAACCATCGGCACTAATAATGAATCCAGAACCTAATGATTGCGACTCTTGTTCGCGCGGCATTTGTGGTGCGAAGCGTTTGAAAAATTCATTAAAGGCTTCGTTCTCTGGCAAATTGGGCAAGCCTTGTAGTCCCGCTTGAGTCTGCACCGCTTGTGTGGTGCTGACATTCACCACAGCCGCACCTTGTTTTTCCACAAGTTCCGTAAAGTCTGGCAACTCTTTAGCCCACAGCACACTCGACATTAACGTTGCAACAACGACTAAACTCAATCGCTTCAGCATGTTCACTCCTTGAAGAAAAATCTTGAGAAATTAAGAGGTTGATTAGGCTTTAATGATGGAATACAGGACGGCTTGAGCGTCGCTTGTGTTTGAAAATTGTTTAGCCAATAGAAAACCAATCAACAATCCCAACATTGACCCCACCACAGCAAAACCATCACGGCTGGGCGTATCCGTAGCCAAGCTTGAACCTAGCAATCCCAAAGCAAACATAAGCAACAAAGGCAATATATAGATACGCCACGAACTGCGAAGCAACATGCCATCGGGCAATGCTACATTCACCTCGTCTCCGACTTGCGCACCCGCCTGATTAAATACCAAAAAGGTACGCAATTCATTACTACAAAACACTTTTGTCAGCTTGCCGCTCCCACAACCATTCGCGCTATTGCATTGGCCACAACCAGCACCAAGCGGGCTAATATCCGCATAGCTTCCCTTTACCTTGATGACCCGCGCACGCATTTCAAGCATGTCAGCCCCCTGCGTAGCGTACTGAATCCGCGACTTGAATCACCACGCGGGGCGGCACCTCACCGACCACCGTTACCAAATAATCGCCCACCCGTCGGTTGTACACATGCACTGCGCCCTGCCCGGAAAGGCCCGCTTTTGTAGGTGCTTGACTTACTTTTTCGATGAATATCGAAATGCCTGAAAGTCCATCCGAATAAACCATCTGTACAACAGGAATTTTTTTATCCGAAATACTCCTGCGCAACTCGAATAGCTTCTTAAAACCGACGGGAATCGCATCAATCTGCCAACCACTTACAACACTTTCAGCTCCCGAATGCGACGCCTGCTCAAGATGACGCGCCAAGTGCAGCGCATCGTCCTCACTTGGCTTAATCCACTTACGATCAATATCCTTGCCGCCAATTTTGATTTGAGAAAACGCTTGCTGCTCAATGATGCGGCCATGCTCATCCAATACGACCGCCTTTAATAATAGACCTGACTCGCTATGCGCCCACATCTTGCGGGTATACCTCAAATTATCTTTAGGCTGAAACACCACCGTGTGCGCATGATATTCGGCAACCCGATCTTCTTCGCTTTGTGTGATTAAGTAATTCTCTTTCAATGCTTGCATTTGCTCGGGCAGCAAAGATGGGAATACGCGATGCGAGCGTCGATTTTCCACCCGTACTTTTTGATCGCCCAAATAGACTCGCACCTTATCGTTGTTGCGAATCACTTCACGACGCTCACCCTCCAAGCCCTCCATCCGCTCATGCTCACCATCTCCATCGGCAACATGAGTAATGCGAGACATCTCCACGCGCCCGCCTGATTGATACACGACCACACCACTAAAGTTTGTTTGATGTGCGGCGAACACCATAGTTCGTAACCACTCTGCATCTGACATCAAAGGATCAGCCTGCACATTAAAAGCAGACAAGCAAGTCAGCGCCAAATACATGCGCCATTTAGAAGTGGGGGAGATCACTATTTGGCTTCCACGCTGTGAATATAAGAAGCCGCGCCTTGCACATCTGCGCTAGGTGAAAACTCTTGGTGCGCCATCAAATAATCATTCGATTGGTAATCATTCGATTGAAAGGAAGCTGGGCGCACCACATTGTCACTTTGTTGCGCAGCAGCTAATTGCGGTGCAGGTTCTTTATCAATCTGAAGTGACATCCATGCTACCAATGCCAGCGCCATTAGCGAGGCCGCGGCAGACAAGGCGTAATGTTTCATTCGTTGCGGAGCTCGACTTTGCGGAGCCAGAATAGTGGGCTCAGCCTGTAACCGCTCATGGAAAGCAGCGCTCACATCACGATGAATATGTTCCGGCTGACGTAAGGCATCTCCAATTAAGTGATACATCGCCCAATCTTGACTCGTCTGCGGATGGCGCTTTAATTTATCGAAGAATAATTCTGCATCATCCTCAAACATTTCCCCATCCATTAATACCGAGATTTTTTCTTTCATGCTTACCACCTTTTATCGTCGTTTGTGCCGAGTAATGGGCGCAAATTTGTTGCCACCACCTCACGCGCACGGAAAATGCGCGATCTGACAGTTCCAATTGGGCAGTTCATCACCGCCGCGATTTCTTCATAACTCAAGCCTTCTATCTCACGCAATGTCAATGCAGTACGTAAATCTTCAGGGAGTTGCAGTAAAGATGCATTCACCACTTCGACTACTTGCTTGCTCATTAATTCATTTTCTGGCGTCGCCACTTCGTGCAGCAAAGAAGCATCATCGAATGCTTCTGCCTCTTCGGCATCAAACGCCGTCGAGGTAGGCGCTTTACGCCCTTTTGTTGTCAAATAATTTTTAGCCGTATTAATACCAATTCGGTACAACCAAGTATAAAAAGCACTATCACCGCGAAACGCGGGCAACGCCCGATAGGCCTTAATAAAAGCATCTTGCGTCAAATCCTCGGCTTCGCCGTTATTACGCACAAACCTTGAAATCAGGCGCCCCAATCGACGCTGATACTTAACCACCAACAATTCAAACGCGTGCTTATCCCCGCGTTGCGCGCGCTCTACCAGTTGCTGATCAACCTCCCTATCACCCATGCCGTTTCCCGGTTTGTAAGTATTCTGACTACTGATTGCCTCACTTAATATGAGGTTCGCCAGTATAACCGTATGAGTGTTCTGAAGTCAGCCATGCCCGTAACGCGCGGATGGACAACGCATATAAAATTTAGTTCATTTTGTCGTTTCCGCATCAGGGTTTGTTATAGTCCGCGCATTCGTTCACCTCACAACTGTCCACCGTGCTGCGTTTCGACACTCTCATTATTGGTAGCGGATTAGCTGGCTTATCGCTGGCACTCAAGCTAGCTGATCATCAAAAAGTCGCAATCGTTACCAAAAAACAATTGCTGGATGGTGCAAGTGCTTGGGCACAAGGCGGAATTGCCGCAGTTCAAAGCCCTGAAGATAGTGTTGAAGAGCACGTCCGCGATACTCAAACAGCAGGCGTTGGCTTATGTGATCCCATTGCCACTCGTTTCGTCATCGAAAATGGTGCGCGCGCCATTGATTGGTTAATTTCCCAAAACGTACCATTTTCAATGGATGACTCTGGGAAGCACTTTCATCTAACCCGCGAAGGTGGACATAGTCGCCGCCGCATCATTCATGCCGCAGACGCAACGGGAAAAGCAGTACAACAAACGTTAGCGACAAAAGTGCGTGCGCATCCCAACGTAACCATTCTTGAACATCACATCGCCGTGGATTTAATTACGGGTAAAAAATTAGGTAGGGACGATTCACGCTGTCACGGTGCTTACGTACTGAATACATTGCAAGGCAAAATTCACACCATTGCGGCCAACCACACCGTGCTAGCCACAGGTGGGGCGGGCAAGGTGTACCTCTACACCACCAACCCTGATACCGCCACAGGAGATGGAATTGCCATGGGATGGCGGGCGGGATGTCGTGTTGCAAATATGGAGTTCATGCAATTTCACCCTACCTGCTTGTTCCATCCCCATGCAAAATCATTTTTAATCACTGAGGCCGTAAGGGGGGAAGGGGGAATTCTTAAACTTCCTGATGGCAGTCGGTTTATGCCTTGGCATGATGATCGCGCCGAACTGGCGCCACGCGATGTGGTGGCACGCGCGATTGACTATGAAATGAAAAAGCGCGGTCTCGATTGTGTTTATCTCGACATCTCTCACCAGCCTGAAGCCTTTTTGCGCGAACATTTTCCGACCATTTACGAACGTTGCTTGAACCTAGGAATAGATATTTCAAAGCAAGCCATCCCTGTCGTACCCGCAATGCATTTTACGTGTGGTGGATTAATAACCGACCTCGCTGCTCATACAGATGTCGCCAATTTATATGCCATTGGTGAAACGGCTTACAGCGGATTGCATGGTGCGAACCGTTTAGCCAGCAACTCACTGCTGGAATGTTTGGTCTTCGCGGATGCGGCGGCGCAAGATATATTGAAACAATCCGCTAGCCCCAACGAATTACTACCCAACTGGGATGAGAGTCGCGTAACTGATGCGGATGAGCAGGTAGTTATTTCGCACAACTGGGATGAGTTACGTCGTTTTATGTGGGATTACGTTGGGATTGTACGTACCACAAAACGCCTGCAACGCGCGCAACATCGCATTCAATTGTTACACGAAGAAATCAATGAGTACTATCGCAATTTTCACGTCAGCGCGGATCTGTTAGAACTACGCAATCTTGTGCAAACTGCCGACCTCATCGTGCAAAGTGCATTGCTACGCCACGAAAGCCGAGGCTTACACTTTAGCAAAGATTACCCAGCAACATTGCCCGAAGCAAAAGCCACCATATTGTCGCCCCCGCCGTAATTCATTAATTCCATTTGAGCGTCACTCGCAAGCGGCGAAAAGCATCCTTACTCATAGAATCTGGCAGAACCAATATCGTTCTTGTTGCATGCTCGTTATAGCGCAACACCAAAATCACGATTGAAGTAGACACCCATGATCGCGCACTCAAAGTGCCCGCCACGTGCTGCCCATTACGCAAGAACAGACTAATTTTGTTCTCGGCTTCAAGTCTAAATGCAACACAAGAATGCGGCATGCGTAAATTCGCATCGCGTAACGCTAAATAAATACACAAACTTAACGCCAAGACGCCCGTTAACGCTTTCCAAATTAGCGACCATGCAAATGATGAGAGCGCGAACAACGAAAGTGAATAACTTATGAAAATAAAGACGAGAAGCCTTCTTGAGGAACGTATTTTGAAGTGGCGTTGTGATGCGCCTGTTACGAGCGTCACAACCGTCAAAAAACGATGGTGGAAATCAAGCCAACTACCACTAGGGCAATAATTGCGAGTAACCAGTAACCCCCACTAGGTGCAGTAGGCTCCTGATAAGAAATGCGCGGAGGGGTAGTACTAGATTTAGGGCTCAATTGAGAATTAACAACCGGCGAAGATTGATTGATTTCTTCAAGACTGGGACGCGACATACGGAAGGTTTTTGAAAACTCTTCGACGTCTTCATTGCTGGCAGTTAAAGAGGCCAATCTCATCGTTGCCTCGGTTGAATCAAACGATGTAGACAAGCCAAGCGCAACGACTGGCTTAGACTCTTCGTCAGATGAATCCAATGCGGTTACAGAGGAATCGACAGAATTCCCATTTCCTCCAGTGGTGGATGTTCCAACAGTAAGCTCTGCTATTTCCTTCGGAAGTTCTGCCTGACAGGCTCGCAAATCATTCGCGAAATCGCGGGAATTTTGATAACGAGAATCCAAATCTTTGGCGAGTGCTTTAGCGACGATGTAATTCAACATCTCAGGCACATTCGAATTGATGTTACTAGGTGATACAGGTATCGCGTTTAACGTTTGATACATAATTGCGTTAACGTTCTCGCCCATAAATGGCGCTTGCCCCGTCAACATTTCATACAGCATCACCCCCAAAGAAAAAATATCTGAACGCTGGTCAGTTAACTTGCCCATCACCTGTTCAGGTGACATGTACTTAGGCGAACCTAACACCATGCCTGTTTGAGTGCGCACGGCAGCAGAAGCCATGCGGGCAATGCCAAAGTCGGTAATTTTTACATGCCCATCGCGCACCACCATAATGTTGGATGGCTTTACGTCACGATGAACAATGTGATGTTCATGCGCATATGACAAACCTAATGCCACTTGAGCAGTGATATCTAAAACTTGATTAATCGGCAGTATTTTATTGTCATTCAGAATGTCGCGTAGCTCGCGACCATGTAGATATTCCATTGCAATGTATGCAATATCATCACTGCGGCCAACGTCATAGATAGTAACAATGTTGGGATGACTTAATCGGCCTGCCGCTTTAGCTTCTTGATAAAAACGCGCCTCGTACTCTTCACGCTCTTCTTGAGCCAAGCTTAAATTGATAGTTTTAATGGCAACTTCGCGGTCAATCAGCGGATCCTTGGCCTTATAGACGACACCCATCGCCCCCTGACCAAGTTCGCTGATTACCTCATAACGCCCAAGTTGCTTAATCATATTTTGTGCCACATATTCAAATGACTTATTTTTTTCCTTTAACACTACGGAATGCAGGACCCCATAACGGATGTCCTGCTTCTGCTGGTGTCAATTCAAAATTCGGCTGTATCGCTAATACTTTGCGGAAGTAATCTTTGCACAACCTCTCGCGCCCAGAAATACATTGAATGAAAGCCAAATACTTATAAGCGTCTATCTTGTCATCACTTCCAGCAAGCCTAGTTTCTAAAACTGACTGCAAAGCATTCATCGAAGCGACGTAATTACCTTCTTCATATTCTTTGACGCCAAAGTCTAACTTTTGCGCAACGGGGTCTTTACCAAACAAGCGAATGCCACCGCTGCCGTCATTACACGTATCCACAGTGCCACAGCCCACCAACACAAGTGACGACAATCCCACCAACCAACCACGAGCCTGCATCAATTACTCCTATCCAAATTTATTTGAAACTATGTTTTATTTTTATTTTTTCGCCAGGCTTTGCTTTTATGGTTTGTTTCAATACAGGGAAATTAGAGTTTCTAATTTCCAACTTGTGTTGCCCTGACACAACCTGTAATTCAAGCAAAGGAGGGCTCACTCCTTGTAGCACCCCATCCAAATAGACCTCACCCCAAGGCACAATGGAAAGTCCCACCACAGCAGGCCCACCTGTTGTTTCGGCCAAGGTGCGCACACGTGAACTCTGCTTGACACCCTGCACTTTTTTATTCGCCTCGATTTCAGCTGCTTTCTGCGCATCTACCACAACCGCAGAAGCTGCTACGGGTGCGCTCATTGGCAATGTTGGCTTATCAGAGGCCGTTACTGCTACTTTTTTAACTGCTGGCACCGCAGGACGGTGCGCCAATTTATAAATTCCCAACATCATCGAAAACGCAAAAATCGCCGCCACGCTCAACACCGCTACTTTTTGAGGTGTCGTGATGCGTCTAAAAGCGGAAATCCCTCTACGCTCCCACAAAGCAACTTGATGAATGGAGGATGCCCAAACGATTTGTGATTGCGCAAGCACATGACGCCACCCCGTACTGTGTTCAACTTGTTCCTGCAACGCAACGCTACGTTGGGTTGAGGTGAAATCGCCAGGATAGCCAATAGCGTACACCTCGTGCTCACGCACATGTTTATCTGTGCGCGAACCTTGATAATGGAACATGCCGGAATACTCGCTAGACAAGCGCGACACTGCATCGTAATAAGAACGCGAAACGAGCACCTGGCCTGTATCAGCAAAACCCATCACCCGTTGTGCGACATTGATACCGTCGCCAACAATGTTAGGCTGCCCGTTGATATCTTTTACCAAACGGACTGGCCCCAGATTAATTCCCATACGCACCAACAATGTTGGCTCCATGCGTACGCCTTCGCCCAACAAACTACTACGCATACTCAACGCTGCCTGCAAAGCATCCTCAATATCACCTAGGAAGCTAATTGCCGCACCATCGCCCGTATCTAAAATAATGCGATCATTAACGGGAACATCGCGAATGGCAATCGAAAGAAAGGCGTTAAAACGCTCCTTCAATGAAATCTGACCCGCAACAGATTTCTTGGAATATTCAACAATATCCAAGAAAAATACGCTGCAAATAATGGTCTTATTATTTCGCTGTTCCATTCGACTTACCTAACAAACCCCAACATGATGAATACACCGCACAACATCCCTTTTTAACCCCGCGAATTCTAACGATTATCCGTCTTCCTCGCCATCTCATTTTTCCTAGGACGAACGCGCGCCAACTTAGCAGTTTGTGTTTTTGGTAATTGCGCCAAGTAACCCGCAGGAAGCTCTACCCACTCAAGAATTGACCTAACTTGCGCTTCACTCAATTCAGTCATCATCCCGCGCTTAATGCGAGGAGGCAGGTTTATCATGCCAAAACGCACACGCATCAATCGACTGACGGGGAGTTCCAATGCTTCAAAGGTACGTCGTACCACACGATTGCGCCCCTCTTTCAACACCAAACGATACCAATGATTGAAGCCCTCGCCCCCTTCATCGCTTAATTGCTCAAAGCGCACAAGCCCATCTTCCAGCTCAATGCCTTCTTTTGTCATTTGGCGCATTTGTGCTTCTGTCAAAGCGCCCTGCACGCGCACCGCATATTCACGCTCCACTTCAAAACGGGGATGCATCAGTCGATTTGCCAACTCTCCCGAAGTTGTAAAAATAAGTAATCCACTGGTATTGAAATCTAAGCGCCCAATAGCAATCCATTTTTGTCCTCGCAACTTTGGCAAACTATCAAACACGTTCGCCCGCCCATTGGGGTCATCGCGACTAACGATTTCACCTTCCTGCTTGTGATAAATCAACACGCGAGGTAAGGCCTGTTCAGCCTCTAAATTAAGTCGAATATGCCGCCCATCCACCAGCACCTTATCGCCTTCCGATACACGCGCCCCCAGCGATGCCACGACACCATTTACCGACACACGCCCTGCGCTAATCCACACTTCCATTTCTCGACGCGAACCAATACCCGCTTGCGCCAACACCTTTTGCAGACGCTCACCCGCCAAATTCGATTCGATTTTTTCTGTCATTCTGTTACCACTCTTCTTTCCAGCACAGCTTGTGCCAAGGTGCCACTGTCCACATGCTCTAGTTCCCCCCCCACAGGCAAGCCACGCGCAATACGCGAAACTTTAATGCCCTGCGCGCGCAACAACGTGGCCAAATAATGCGCAGTGGCTTCACCTTCCACCGTAAAGTTGGTAGCCAAGATCACTTCGCACCCTAACTCTTGCGCGCGTCGCTGTAATCTCGCCAGGGGTAATTCACCCGCTCCCACTCCATCCAAAGGGGACAGTCTACCCATCAACACAAAATACATGCCGCGATAACACTGCGCCTGCTCCATCATCAGCAAATCTGCGGGCATTTCCACTACGCACAATAAATTCGTTTCACGCCGCGCAGAGCTGCACATAGCACATACATCTGCTTCGGAAAAATTATTGCACTTGGAACAATGCTTGACAGTATTAACCGCGTGATCGAGTGAACGTGACAAATGCAATGCCCCTTGCTTATCACGTTGCAACAAGTGATACGCCATGCGTTGTGCGGATTTCGGCCCTACACCAGGCAGACAGCGCAATGCAACAATCAACTCTTCCAGACTGGAAGGGGTGCTCATTTAGAAGGGGAGACTCATTCCAGGTGGTAGCTGCGCCGTAAATCCACCCATGCGTTTTTGGGTTGTTTCAGCCACTTTTTTATTCGCATCCGTGAGAGCGGCAACGATTAAATCTTCCAGCATTTCTTTGTCATCCAACACACTCTGATCCAGATGCACGCGACGCACTTCATGCGCGCAGGTCATCATCACTTTAACCATACCCGCACCCGCCTGACCTTCTACTTCAATTGTCGCCAACTCATCTTGCGCCTTTTTCATATTCGCTTGCATCTGTTGCGCCTGCTTCATTAACCCAGCCATTCCACCCTTCATCATTGCAACTTCCTCCGATTAAATTGATACAGGTTTGATCGAATTTTCGATCACTTGTGCGCCTAAATGAATTTGCGCATCACGCACAAATGCATCCTGCTTAATGGCCGCTTCGGCCTGCTGTTGTCGCGTTTGTTTCTCATGCTGTGCAACCGCAGCTGGCGTTGCAATGTCTTTTGAAACACCCAGCTCCACAACCAGCTTAATAGGTTTCGCAAAGTACTCGCTCAATACCGCTTGCAACTTATCAACCGCCAATTTATTGCTTTGCAGTTGTTTATGTTGTGGCGCCAAACTTAATACCAAACACCCATCTGTAAAGCTCGTCAGCACACTATTTTTTGCTAATTCACGCGCCATACCTTGCACATTAATTTGCGTCAAAAGCGTATTCCAATCAAGTTCAACCGACGGCGCTTGAGGCGCTTGATAGGTCGCGACGGATTCCGTCGCGAGCAATTTAGGCGCAGCGGATACCGCCACAGGCATAACCACCTTGGGCACAGCAACAACTCGCGGCACCACATTGTCACCAGTCGATGCTGGCACAAACGCCAACATACGCAGCAACGTCATGGTGAATCCCGCATATTCATCAGGTGCAAGATCTAGCTCCTTACGCCCGTGAATCACAATTTGGTAATTCAGTTGAATTTCTTCAGGTGTAAATTGTTGCGCAAATTGCATCAATCGAACACGCTCTGGCTCATCCTCGGCAATCGCTTGCGGGATGGTTTGTGCCAACGCGATGCGATGCAGCAGAGTCGCCAAATCTTGCAAGGCTGCCTCAAAGGCAATACTCCGAATCGCCATATCATCTGCGATGCGCAACAAGCCCACACCGTCACCCGCGCGCAATGTTTGCAGCAAATCAAACAGGTAACCTTGATCAATCGCGCCCAGCATGGTGCGCACCAATGACTCATCCACCTTGCCCGACGAATACGCAATCGCCTGATCCATCAAACTCAAGGCATCGCGCATACTGCCCTGCGCAGCCCGTGCTACCAGATTCAGCGCGCCATTTTCAAAGGGAATCTCCTCCTCCCCCAGCACGTATTGCAGATGCGACACAATCAAGGCAGGCGGCATCTGCTTGAGGTTGAACTGCAAGCATCGTGACAATACCGTGACGGGAATTTTTTGGGGGTCAGTAGTAGCCAGGATGAACTTCACATGTGCTGGCGGCTCTTCCAGCGTCTTCAACATGGCGTTAAATGCCGACTTCGACAGCATGTGCACTTCGTCAATGATATAGACCTTGAAGCGCCCGCTGGAGGGCGCATACAGCGCACTTTCCAACAACTCACGCATGTTATCCACCTGCGTATTCGACGCCGCATCTAGCTCGATCAAATCGACGAAACGTCCGCTATCAATCTCGGTGCAAGCACTACACACGCCGCAAGGCTCGGCGGTGATGCCGGATTCACAATTCAGGGATTTGGCGAAGATACGCGCGATGGTGGTCTTACCTACACCGCGCGTGCCGGTGAAGAGATATGCATGGTGCAAGCGGTTCTGAGTGAGCGCATTAGCCAATGCCTGAACGACGTGCTCCTGCCCCGCCAATTGAGCGAAATTCCTGGGACGCCATTTGCGTGCTAACACTGAAGTCGCTGACATATCACCCCTCGCCCAACTATTTAACGCATCGAGTGCAACCCCCTCGAATATAAGGAGGCGAGCCTTACCCCCGGCACTTGCACCGCTTGGCTGTGGCTGCTTCCTTCCGGACCTGACCAGATTCACCAAAGTGCAATGCGGGGAGACCCGCCAATTCGTAAAATTCTGTACTACACAAGCAGGGCGGCATGATAGTCGAAAAGGGGGGATAAATCCATGGAAGGATGGGCGAAGCCCGCTGGTTTTGTCCCCTCTCCCACCGGGGGAGGGTTAGGG
>JABFSI010000135.1 GCA_013140695.1 Sideroxydans sp. | reverse complement strand
CCGCAATGCGACATGAGTTTGTAGCGCTTGTCCATTTCAACCACGCACCAGTTTAGCCCCGCTGCCGCTTGACGCATATCCGTGACGACGGGCGCGAGTAGATGTGGGATGCCTTCATATACAGAGAGCTCCAGCATCTTTGGATCGATGAGCAGTAGGCGTACTTGCTGCGGTGTAGATTTGTAGATGAGGCTCAAAATCATAGCGTTGATGCCCACTGATTTTCCCGAGCCCGTCGTGCCGGCCACCAGCACATGCGGCATCTTGCCTAGGTCAGCCACAATAGGCTTGCCGGAGATGTCTTTACCCATTGCCATGGTGAGTGACGAGTGCATGTCGGCATACACTTGCGAACCTAAAATTTCCGACAACTGCACCATTTGCCGTTTCGGGTTGGGCAGCTCCAATGCCATATAACTCTTGCCCGGAATGGTTTCTACCAAGCGAATACTCACCACCGACAAGGCACGCGCCAAGTCGCGCACCAGGTTGGTAATCTGACTGCCCTTCACGCCTACCGCAGGATCAATTTCGTAACGCGTGATCACGGGGCCAGGATAAGCACCCACCACTTTAACTTCAACGCCAAAGTCTTTGAGTTTGCGTTCGATGAGGCGTGAGGTGAATTCCAGAGTTTCAGCCGCCACTTGCTCCACCTGTTGCGTGGCTTGGTCAAGCAAATGCAACGGTGGCAAAGGTGAATCGGGCAGATCTGAAAATAGCGAGACCTGCTTTTCTTTTTCCACGCGCGTAGAGCGCGCCACTTCCACCACGGGCATTTCAATGTGAATTGGCTGATAATCTTCGACACGTTTTTTTTCTACTTCAACGATGGCGTCGCGTTCTTGCATAGCTTGCACGCCCATACGTTTATCTTGCCGCGTTTGCCATGCAGCGCGCGCCCATAGGTATGCGCTTTCCAGCGACGCTCCTAACCAATCCACAAAGCGCAACCACGACAGCCCCGTGAACAAACTAAAGCTCACCAACATAGCCGCCAGCAACAGCAAGGTTGCCCCGGTGTAACCCAAGGTGTGCGCCAACATCTTGCCTAACACTGCGCCCAGCATGCCGCCAGGCGCTAAAGGCAGCTCTACCCCCCAGGTGTATAAACGCAGCGCTTCTAGTGCGCTGCTAGAAAACAGCAACACAGCAAACCCCAATAAAGATACCCACAAGGTGCGTTGATCAAACAAGCTGTCAGCCCGCAATTGACGGTAGCTGACCCACACTTTTTGCAACATCAAACACACTAGCCACCAAGCGGAAAACCCAAATAGGTACAGCAACACATCCGCCAGCCACGCACCAGCCACGCCCCCTGGATTTTGCGTGACCGCACCCGTCACGCTATGCGACCATGCGGCATCGCCGCGCGAGAAGCCAAACAAAATGAGAATGAAATATAGTGCGACCGCGACAAGCACCAGCCAGCGCGATTCACGCAACAGGCCGAGCAAGCGCTCGGGCAAAGGACTGCGCGGGGCTTCATGCAATGCCATTATTGTTCCTTGGGTGGTGCTTCCGACACGTCAAATTCATTGCTAGCAATAAAACCAAAACGACGCGCAGCCGACACGGCTTCAATACGCGTGTTCACGTGCAACGCTTGATAGATAGCTGCCACATGAATTTTTGCGGTGCCTTCAGCGAGCGCCAAGCTAATGGCGATTTCTTTATTGGTCAGTCCCGCACCAATCAATTGCAGCACTTCTAACTGGCGCGGCGTTAAGCCGTACTTGGTGGCACGTAAGCTACGTTTGTCATGTAACGCTTGGCCTGTTTCTAGTTGTGCGACAGCCTGTTGCAACAGTTGCGGTGGCACGTAGATGCCGCCATCGAGCACCATGCGCAGTGCGGACAACATCACTTTGCTAGGTGACATTTTAGAAATGAATCCAAGCGCGCCCAGATTCAGGACCTCTTCCATATCGCTACGCTGATCCGTGCCGGACACCACGACCAAGGGCAGGACGGGGAAGCGCTGATGTAACAATTGCAAAGAGGGGATGCCCTCGCTATCAGGCATGTTCAAATCAATTAACGCCAAATCAAAATTGGCATTCGCAGTGAGTAAATTTAAGGCATCCGCAAAATTACCCGTGTCCACCACCTCGACTTCATCCGCCAACTGTTTGAGCACATAGCGCATGCCGTCGCGGAATAGCGCATGATCATCCACCAGCAATACCTTAATTTTCATGCTGCCCCCTGTTACGTCTCTTGCAAAAGTTATTTTGTGGGAGTCTCTAAAAATTCAAATTTAGTCATGCCGGCGGAGGCCGGTATCCAGTTTGAAAAATAGAGTTCCTTGCGTAGCAAGGGGAAATCCCTTTTTTATACACTCACTGGATACCGGCTTTCGCCAGTGTGCCAAATGATTAGAGTTACCCTTGTTTCAACGCGCTTCTTTTCTGTCATGAATGGCTTCATTCGCGCGCGCCATCATACCATTCAGGCAGAACTGGCTTGCGTGCCGTGCATAGCCAAATACATCGCGGTACGCAAGCGCGCGGCAGCAATCGGTTTGTGCAGCAAGGCTGCGCCACTTTCCTGAATCTCTTTTAAGGGGTCCGCGCCCGTATCACCGGTAATCACCAGCACGGGCAAGCCGCCCCAAAATTCTCGCATCTCGCGCATCACATCAATCGCGGTTTGATTGTTAGGTAAGCGGTAATCGCACACCAACATGTCAGGACGCAACGCCGCTTTGTCTAACTCGCGCAACACTTCTGCACCCGTGGCGGCGGCAAATACTTGGCAGCCCCAGTCCTGCATGATTTCAGCGGTAAATTCGCGAATGTCTCTATCGTCTTCCACGAGGGCGATGACTTTGTTCGTCACATCTTGCCGCCCTAAAGTGATGGCGAACGGTCGCGCCAACGCGGATGCATCGCCTTTTTTAATGCGAAATCTAAATTGCGTACCCTGCCCTGGTGTGGACTCCACCTTAACTTGATAGCCCAACAACTCTTCCACGCGGCGCACGATGGCCAAGCCCAAACCCAGGCCTTTGCGTCGGTCACGATGTGGATTGTCGACTTGGTAATACTCATCAAAAATTTGGTGGATCACTTCGGGACGAATACCAATACCCGTGTCACGCACCGCAACCTCCACTTCTGTTTCCGCGCAAACACATTGCACCCACACCTTGCCACTATCGGTATAGCGAATGGCATTGGAAATGAGATTGCGTAACATGCGTTCGAGCAAGAAGGGATCGCTATAAATCACCACATTGCATTGGCTCATGCTGCATGAATTACCCGAACAGCATACCAACTCAAACTGTAATCCTTTGGCTTGCGACAGCGGGGTAAAGTCCACCAGCAGTCGATCGAATAAATCACCCAATTCAAAATGCTGCCAGCGCGGCTGAATGATGCCCGCCTCTAACCGCGAAACGTCGAGCAGGTCATCAAACATTTCTACCAAGGCATTCACTGATTTGCCAATTTGTCCTGCCAAACGCAAGGGTTCGGGCTCTTTGGCCGCATCCAACAAGGCTTCGGAAAATAAACGCAAGGCTTGCAGCGGTTGGCGCAAATCGTGACTCGCGGTGGCTAAAAATTTGGATTTAGTTTGGTTGGCCAATTCGGCGGCTTTGAGCGCTTCGGCAATTTGTTTTTCACGCTCGCGCAGGGCTTGCAATAAATCTTCTTTTTCGAAGCGTTGAATTAACGAGGTTTCATAGGTACGCATCAAGCCGAATCCCGCTTGTGTCACGTAAGCGATATACAAAAACATCACACCTAGCAGCACCAAGTGCGTGGAATCGCCCTCCAGCAATTGGCGCAACATTAGCGGCACCAACAAAGCTGGCACGTAAATAATGAGCGAAGGCGGAAACACCGGATTGGTAGTAACCGCGCCCGCCACCATGGGGAAAATAATGCACAACAACAAAGCTTGATACGCTAAATCATTAGGCACGAACCATACCAAAGATGCCCCCAAGCCCCACGATAGGCCGCCTAACAAAGTGAGCCAGCGAAAGCGGATGTCCCACGCGCGGCATTGTTCAATCGTTTGGATGTTGCCGCCGTCATAGTGCTTCCACACCATAATTTCAAAGCTGTGCGCGCAAATCACCCAGGTCATCCACCCCCACAACAGTAGCGGCGGCACATGGCCACTCATCAAAAAAGTAATCAGTAGCACCGCGCCCATTTGCGAAAAATTCATCGACAGATGTGCATTGGAGCGTGCGCGTAATTGGCGCAAGCGCACTGGGAAGTTGCTCTCGTTAATGTCAAAACGCCATGCTTCAAGCCAGTGATCCAGCGTCGTCAAATGATGGTGAGTGGGTGAGTTCATGGTGAGTGCCCTAACTTCAATTCAACGCCAATAACAATCGAATGTCTTGCGCCAACCATTCTGTACGTTGCGCAAAAGGCGACAACAAAACAGTGCGTGCCGAAGGTGAAATGAGATACGTGCCTGCCGAGTGATCGATTGTGTAACTGCCACTTGAGGTCGCTTGTTTTTCGTAACGAATGTTAAAGGCTTTCGCGGCAGCCGCTGTTTGTGCTGCGTCGCCAGATAGTCCGACAAAACTGGAATGAAAGGCGGGCGGATATTGTGCCAACAATTCACGGGTGTCGCGTGCGGGGTCTAGCGTTACGAAAATAACTTGCACGCGCTCTGCGTCTTTGCCCAGCAAACGCATTACCTGCGCCATGTCGGCCAAGGTGGTGGGGCATACGTCGGGACAGTGGGTGTAGCCAAAAAATAAGGCGACCACTTTGCCCTTGTAGTCCGCCAAGCTGCGCGGCTTACCACTCGCATCGAACAAATGGAAATCGGCTTGCGCATATTGCGCGCTCACGTCGCTGGCTTTGAATGGGGAAGGGAGTTTGGGTTCGTCACACGCAGTGAGCGTGAAGAGCAGCGTCAAGGCTAGAAAATTACGCAGCCACATGACACGCTCCCGACCAGCCATGCATGTAAAACGTGTAGGACACTTTGACTAATCCGTACACGCCGAACAGCGCAATGATTGACCCCGCCAGTAAGCGCACACGCGGCGATTGTGCCCACGCTTTAATACCCTCCCAGAACAATCCGATGGCCAGCAGATTAGGCAACGTGCCCAAGCCAAACGCCAGCATGATAAATGCGCCTTGTGCTGCACTGCCACTGGCCAGCGCGCTAATCAGTACGCTATACACCAAGCCGCAGGGCAACCATCCCCACAACACGCCCAGCCCTAATGCACGCGGCAGTGTGTTCACTGGCAGCAAGCGTGTGGTGAAAGGTTGCAAGCGTTTCCATAACCCCGCGCCGACTTTTTCTAGGGTGCGCACTGCGCCCCATATGCCGGCCAGATAAAGGCCCAGCGCGATGAGCATTAAGCTGGATAGCGCAAACAGCAGATGTTGAATGGGCACGGCATCGCGCATTAAAAATCCAGCTTGTCCAACGGCACCGACTAATGCACCTGCCACAGCGTAACTGCCAATACGTCCGCTGCTGTAAGCCAAATGGAAGGGCCAACGCGCTTTTTCGCGGGGCACTTGGGTGGTGAAAATCCCCACAATGCTGCCGCACATGCCGAGGCAATGAATACCGCCCAGCAGTCCCACAACAAACACGGCAAATAGACTGAACTCAAACATTAGGGTGTGTGATATTCCAACAAATTGATTTTCAAAAATGCCGCTACGGCGCGGCTATCGGGATGCGCTTGATACGGAATCACGCCTAACAACGGCGCCTCAATTCGCTCACGCAAGGCTTCTATATTTTGTTGCAAGGCAGGCATGTCAGCGTCGATTACATTGGCTACCCAGCCCGCGCATTTTAGCTGTGAATCACGGATAGCGCGCAGGGTTAAAAGCGCGTGATTGAGGCATCCCAAGCGCATGCCCACCACCACAATCACGGGCAGCGCCAACGCTTGCGCAAGGTCGGCGCTGTCTTGTTTGTCGTTCAGCGGCACACAAAATCCGCCCACGCCTTCTACCACCACCTCATCCGCCTGCCCTGCCAATTCCGTATACGCAGTGAGGATTCGCGAGAAGTCGATGCACACACCCGCGTGACGCGCAGACAAATGCGGCGCGATGGCGAGCGGAAAACAATAAGGGTTAATCTGCCCATAGCTAGCCGCAACCGTGCTGGCGGCACGCAAGCACTCTGCATCTTCATTGTGATAATCATCATCACAACCCGCAGCCACAGGCTTGAAGCCGACGACTCGCTTACTTTGTAGGGCAAAAGCATGCAACAAGGCACAGCTCACTAAAGTCTTGCCTACACCCGTGTCAGTGCCCGTGATGAAATAACTCATTTAAAACCTTATAGCCACAGAGAACACCTCGGACCTCACTCTGTGGTCTCTGTGTGCTCTGTGGCAAAAATTGTTTTTCATAACTTGAAATCCGTTTTGATGATGGCGCGTCCGTCTTGCAGTGTCTTGGGGGCGGGCTTCCACGCATGACCATAAATTATTTCAAAGGTGGCCGGCAATTTCCCATCACGACGCAGTTGTTCGTAATTGGCGATGATGCGTTGCCATGTGGCCTTGCCCATCATGCCGTTGGCGCGCCCTGCCGTAGCATTGTTAGCACCGATGCTCTTCAAATCTTGCATCACTGCACGCACATCGTCATAGGTCAGTGTGAGCTTTTCCATCTCCATCACGGGGTCGGCAAAGCCTGCCGCCACCAGCATGTCGCCCACGTCATGCATGTCCACAAAGCGATTCACGTGGTTGTAGCCATCTACCTCTGCAAATGCAATGCGCAACTCATGCAGGGTATCCACGCCGAAAGTAGAGAACATCAGCAGACCTTCCGTCTTGATGATGCGATTCAACTCGACGAAGGTGGCAGGCAGATCGTTACACCATTGCAACGCTAAATTCGACCACACCATCTCCACGCTATTGCTCGCGATGGGTAATGCCTCGACATCCGCACATAGATAACTCTCACGTGAAGTAGTAAATATTTTCTTCCACCAGCTCGATGTGCCACGCGATGCTTGCAACATACCCATAGCGATGTCGAGCGAAGTGATGTCCGCCTTGGGATAACGTTCGCCAAGTTGACGCGTGCCCCATCCTGTGCCGCTCCCCACATCAAGCAGACGTGCTGGCTTTAACTTCACATAGTCGAGTTTTTCCAACATGCGAATGCACACCTCACGCTGCAACACAGCAGACGCATCGTATTGGGTCGCGGCGCGACTAAAGGCACGGCGTACTTGCTTCTTGTCTATTTCGAATTCATTCATAAGTCAAAAACCTTTTGCCACAGAGATCAGTGCGTGTGTTGTTGGGGCTTCAGCCCCGTATAACTACGGCCTACCCCTTGCGGGTACAGAGTACACAGAGAAAGACAAAACAGAGCGACGATTACCTCTGTGGTCTCTGTGTACGCTGTGGCTAATTGTTTTTCAAAAAAACTCTTACGTGCGAGACAAACATATCGGGGTGAGACAAGAACGGCGCATGAGCCGCGCCCTCAATCTCAACCACCTGCGCATTGGGGATGACTTCAGCTAAATAATACGATGCCTCCGGCGGAGTAAGCTTGTCGCGCTGACCCGCAATCAATAAAGTGGGCTGCTGTATCTGCACCGCCTCACTGCGCTGATCGGCATCACGCAATATCGCCAATCCACCGCGCAAAGCATTCATATCCGGCTCGCCACGACTGAACAATTGCTCGCGCAACTTCGTTAGCAACTCACGCTCTTTTTCGCTACCACGCAACTGCAAGGATATAAACCGACGCAGTGTCGTTGCATGATTTTGCTCCAGTTCTGCGGCGAACTTTTCTAACACCTCGCCCGGCAACCCAAATAGCCAATCGTCATGCTCGGTAAAGCAGGGGGTCGTTGTCACTAAAACCAACTTGTTCACTTTGGCCGGCTCACGTGCCGCCCAGTGCATCGCCACTTGCCCGCCCAATGACCAACCACATACATTTACCGAGGATGTAAATTGTTCAGACAATGATTCCACCAACGAATCCAGATGGGTGATGGGCAAAGCTGCGCTCGCACCAAATCCAGGCAAGTCGACACTGTGCACACAAAACTCATCAGCCAGTTTTTCAGCTACATCACGCCACACGCCACCGTGCATTCCCCATCCATGGATCAACACCAGCGGGGCTCCGCGTCCTTTTGTCTCAACATGCAAGCTCATGCAACGCTCCTATCAAGCTATCCACATCACCCTCGCTGTGCGCCGCAGACAAAGTGATGCGCAAACGCGCCGTACCCTGTGGCACGGTGGGTGGGCGTATCGCAGCCACCCAGATACCACGCTCACGCAAGCCCGCGCTCAATCCCAAAGCACGCTGATTGTCGCCAATCAACACAGGCTGAATAGCGGTGTCGGAAGGCATTAGCGACCACGGCAAATCTGCCAGACCATTGCGCAATTTTGCAATCAGCGAATTCAGATGCGCACGCAAATCGTTTCCCTGCGCAATGAGTTGCAAACTGCGTGACAACGCAACCGACAAAGCAGCCGGCGATGCGGTGGTATAGACATAGCTGTTCGCGTGATTCACCAACGTGTCGATTACCACCTGTTCTGCTGCGACGAACGCACCGGACACACCCGCCGCTTTACCCAAGGTCGCCATGTAGATGATGCGTTCTGAAGCCATGCCAAAATGAGAAAGCGAGCCGCTCCCTTGCTCACCCAAGACACCAAAGCCATGTGCATCGTCCACATACAACCATGCGTCATATCGTTCGCACAACGCCAACATCTCGCGCAACGGCGCGATGTCGCCATCCATGCTGAACACCGCATCGCTGATGACTAACTTTCTACCTTTGCTGGTTTCGCTCAATAATTTTTCCAACTGCGCCATGTCGCCATGCCGATAGCGCTTCACTTCCGCACGCGACAACGCCATCGCATCATTGAGCGAAGCGTGATTGAGCTTGTCAGCAAACACCGTATCGCCCTTGCCTACCAATGCTTGCACCACCCCCAGGTTAGCCATGTAGCCTGTGGAAAAAAGCAGCGCGGCAGGTTTATCCACGACGGCAGCGAGTTGTTGTTCGAGGAGATGATGCGGCTCGAAGTGCCCGCTCACTAGATGCGCCGCCCCTGCGCCCACGCCCCACTGCTGTGCACCGTTTTGCAACGCACTGATGAGCTCTGGATGATTGGCAAGGCCGAGGTAGTCGTTGCTACAGAAGGCGAGATAGGGCGTTCCATCGACGATGATGTGGGGCGACTGCGGTGTGGTCAGTGTGCGACGCGCGCGCAACAATCCTTGCGCGGCACGTTCAGCTAGTGATTGTTGGAGTTGGGTAAAAATCATTTTTTGCCACAGAGCACACAGAGATCACAGAGAATGAAGCGCTCTGATTTGCCTTTCTCTGTGCACTCTGTGCCCTCTGTGGCTAATGATTTTTATCCGCAAACGGATACATCCCCAATTTATCCATCAGCGCGCGGTCACGCTCAACGTCAGGGTTGCCGGTGGTCAGCAGTTGATCACCATAAAAAATGGAGTTAGCGCCGGCCAAGAAACATAGGGCTTGCACGGCATCGCTCATCTGTTGGCGGCCTGCGGAAAGACGTACGCGCGCAGTTGGCATGGTGATGCGCGCCACGGCGATGGTGCGCACGAAATCAAGCGGGTCTAGATCGGCGGTATCTGCCAAGGGCGTGCCTTCTACTTTGACCAAGTTGTTGATTGGCACACTTTCGGGATAGGGATTCATATTGGCGAGTTGGGCAACGAGGCCCGCACGTTGCGTCAGATTCTCTCCCATGCCGACAATGCCGCCGCTGCAAACGTGCATACCCGCATTGCGTACCCGATCAAGCGTATCGAGGCGGTCTTGGTAATCACGGGTGCTGATGATGTCGCCATAAAATTCGGGCGAGGTATCAAGATTGTGGTTGTAGTAATCAAGACCCGCGACGCGCAGCTGCTCGGTCTGCTCATCGTTCAACATGCCCAATGTGGCGCACGTTTCCATGCCCAAGCCGCGCACTGCTTTTACCATCTCGACTACGGATTCCATATCTTCTTTGGAAGGTTCACGCCACGCCGCGCCCATGCAGAAACGATCCGCACCCGCTTCTTGCGCGGCCTTGGCCGCCCTCACCACTTCGCTGACTTCGAGCATCTTGCGGTTCTCGACGCCCGCATCATGGAAAGCAGACTGGGGGCAGTAACCGCAATCTTCCGAGCAACCACCCGTCTTGATGGACAACAGCGTAGAGAGTTGCACCGCATTCGGATCGAAATGTTCGCGGTGAATTTGTTGAGCGCGAAACATCAAGTCAGAGAAAGGCAGCTTGAATAATTCCTCAACTGCCGCAACGCTCCAGCGTTCTGGCGTGGTCTTGGGCTTGATAGGGCGGATGAATTCGATGGTTTGAGTTTGCATTTTGGTTTAGGCAAGCAAGTAGAATGAGGGACAGTTTCTTAAAACCCGTATGTTGTAGGATTAAAACGACTTGTCCATTTTATCTCATCACCTGCTGAACATCGGCTCAAAATTGCGGCAATTACTGCCTGCGCAGCCTTGCCTGTTGTGCGGCGGGATGAGCCGCGATGGTTTATGTTGCGCATCCTGCAATGCCGAGCTGCCACGCCACAATCAGCCGCACTGCCCACGTTGCGCACTGCCCACACCCCATGCTGAAGTGTGCGGACGCTGCCTGAAACACCCACCCCACTTTGAGCGCACCCTCGCTGCCTTCAGCTATAGCTTCCCAGTGAATCAACTCATCAAGGCGCTCAAATTTCACGAGGAGCTGATTTTAGTTAATTTTTTGGCGGACGAATTAGCAAAGCGAGTCGTGCAACAACCCGACTTTCTACTTGCACTCCCCTTGCATCCGCTGCGTTTGCGCGCACGCGGCTTTAATCAATCGCAATTATTAGCGCAGAGAATTTCAACAAAACTCGCTATTCCCTTACTCACCCCCGGCTGCCTGCGCATTCGCGATACCGCGCCGCAGTCCTCATTGCCATGGAAAGAACGCGATAAAAATATGCGGCACGCATTTAGTCTCGCCCCGCAAATTAACGTGGCAGGCAAGCACATTGCTATCGTGGACGATGTGATGACGACAGGTGCGTCGGTGGGGGAATTAGCGGCCACCCTAAAACAAGCGGGGGCGAAGGAAGTTAGCGTGTGGGTGGTGGCGCGCACCTTGCCGCACCATGAGGGGAATTAGCGATTTCAGCACAAACAGTCCACAAGTTAGGTGCGGTTGGACGAATGGATAATCTGGGTTTAATAGATGCGCTCGAACGTTTCGAGGAGTTGACCTTCAGTGACCACGACCACGCTAATCGGGTATTTCAACAACGCAGCAATTTCATGTTGGGCACGCACATCGGTGGGGTCGGTCATGCCAACAACAATTTTGTCGTCGCGCATGTCGAGCGCGATGGCACGATAAAAGCGCGCATCACTCACCAACAGCCTGCGCACCACGTCCCAATTGATGTTGTAAAACTTAAGATTGATAAAAGGAATATGCAACTGTTTTGCCAATGTTTCGGAAATTTGCTCTTCCGTAATAAAGCCATTCCCCACCAACAATCTGCCCAGCTTTAAGCCGCTGGTTTTTTGTTGCGCCAAGGCAATATCGAGCTGCTCTGGCGTGAGCAATTGCTGTTGTACAAGCAAGTCTCCTAACCGAATTTTTTGTGAACCCGTCATAATCCGCGCCTTAAAAAAATTTCAATCTCTCTCTCCAGGCGAAAGTTAGCCGCTTTCATTCTGACTGACAAGGTATTTACCATGTTTAACATCATTCTTTTTGAACCCGAAATCCCGCCGAATACGGGCAATGTCATCCGCCTGTGCGCTAACACTGGTGCCCATTTGCATCTCATTCGTCCGCTCGGTTTTGAATTAGACGACAAGCAATTGCGGCGTGCGGGTTTGGACTATCACGAATACGCTTCGCTCAACGTGCACGACAGCTTGAATGACTGCCTACTCACGTTGCCTCACGCTCGATTGTTTGCCCTCACCACCAAAGGTGCGCAGCCCTTTCACGAAATACACTTTCAAGTCGGCGATGCGTTTTTATTTGGGCCAGAAAGTCGTGGCTTGCCTGCCGACATATTGGAATCACTCGCTCCCACGCAGCGCTTACGCTTACCCATGCTGCCCAATAATCGCAGCTTAAATCTTTCAAATAGCGTGGCGGTGGCGGTGTATGAAGCGTGGCGACAATGTGGATTTGCAATGCCTGCGCAGAACGAAGCGTAGGGCAGCTTCCCGCTAGATTGCGCGGTATTGCCCTGTGCTGGAAAATTCTTCGCCGGGTTGACGACTTAACAAGGCTTCGACGGCTTTATCTGCTGCGAGGTTCTCGTACAGAACGCGGTACACCGCTTGGCAAATAGGCATTTCTACTTTTTGCCGCTGTGCAATGCGTTGCACTTCGCGTGCCGTGTAGACCCCTTCGGCGACGTGTCCAAGTTCGCCGAGAATGGTCGAGAGTGAATGGCGTTGCGCAAGCAACATGCCGACTTGGCGGTTACGCGATAGATCACCTGTGCAGGTGAGAATTAAATCGCCGACGCCCGTTAATCCACCCAAGGTTTCAGCCCGTCCGCCCATTTGCAATCCAAGGCGGGTCATCTCCGCCAAGCCCCGTGTAAGCAAAGCGGCACGGGCGTTAAAACCCATTTGCATACCGTCGCAGATACCTGCCGCAATGGCTAATACGTTTTTAATCGCGCCGCCAATTTCCACGCCCACCACATCGGTGCTGGAGTAAATGCGCAGGCGCGAATGGTGCAGCGCTTTCGCCATGCTTTGCGCAAAATCGCCATCGCTTGAAACTAGGGTTAAAGCAGTGGGTAAGCCGCGCGCAACTTCTTGCGCGAAACTGGGGCCAGACAACGCGCCGCGCGGAAAGTAGGCGGGCAAGGTTTCATTGACGATTTGGTGGGGCAGCAATGAGGTGATGGTTTCAATGCCCTTGCACAGCCAAATCACACCGGGGTAGGCCTCCTCGCGCGCGGCAGGGAAAACCTCGGCGATTTGTTGCATGACCGGACGCAAGCCCGATACGGGTACCGCCGCAATAATTAAATCAACTTCCTGCAAGGCTTTTGCTAAATCCGCCGTAAGGGTGAGGGAATCGGGTAGCGGGGTGTTGGGTAAATAGCGTTGATTGCGCCGTGTTTCGTTCATGCCGCGTATTAAATTTTCATCACGCGCCCACAAAGACACCTGATGGCGCGTGGCAAAACTAATGGCGAGTGCTGTGCCCCATGCGCCCGAACCTAATATGGCAATTCGCATCAGTCGCCCCAAACGTCACTACTTTTTACAAAACCCGGCGTGCCGTCACGATGGCGCACCTTGACCCAGCCCGCCCCCGCATTGCCCAGCCATTCCAGCCCCAGTTGGCGCGGCGCAGTAAAGGCAACGGCCGCATTGTCATCCCAGTTAGTGCGCACGGTGGTGCTGTCTGCGGTGACCACCACATAGCGCTTGCTGCTCAAATTTCGCTTCTCAATCCACACAATTTTGCCTGTGGAGTCGCGCACCTTAACCCAGTTTTCCAACACCACAATTTGCTCTAACGGCAGATAACGGGTCGCCACAAAAAGCTTATTCGCTTGCAATGAATTGGCATCGTAAAGGATTGCGGGCTCGGCCACCGACACGTACTCAAACGCGCTCGCCGCGTGGCTAACGATAATCAATAACAGTGCGGCGAGAAATTTAGACATTAGTGTTTAACGGCCGCTGCTTGGGCTTGTGCCTGCTGCTTTTGTTGCTGGTAAATCGCATCAAAGTTAATCGGATTGAGTAACACGGGGGCAAAGCCGCCTCGCACCGATACATCCGACACGACTTCACGCAAATACGGGTACAGCAAGTTAGGGCACATCACCGCCAACACGCCTTCCATTTCTTCAGCAGGAACGTTGCGCACTTGGAAAATGCCCGCTTGCTTGGCTTCGATCAGAAACATGACCTTGTCTTGTTCAGGCAGTTTGGCAGTGACCGTAACGGTGACAACCACTTCAAACACGCCGTCTTCAACCGCTGCGGCTTGGGTTTGCAGTTGCAAGTCGATTTGCGGATTGACGCGTTCTAAAAAAATGCCTGGTGCATTGGGGATTTCTAATGACAGGTCTTTGACGTACAACTTTTCAATGTTAAAAATGGGTGTGGTTGGCGCGGTGGCCGCAGCAGCTTCAGTCATGTTTTTTCCTTAATTATTTGTTCAACAGGGGCACTAATCCACCCGCACGGTCTAATGCATAAAGGTCATCGCAGCCACCCACATGGGTGGCATCAATAAAAATTTGCGGCACGGTGCGGCGACCTGTTTTGGCTTCCATCACCACACGTTGCGCGTCATCTAAATCAATGCGAATTTTTTCAATGTTGCTCACGCCACGGTTATGCAACAAACGTTCGGCGTTGATACAGTATGGGCAAACAGCAGTGCAATACATGACGACGTGAGCCATAGAATTATCTCTGCAATGGTAGATTGGATTTTTGCCAAGCCATCACGCCGCCCGTTAAGAGTTGCGCTTTAGCAAAGCCCTGCTTCTTCAAAAAGGCTGTCGCACCCGTGGCACGTCCACCGCTACGGCACACCACAACAATATGATGTTCGCGATATTTTTCCAATTCACCGATTCGGTCTTTTAATTGCCCTGTGGGAATTAAGCGGCTATTGATGATATGGCCTGCGTCATATTCACCTTGTTCGCGCACGTCTAACACCAGCGCATTTTGGCGATTGATGAGCGTCATCGCGCCTTGTGAATCGACTTCTTGAATGCCGCGCAAGCGGTTGCCATAGAAAGACCAGAACAGCATGTAGCCACTGATAAAAGTAATGGAGACGGTTAAAACGTTATTTTCTAGAAACTGCCACACGCTGATACTCCTCAAAATTTTGGGTGGCGAATTCTAGCAGAGGCGCGAAGCGCGCTGGGTCGCTTGACGCCAAGGTTTGCAACTCGTGCAACAGGAAAGGAAAGTCGCCTGGATAAGACCAAATGGCATTCTTCATTTGCGTTTGCGCCGCCCCGCCGTGATTGTCCATGGCTAACAACAAGGCATGACGATAGGCCAATTGCGCACTCGGAATGTAATGCAAAGCGCGCGTGCTTAATTGCAATTTCTCGGTAAGTAAATCTTCGCTCACAGGCAATGTTTGCGCGATATACATCTCGGCATACGAACCCAACAGCGGGTAGCGTGTGACCGCCACCAACTCCGCTTGAGCGCGCGCGCGATAGCTCGCCTCTTGAGCGGCCATGCCGCGATAAATGAGGGCGGTTTCCAATTGGCGGTAGCTTTGCATCGCTTGCAGCAGAAAAATACCGCCCAATATGAGCAGTGCCGCGACGGACAGTCGCCCCATCAAGCGCAATTCGAGTGTATAAGTCGTGCGCTCAAATACTCCCAGCATCACCGCCGCGATGCCAATGAAATAGGCATACCACAGCGGATATTCCAGCAAACTATGAATCGCCAACACAGCCAACACCGCTGCGCCCCACCAGTGATAAACATTGAATTGCACCTGACGCACAAACGACTGCCATACAAACAATCCAGATGCCAGCAACAACACCCCCAACCCAGCCAATCCGGCTTCCGCCGCAATTTGCAAAACAATGTTGTGTGCGTTGTTGTACAGCCCCATGAATTTTAAGTTTTGCACCTCGGCACTCAACGAGAAATGCTGATAACCAAATTCACCGAAGCCTGCACCAAGCAAGGGGAAATGCGTGAAAACCGTCCACGCTTCGCGCCACAAATCAACGCGAATGCTGCCCCCCGCCATTCCGCCAAAAAATCGTTCGGCGGCGGTCACGCTACCCGTTGCCCCCGCCAACCAAGGAATTTGCACCACCACGTGCATCGCCAAATAACCCAGCCATAACAGTAGCGCATAGCTGAACAGCGGACGTAACGCTTTATCTTTACGCTGCCATAGCCACGCCAGTACTAGCGCAAACGTGAGATACAACCAACCACTCCGCGAACCCGACAACACCAGCACAAACAGCATCGGCAACGCCAGCAAAGCCGCTTGCCAATTGCGCAAACGCTGTGTGGCAAGCAGCAAACCCAGCGAAAACAATCCCAGCGCAATGTAATTCGCAAAATGATTGGGTTGCGCTGTGTTGCCATACACCGAGGCAGATGTTTTGGCCGTCACCACCGCGCTCAAAAACGTATGCCATTGGTAATGCTGCACGAGACCCGCCAAGGTATTGAGCTCTGCCCCCACCACAAGAAATATCGCCAACGCCGTTGCCACCCAAGGCAAACCCAATTCTTCGCGCAAACGTTGTCCCAGCATCATCAACAAAATAGTCAACAGAAAATACAGTGATAGCAGCAATACATGGTCCACATGATTGATGCGCCCGAGCAGGAACTGCACTAGCAACACACCCATCAATCCCAACGGCAGCATCACGATGCGCGGCACATGCGGCGCTTGCCAGTAGCGCGAGGTTAACAACAACGGCAGCGCGCAAAGTCCCAGTAAAGCCGTCCCCCACTCTTGATAAAACGTGGTGATGGGGTACGCATGGTGGTAATACAAAAAAGGCAAAACCCACATCAGGCCAATGAAGGCTAAGCTGATGTGGGCAAAGTTAAACGAGGCGGGAAATGATTTTTTTAGCAACTACCTTTAACTCCGAAACGCGCGAGGATGCCATTCAACGGGCAGATTTGCGTGAACCCGCTTTGAAATAGATTCAATCCTACAAATGCGGTAAAAAATAAGAAATAACTGCTGACGAATACGGGGCTGGCTTGCGCCCCCAAGGCCAAGGACAGTAAAACGAAAAAACCTGCGACGATACGGACGATACGTTCTGCGCTCATGCTTGAAACTCCATTTAATGTTTCCGCTTTTCTCATTTGCCTCGCCACCCGCTTGCAGGGCACGATTGAGGAAAGGGAAGCGGATTCTACTCGAAAATAAAACGTGCCCTGCCCCCTCGCAAGAGGGCAAGGGCTCGTAGCTCATGGGTACTTCTTATATAGCGATGCGTAATACAACACTGGGATGACCACCAGCGTAAGCATGGTCGATACCAAGATACCGAAAATTAACGCCAAGGCGAGACCGTTAAAAATCGGGTCATCCAAGATGAACAGCGCGCCCATCATGGCAGCCAATCCAGTCAGCACGATGGGTTTCGCGCGCGCACTGGCGGCTGAAATAACGGCATGTTGTAAATCAATGCCATCGCGCAGCTGCATATTGATGAAGTCCACCAGCAAGATGGAATTACGCACGATGATGCCCGCCAAGGCGATCATGCCAATCATCGAGGTCGCGGTGAATTGCGAACCAAACAGCGCATGCCCTGGCATCACACCGATGATGGTAAGCGGGATGGGCGCCATGATGATGAGCGGCACGACGTAGCTCTTAAACTGCGCCACCACCAACAGGTAAATCAAAATCAATCCCACACCGTAAGCGATGCCCATATCGCGGAATGTTTCAAAGGTGACCTGCCATTCACCATCCCACTTCAAGGCATAACTCTTGTAAGGATCAGACGGTTGATGGAAGAACCAAGATTGCAATTCTCCGCCTTGTTCCAACGCCATATCGCCCGTCTTGCCGTTGATATCAAACATGCCATATAGCGGGCTGTCCAGCTTGCCTGCCATATCGCCTGTCACGTACACCACGGGCAATAAATCTTTGTGATAGATGGGGTAATCACGCTGCATCTGCACCACTTGCACCAAATCAGACAGCGGGATGAGTGCGCCATCTTGCGCACGCACTTTGAGCTTCAAAACATCGTCAATGCGGCTACGTTTTTCAGCGGGCAAGGCCATGCGTAGCGGCGGTGCGTACTTGGAATTTTCCTCATGTAAGGAAGAGACATCTTGTCCAGCTAGCGCCACTTGAATAGTGTCCGCAATGCTTTGTGTAGACACCCCCAAGATGGCTGCCTTGCTTTGCATCACATGCAACATCAGCTTGGGCGCAGATTCGGAGACGGTGTCATCAATACCAACAATGTCCGTCGTTTCTGCAAATTTTGCGCGCACCCTACCCGCCACTTGGCGCGCACCTTCGTAGTCGGGCCCGTAAATTTCAGCAACCACAGGCGACATCACTGGCGGACCGGGCGGCACTTCCACCACTTTAACTTTGGCATTCCATTTTTTTGCGATGGCCTCCAGCGGCTCACGCACCGAAGTGGCAATTTGATGGCTGCTACGATCACGATGATGTTTATCTTGCAGATTGACTTGCAAGTCGCCTTGCTCGGCGGCACTGCGTAAATAGTATTGCCGCACCAAACCGTTAAAGTTAATCGGCGAAGCCGTGCCTGCATAAGCTTGATAATCGGTTACTTCAGGCACACTGGCTAAATACAGCCCCATTTCACGCATCGCGCCTGCGGTTTGTTCCAATGCCGTGCCGCTCGGCATATCCACCACCACTTGAAATTCGGATTTATTGTCGAAGGGCAGCATTTTTAACACGACCAATTTCACCACGCCCAACAAAACCGCCAGCACTAGCCCAGCCAAAATGGCTAGCCATAATTTGCGTCGTGCGGGAATGCCGTGCACCCCATTCAAAAATGGCGACAGTAAATTGCGGAAGAAGTGTGCAATTTTGGTGTCGCGCTCATCCTTCAGCGTGGCGTGATGTGGCGCAGCCAATTTGTATGCCAACCACGGCGTGACAATGAACGCCACCGCCAATGAAATTAACATCCCCATGCTGGCATTGATTGGAATTGGGCTCATGTACGGCCCCATCAAGCCACTCACAAACGCCATCGGCAACAGGGCGGCAATCACGGTGAAGGTCGCCAAAATAGTTGGGCTTCCCACTTCGTCCACAGCTTCAGGAATAATTTCAGACAAAGATTGATGCTGAGACAGCTCTCTTTTGCGATGAATGTTTTCCACCACCACGATGGCATCGTCAACCAAAATACCAATCGAGAAAATGAGCGCAAACAGTGATACGCGATTCAGCGTGAAACCATACGCCCACGAAGCAAACAGCGTCAGCGCCAAGGTCAGCAACACGGCAATGCCAACAATAACAGCTTCGCGACGTCCCAATGCAAACCACACCAAGGCCACCACCGCAAAGGTGGCGAAAAACAACTTCTTGATGAGTTTCATCGCCTTGTCATTGGCGGTCTCGCCATAGTTACGCGTGAGGGTGACATGTACATCGTCAGGAATAACGCTGCCTTTAAGTTCTTCCACGCGCTGCAATAATTTCTCCGCCACGCCCACCGCATTTTCGCCGGGCTTTTTGGTGACACTTAAGGTCACGGCGGTAAATTCGCCTTGCGTCTGAATACCTTTGTCTGCCGCTGCCGCGCCCGCCCCCAGCCATACGTAACTTGAGGGTAATTCGGCTTCGTCGCGCACTTGCGCCACGTCGTGCAAGAACACTGGCTTGCTATCAAACGTGCCTATCACCAATTGCCGCACTTCGCCGGCATCGCTCAAAAAGTTATTGGTCTGCACCAATACTTCCCGATTGCTTTGCACCAAAGCACCCGCGCTTTGTGACACGTTAGCCACTTGCAGTGCGCCACGCACATCCTGCAAAGTAAGTTGATAGGCATTCAGCGCTTCGGGATTCAACAAGATACGCACGGTGCGTTTAGACGCCCCCAGTGTGGCCACTTCACGCGTGCCATTCACGCGCTTCAATTCGGTTTCCATGGCATGTGCCACTTGCGTAAGTGCCAAGCCGCCGCCTACATCTTGTTCGCGCCACAGCGTCAATCCCAAGATAGGCACATCATCAATGCCGCGCGCTTTGATGATGGGCTGCATCACCCCCAGTGTGGGAGGCAACCAATCCGCATTGGAATGAATGACGTCATACAGTTTCACCAAGGAGGGAACGTGTTCTTCGCCCACCTTGAACTGCACCGAGATGATGGACATGCCCGGCTGCGACACAGAATAGACGTGATCCACACCCGCGATCTGTGACAACACCTGCTCGGCTGGTGTCGAGACTGTACGTGCCACGTCCTGCGCCGATGCGCCGGGGTAAGCGATGAGTACGTTCGCCATGGTGACGTTGATCTGCGGCTCTTCCTCACGCGGTGTCACCGCCACCGCAAAGATCCCCAACAACATCGCCACCAACGCCAACAGCGGCGTCATCTGAGAATGCAAAAAAGTGCGGGCAATACGGCCCGAGATGCCCATCATTTCGACACCGCCATGCCTGCTTTAATTGGGTCAGTCGCTACCCGCTCTCCTGCGGTTAGCCCTGCCAACACTTCCACGTCACCTTTGTCGGTGGCTTCGCCCAAACGCACTTGGCGCAAACGCGGCAGGCCTTTGTCATCCACCACATACACCGCCACCACCTCGCTGCGACGCAACACCGCCGTAACAGGAATCAATAATTTTTGCTCTTTACCCACCACAAAATGGGTGCGCACGAACATGCCGGGGTACACACCCTTTTCATTTATCGACAAATTCACCCGCACTTGCGTGCTATGCGTACGCACATCCGCTGATGGCTGCACACTCACACTCGCCACCTTGAGCCAACGATGCAACTCTGGCACTTCCACTTTTGCCATGGGTTTCGCGCCGATTTCCGCCAATTTGTACTGCGGCACGTTAGCGATAATGCGTAATTCAGAGGGATCGAATCCCGTCATCAGCGGCTTGCCCACCGACACCATCTCGCCCATTTCCACCATGCGCGCTGACACCACGCCCGCATACGGCGCAACCACAGAGGTGTAGCTATGCGCCAAGGCCGATTGTTGCGCACCAGCGGCACTCGCTTTAGCTTGTGCCACTGCCATGTCGTAATCCGCGCGTGCCTTATCTAACGCCGCTTGGCTGATAAATTTCTGCTCCAGCATTTGCTGCGAACGCTCGTAATTCAACTTGGCATTGGCCAATGCCGCCTGCGCTTGCGCCACTTGCGCCTTGCTACCCGCCACAGCTTGGTTAGCTTCACTCTCGTCGATACGCAAAATGACCTGGCCTTTGCTCACATGGTCGCCCACATCAAACATCACCGCTTTTACACGGCCTGAAATTTGCGCCGACACGGTGGCTTGGCGCGTCGCCTCCACCACCCCGTCAATACTGTAAGTCTGCTCAACCTCGCGTAGCTGCACCGCTGCCGTCGCCGCAGGCTCAACCGCATACACGGAAGCCATAAAAGAAAGCCCAATTAAACTAGCGATACGTCGTTTCATCACACACCTGCGAAAAAATTAAGGACGTGCATATTAGCGATTTCTAATATATGGCGCAAGTAGAGCGGCCGGCATTTCCCCTGGACTATCCAAGGGAATGTCTGCAACTCGCTAGGAATGGCTTGAATACAAGGCGAAAAAAGCAGTTTGCCCCGGCTTATGAAAAAATTGTGCGGGAATTAAGTGCCGCCACCTACCTCGTAAATGATGGGCTCACACCGAGCAAAACACGTCGCGCATCATGCCGACCAGCTTGACGGTGCGCGGGTCGCTGATGCGGTAGTAGACACGGTTGGCATCTTTGGAGGTGGTCAAAATATCTTTGTCGCGCAAGATGGCGAGGTGTTGTGAGATGTTACTTTGGGTGGTGCCCACTTGTTCGACAATGTCTTGCACGCTCAATTCGCCCGTAGCGAGGACGCACAAAATTTTCAAACGCAAAGGATGCGCCATGGCCTTCATGGATTCTGCCGCCACGATGATGTCTTCTTCTTTATCAATTAGTTTTTTGCTCATGTTTATCCCCTGAATGCCCTTGTTACACTTTGCGCCTGATTGTCTTTTGCACACATCGGAACGAACTTTAATTAACACTAACACCACACTAGCGTGCCGCTGTCGCTTACCGAAATCGGCTAAAATTGCTTGCCTACGAATTAGCATTTTCTAATATTTTAATCGCTTACGAAAGAAAATTTCCGTATGACCTACCATTCCACCCCGACAATCAAGCCTGTTCTGTTACTCATTTTGGATGGCTTCGGCTATCGAGAAGATGACGATTTCAATGCGGTTGCGCATGCGCGCAAGCCAAACTGGGATCGCCTGTGGAATCAATATCCGCACACACTCATTCACACTTCCGAGCATCACGTGGGTTTGCCTGGGGGGCAGATGGGCAATTCGGAAGTGGGGCATTTGAATATCGGTGCGGGACGCATCGTGTATCAAGACTTATCCAAAGTAGATTTGGGCATTGAGGATGGCAGCTTCTATCGCAACCCTATTTTGCTACAAGCCGTGGAGAGCGCTAAACAAGGCAACAAGGCACTACATATTATGGGCTTGCTGTCGGCAGGCGGCGTGCATAGCCATGAGATTCATATTCAAGCGATGTTGGAGTTGGCCGTACGCGCGGGGCTGAAGAAAATTTTCATTCACGCTTTCCTTGATGGTCGAGATACGCCGCCGCGCAGTGCCGCCGGTTCACTGCAAACACTGCAAGATAAATGTACGCAACTAGGTGCGGGACGCATCGCCAGCATCGTCGGGCGCTTTTTTGCGATGGATAGAGACAACCGCTGGGATAGGGTGCAACTCGCTTACGATTTGCTGACCTCTGGCGCTGCCCCTTTCAACGCAAGCTCAGCGCAAGCCGGCTTAGACGCCGCCTACGCGCGCGGCGAAAATGATGAGTTCGTGCAAGCCACTGTCATTGGCGAACCTGCCGCGATGCAGGATGGCGATGCGGTGGTGTTCATGAACTTCCGAGCCGACCGCGCACGTGAGATCAGCCGCGCCTTGACCGATGCCGATTTCAGCGGTTTCACCCGAACCCGCCACCCGAAGCTATCCAACTACACCACCTTGAGCAGCTACGGCGAAGATTTTCACTATCCCTGCGCTTACACTTCAGACACCATTTACAACGGCTTTGGCGAGTATCTGTCCAGCTTGGGATTGAAACAACTGCGTATCGCCGAAACAGAAAAATACGCGCACGTTACTTACTTTATGAATGGTGGCAAGGAGCAACCTTACGCGGGCGAAGACCGCGTACTCGTCCCCTCCCCCAAGGTCGCAACCTACGACCTCAAGCCCGAGATGAGTGCGTTTGAAGTGACCGACAAGCTGGAAGCCGCCATACGTAGCCAACAATACCAAGCCATTTTATGTAACTACGCCAACGGCGACATGGTGGGGCATAGCGGCATCATGCAAGCCGCCGTGCAAGCAGTAGAAGCGCTCGACACCTGCATTGGACGTGTCGTCAATGCAATGCTGGAGATGGGCGGCGAAGTGCTGATTACCGCCGACCACGGCAATGCCGAGCAAATGCTTGACCGCAGCACCAACCAAGCCCACACCGCACACACCCTCAACCTCGTGCCCTTTCTCTACATTGGACGCAAGGCAGAAATGGCGGCCGTAGGCACGGGTGCTTTGCAAGATGTCGCCCCCACTTTATTGGCGATGATGGGCGTGCCGCAACCCGCCGAAATGACAGGCAAATCTCTCGTTCATATTCTGTGATTTTGTTCGTACGCACAGCGCTGCTGGGATTGCTATTGGTATCTGGCATTGCCTGTGCGTCGCAACAAGATAATCTCGATAAGCTACGCAAACGCATTACTTCCTTGCAAGAAGAGTTTGAGAAAGCCAACGCCTCAAAATCAGAGGTGGCGGATGATTTGCGCGATTCCGAGCGCGCCATCAGCAGCAGCAATCGCGCACTACATCAGCTGGGCGCACAGCAACGTGAAGCCAATAAAGACCTGCGTACTTTGCAGCAAAGCGTGGCCTCACTCAATACTGAAATGCAATCGCAGCAAGCCCAATTAGGTCGGCTGCTGTATCAGCAATACATCGAAAGTAGCCATCAGGACTATCTCAAACTCCTGCTCAACAATAACGACCCCACGCAAGTGGCGCGCGATTTGAAGTACTACGAATACATCGCACGCGAACGCGCCACTACGCTGCAATCTTTACGCACCAGCTTATCCAAGCTCAATGTGGTGACCGCACAAACGCGCAGCAAAAGCGCGGAAATTGCCGCCTTACAAGCAGAAGAAAAACAAGGCCTGCAAGCACTAGAGCGAGATAAACGTGATCGCCAGAAAACGCTACAGAAAATTGCCCTGCAACTGAAACAACAGCGGCGCGAAATGGGGCGCTTAAAACACAACGAGGCGCAGCTATCAAAGCTGGTGGAGAAGCTGGCGCACGTGCTGCCTGACTCTGGGCACGGCGTATTTCGCACGCTCAAGGGCAAGTTGACGCTGCCCGTGAAAGGCCGCTTGTCGAATAAATTTGGCGCACGTCGCCCCGAAACTAGCGTGGCATGGACGGGATGGTTCTTAACTGCACAGGCCAACACACCTGTGAAAGCAATTGCCGCTGGTCGGGTGGTGTATGCCGACTGGTTGCGCGGCTTTGGCAACCTCCTCATCATTGACCACGGTCAGGGTTACATGAGCTTGTATGGCAATAATGAAACGCTGTACAAGCAAGCGGGCGATGAATTGCGCAGTGGCGACACCATTGCAACCGTGGGCAATAGCGGCGGCAACGAAGATTCTGGCTTATACTTCGAGCTACGTTTTGAGGGCAAACCGTTCGATCCCAGCAAGTGGGTTAAACGTTAATTTTGGGGACATAAAATGAATCGTCGCTTCAAAGAATATGGCTTGATTGGTTTAGGTTTAGTGGCGGGCATTTTGGTCAGCCTCAATTTTTCTGCCCAAGCAGAAAAAGACACCCCTCTGCCTTTGCCTATCGAAGAACTGCGTGCCTTTTCAGATGTGTTTGGCCGCATCAAGAGCGATTACGTCGAACCCGTGAGCGACAAAAAACTCATTACCGAAGCCATCAACGGCATGTTGAGCGGCCTCGATCCGCACTCCGCCTATCTGGATGCAGAAGGCTTCAAAGAATTACAAGTCGGCACGCAAGGTGAGTTCGGCGGCCTCGGCATCGAAGTCGGCATGGAAGATGGGCTAGTTAAGGTCATTTCCCCCATCGAAGACACCCCCGCCTTCAACGCAGGCATCAAGAGCGGTGACTTCATCATCAAGATTGACGACGTGATGGTGAAGGGTTTATCACTCAACGATGCGGTGAAAAAAATGCGCGGCAAAGTAGGCGTGAGCGTGATGCTCACCATTGCCCGCAAGACCGAAACCAAGCCACTGCAAATTAGCGTCACGCGCGCTGTCATCAAAGTGCAAAGCGTGAAAGCCAAGATGATTGATCCTGGCTACGGTTTTGTGCGCATCACGCAATTCCAAGAACATACGGGCGAAAATTTGGCGACTGCATTGCAAAAATTACACAAAGAAAATAACGGTGCCTTGCAAGGGTTGGTGTTGGATTTGCGTAACGACCCAGGTGGCTTATTAACGGGTGCAGTGGCCGTGTCTGCCGCGTTTCTGCCTAAAGATGCGCTGGTGGTTTATACCGAAGGTCGTACCGAAGATGCCAAGATGCGTCTCATGGCCAGCTCCGATTACTACCTGCGCGGCAGTGGCAAAGAAGATTACTTAAAGGATGTCCCCAGCGATTTCAAAAATGTTCCGTTGGTGGTGTTGATGAACGGCGGCTCAGCTTCTGCTTCTGAAATCGTAGCGGGTGCCTTGCAAGATCACAAACGTGCGGTCGTAATGGGTACGCAATCATTCGGCAAAGGCTCGGTGCAAACCATTCTGCCGCTGGGCAATAACACCGCGATTAAGCTCACCACGGCGCGCTACTACACCCCTAGCGGACGCTCTATCCAAGCCAAAGGGATCGTGCCCGACATCGTGGTGGAAGACCCTGCCACCTCTGCCACAGAAAACGCCTTCCGTTTGCGTGAAGCTGATTTAGGCAATCACCTCATCAACGACAAACAACCTGAAAGCAAGCCCGATACCAGCAGCAAGCCTGCGCCCAAGGCGACACCCAAAACGGAAGATAGCGGCAAAAAAGTTGAAGTGGCGGAATTCGGTGCGAAGAACGATTACCAGCTAAATCAAGCCATGAACCTGCTGAAAGGCATGAACATTCTGCGCGGAAAGTAAGCCACCATGAACCCCTTTGAACTGCAAAAATCACGCGTGCTGTTCTTTGACATCAAGCACCCTGGCGAACTCGAACAAGCCTATCTGTTACTGGGCAGTTTAGATAATTTGGATGTAGGCAAAGGGGCGTTGCCCAATAGCTTGGAAATTCAATACAGCGTTGAACACTACTCACTCGAAGGCTTAGAAAAGATGTTGCGCAACGAAGGCTTTCATCTGCAATACACCACGTTGGGGCAACTGAAAAACTCCTTTGTCCACTATTGCGAAGATGTGCAGTATCACAATCTAAACTCGCCCGAACCGCGCACTAAAAACAATTCGCAAGAAGTATTTGTGAAAGCTTACGAACAGCATCCGCATGGCGATTTCGACAGTAAAAACAAACCTCAATCTAAATAACCCCCTGCTTCGCCCCGCTCCCACGCATGAACGATAACCAGCTACTTCGCTACAGCCGCCACATCCTATTACAGGAAATTGGCATCGAAGGTCAGCAGGCTCTGCTAAATGCGCGCGCTTTAGTTATTGGCGCTGGCGGCTTGGGTTCACCTGTTGCACTGTTCCTAGCTGCCAGTGGCATCGGCACCCTCACCCTGTGCGATAACGACAGCGTTGACCTGACCAATCTGCAACGCCAAATCGTGCATCGCCATTCCGCTATTGGCACGCCCAAAGTGAATTCAGCGCAACATAGTTTGGCGGACATTAACCCCGACGTGCGCGTCATTGCGCTGCAAGAACGCGCCGACGAAACGCGTTTAGCACAACTGGTCGCCGAGGTGGAGGTAGTGGTCGATTGCAGCGATAATTTTGCGACACGCTACGCACTCAACCGCGTTTGTTTTGCGCTCAAAAAGCCATTGGTTTCTGGTGCGGCCACGCGCTTTGAAGGGCAAATAAGTGTGTTCGATTTTCGCCGCGACGACACCCCTTGCTATGAATGTCTGTATCCCGAACGAATGGAAAGTGAAGAGACGCGCTGTTCCGTAATGGGCGTCTTCGCACCACTGGTAGGCATCATCGGCAGCATGCAAGCCGCCGAAGCACTCAAACTATTGATGGGCATAGAGACAACATTGAGCGGACGCTTAATAACCCTCAACACACTCACCATGGATATGCGCACAATCAAGTTACACCAAGACCCTGCTTGCAGCGTGTGTGGTTGTTCTAGCTAGCTTCGTTTTTGACATTCGCATTGATTAAATAGGCCTAGTGCCCCATCCCTACGATACGCTCCGTGTCAATTATTTTCAGCCACACCGAACGCAAACTCATTTACATACACGTGTCAATTGCTTTGAATATATAGGCCTTTTTTCTCGTTGACCACATCATGGAGGGCGGCTACCTTCGCTTCCGCTTACAAACAACAAAATTGTCACCTCTGTTTTAAGCGCTGAAGCTAATCCACCTACTAGGAGAAAACATGAAGTTCACGCCCCCCCCTTTTAAGCTGCATCATTTTGGCGCGAGCACCGCTCTGCTGGGTGCGCTAGCCCTCACCGCCTGCGGCGGCGGTAGTAGTAGCAGCACCGCCGCTGCAGCTGCTAACACCACAACCTCCAGCGTCTGTAGCAGCACCGCATCGGGTAGTGGCATCGCCAACTACATCGCCGATATCGCCTCATGCGGCTTAGGTGATGAATCGGCAAGCACCACCCAGGCACAAGCTTTCTTAATCAAAGCCAGCGCAGCCGCAGGTGGCTACACAGGTACACCTGGTAGTTTTAAAAGTTTTGAATGGGTTAGCAACACTTGGAGTGCGAAATCTCCAGGTACTGCGGTCGCACTCACCAGTGCGGGTTGGACTGCGATTAGTTCAATGACAGCAAGCAGTACAGCAACCACTATTACAGAGACACCCAACGCAGGTGCGGCGCGTCAATTTAGCAACATCGCCTACACTAATTTAGCAAGCAAACCCATCGCGTGTAACAGCCCAACGGGAACTTGCACCACGCCAGGAAACTACCCTGCTGGTGCAGCCGAATATGCTTATACCGATACCCCACTTACAGATGACTATTATTTAGACCTTACCAACAGCAACGCGGTTTCGTTGGTGATGACCAATCTAACTGGCGCAGCGCTCACCGCTTTACCTGTGCTGGGGACTGATAGTTTCTGTGTGGATAGCGGATACGGCTCGATTGAAGTGTTTGTTCCTGCGGCTGCCGCTGCGACGAATTACAATCGTTTCACCCATGCGGTAGGGAGCAACGCGAGCGCAGCGTGTACCACAGCCAATATCAACACTGCCCAAACAATGGCCGCAATGGCCGTTCAGTTGCAAACCAAGGCAACAGGCATTGCAGGTGTCACCGTTGTTGAATCCACATTTAATCTGTCGCAATTTTTTGCGGTTCATGCAGGCAAGTTGTACGCAGGCAACTTTGAGCCTGCGGGGGGAAACCCTTTCCCTGGTGCAACTGCAATGACCATGAAAAATAAAACAGCAGTGAATGCGGAGTTACTTGCGATGGGCAAAACTGCCTTGCCTTAATTTAAGGGGTGAGACTAAAAAGCCCCGCCTTTTTTATGCAGGCGGGGCTTTTTATGGGATTTTTTAATCCATGGCGGCAAGCAAATCAAGCCTCGTTACCTGAAAATTGTGTGCGGTGTAACTGTGCATAGACCTTGCCCTTCGCCAGCAATTCGGCGTGTGTACCCGCCTCCACAATTTGGCCTTTTTGCAGCACCACAATGCGGTCGGCTTTCTCAATGGTGGACAATCGATGCGCCACCACGAGTGAGGTGCGACCTTGCATCAAGGTCTCCAAGGCGGCTTGTACGTGGCGTTCAGATTCACTATCCAGCGCAGAGGTTGCTTCGTCCAAAATAAGAATGGGCGCATTCTTAAGAATGGCGCGCGCAATGGCAATACGCTGACGCTGCCCCCCAGAAAGGCGCACGCCTTTTTCGCCCACCAAGGTATCCAATCCCAAGGGCATGTCGCGGATAAATTCCATGGCATGCGCCGCCGTGGCGGCCGCGATAATTTCTGCTTCGGGTACTTCGCGTATTTGTCCATAAGCGATGTTGGCGGCGATGCTGTCGTTAAACAGCACCACCTCTTGGCTCACCAGTGCGATGTTGGCGCGCAAACTCGCCAGTGATACATCGGCCAAGTCATAGCCATCCAAGGTGATGCGCCCTTGCGTGGGCAGATAAAAGCGCGGCACTAAATTAGCTAGGGTGCTTTTGCCGCTGCCCGATGCCCCCACCAAAGCGAGTGATTGACCTGCGGGAATATCCAAGCAGATGTCGTTCAAAGCCAATCGCTCATCCGCTTGATAAGACAAGCTGATGTGTTCAAAGGCCAGCGCACCTTGTGCGCGTGGCATGTCATGCTTTCCCGTATCCGCTTCGCTGGCCGTGTCGATTAACTCGAACACGCTCTCGGCTGCCGCCAAGCCGCGTTGAATATATTCATTGATGCTGGTAATGCGTTTAAGCGGTGCGGTGAGCATCAACATGGCGGTCACAAAAGACAAAAATCCGCCGACGGTGGTGGCATCACTTTTCGCTTGATCAATAGCCAGGTAAATAACGAAAGACAGCGCCACCGCTGCCACCATTTGCACGATGGGCACATTCGCCAATGCCGCCATGGCCTGCTTCATCATGTGACGACGCACCCAGTTGATTTCTTCATTAAAGCGCGCCTGCTCGTAGTGCTGACCGCCAAACAGCTTCACTACTTTGTGCGCCGTAACGCTTTCTTCAATCACTTGGGTGATGCTACCCATGGCGAGTTGCGTGTCACGACTGGCGTTACGTAAGCGACGGTTAATAGTGTGAATGACCAATGCGACGATGGGTGCGACGACCAGTGAAATAAGCGTGAGCTTCCAATCCAAATAAAACAACCAGCCCAGCAAGCCCACGATGATGATGGAGTCGCGAATGGTGATGGTGACCACACTGGTGGCGGCAGCGGTCACGTTGGTCACATCGTAAGTGAGCTTGGAAATGAGCGAGCCTGTAGCGTGGTCGTCGTAATAACGGGTAGGTAGCGTCATCAGCTTGGCAAACATCTCGGCGCGCAAATCCATCACCAATTTATTGCCCACCCAATGAATGGCATACGAACCAATAAAGCCCGCTACCCCGCGCACAAAAAAGATGACCAGAATAAAGACAGGCGCCCACTGCATCACCGTGTTGTCTTTATTCACAAAGGTGCCGTCTAGAAAGGGCTTAAGCAAAGCAGGCAACAAAGGCTCGGTGGCGGCGGCTACTATCATGCCTAAGATAGCCGCTGCAAATACGCGCCAGTAAGGACGCACGTAACCCAATAAACGCAAATAAAGTTGGGAGCTGGTCATCGTTTTCATGGCGCGCACTTTAGCAGAAATGGCGATATGGAT
>JABFSI010000095.1 GCA_013140695.1 Sideroxydans sp. | reverse complement strand
GTAGAGGGAATGACTTGCTCCATGCGCGTTCGAGTTGATCATGGGTGACGAGATAGTCTTTGGGGACGAGGATGGCGCAGGCGCTCAGGATGATGAGTGGGATGAGGAGTAAGAGATAGAGGGAGCGAGTGGTCATATATTTCCTTTAGCAGTGATGCTTAAAAATCCACAAACAAAACCGTCGGGGGTAGCCCGACAGCTAGTCACTTTTTCTTGCTTCGCCAAAGAAAAAGTAACCAAAAAGAAGGCGCCCCTGCTGTAGCGCCCTTCGGGTTCCTTCGGTCGGTCAATAAAATTGGGCGGCTGCGCAACTCGCACGATCCGCTACGCGGCCACGTGCTCAAACAGTGCTCGCCTTCTCCCCAATTTTATCGCCCGCCCTCAGCGCTACAGAAGGGAATGAAAGTCAAAGCCTGAAACCCAAACCTCAACAACAGTGAGGCGGGCATTGCCCGCCTCACTCAAATCAAAAACAATCGTGCGCGCAACGCACACAAAACCGCCTCACCGCATTTGACTTCCCTTCCCCTGTGCGCCGCCGAGTAGCGCAGGACGACCGGGGGTAGTCCGACGAATATGTTTGAGCACGTGACTGCGTAGCAGGTCGTGCGAGTTTATGAGGAGGCCTGACTGCCTGAGCAATGCAGGGAACTGCGAAGCAGCGGTGCACTGGGGTCGCCTTCTTTTTGGTTACTTTTTCTTGGCGAAACAAGCAAAAGTGACTAGCTGTCGGGCTACCTCCGACGATTTGGCTTTGACTCCATGCGGCGCAATGGCCGTTGGTTATTGCGCCCTACGTGGACTTGACTGTCGGGTTGGGCGTCATGTCATTCGTCAAGAAGCAATTCATCTGATTTTGGAAACCTCCTCCATTTGCGGAAGTTCTCCTCGCTGCATTCTGCCGAATCCGACTCTGAGGCATTTCGTGCATTCCACGCTGTATTGATGTGATGATATAAATGTGACATAGCGACGACATAGTCGTCGTTGTCATAGTCAGACTGCGCACCCAATTCGGCAATAGTGGACTGAAGCTCTTCAAAAGCTTCATTAAGATGAAACAGAATATATTTCTTATTCACTCATACACCTCGATTTGTGATGCCCAACGTAATTTAGATACCCTATCAAACCACCTTCACTGGTATCCCCGCAATCCTCCCCTGCCACTCCTTCGGCCCCGTCTCATGCACCGATCTGCCCTGCGTATCTACCGCCACCGTCACCGGCATATCCTCCACCTCGAACTCGTAGATCGCCTCCATCCCCAGATCGGCAAAGGCCAGCACGCGTGAATGTTTGATGGCCTTGGATACCAGATACGCCGCGCCGCCCACGGCCATCAGATACACCGCTTCATGTTTCTTGATCGCTTCAAGCCCTGCTTTGCCGCGTTCGGCTTTGCCAACCATGCCGATGAGTCCGGTTTGCGCCAGCATGGTCTCGGTGAATTTATCCATGCGTGTCGCGGTGGTGGGGCCGGCAGGGCCGACAACTTCGTCGCGCACAGGGTCAACGGGGCCGACGTAGTAGATGAAGCGCCCACTGAAATCCACCGGCAGCTTCTCGCCTTTCGCCAGCATATCGACGATGCGTTTGTGCGCCGCATCGCGCCCGGTCAGCAACTTGCCGGAGAGCAACAAAGTCTCTCCCGGTTGCCACTGCTTGATGTCGTCACGGGTGACGGTATCTAGATTTACTCGGCGCGCATCTGCCGACGGCTTCCAATGCACATCAGGATAGTCCTCGATCTTTGGCGGCGTGAAGGTCGCCACACCACTGCCATCCAATTCGAAATGAGCATGCCGTGTGGCTGCGCAATTGGGGATGATGGCGACGGGTTTGGATGCCGCGTGCGTGGGGTAATCCAATATCTTCACATCCAGCACAGTGGTCAATCCGCCCAAACCTTGCGCGCCTATGCCCAGCGCATTCACCTTGTCGAATATCTCGATACGCAACTCTTCGATACGATTCCTCGCACCTCGCGCCTTGAGCTCGGTCATGTCGATGTCTTCCATCAACGCTTCTTTCGCCAGCAATACCGCCTTCTCTGCCGTACCACCGATACCGATGCCCAACATGCCAGGAGGACACCAACCTGCCCCCATATGTGGCACCTGATTCACTACCCACTCCACGATATCGTCACTCGGGTTGAGCATCGCCATCTTGGATTTATTCTCCGAACCACCACCCTTGGCCGCGATACGCACGTCCACCTTATCGCCCGGCACGATCTCAAAATGCACCACGGCAGGGGAATTATCTCCCGTGTTCTTGCGGCGTCCTGCGGGGTCAGACACCACAGACGCGCGCAGCACGTTGTCAGGCATCAGATAGCCTTTGCGCACCCCCGAGTTCACCATCTCGGTGATGCTCATCGTCGCATCCGCCCAGCGCACATCCATGCCCACCCGCACGAACGCCACCACGATACCTGTGTCCTGACAAATCGGCCGCTTGCCCAAGGCACACATGCGCGAGTTGGTGAGTATCTGCGCCATCGCATCCTTCGCGGCGGGTGATTCTTCGCGCTTGTAAGCTGATGCCAGTGCTTGGATATAGTCTTGCGGATGGTAGTAGGAGATGAATTGCAACGCATCGGCGATGCTATCGATAAAATCTTGTTGGCGAATAGAGGTCATGGCGCAGTCTCCAAAAATGGTGGGGGGATTATCCTAGAAAAATCGCTTGTTCACGAAAAGCAAAAAAATACAAACAACAACTTACGGAAGGTCTGCTTAAGTCGTCACTCCCAAGGGCCGAAGCGCTTCTTCGATATGTGTTTCGTGGAAGAATTATCTCCCACGCTAAAGGCAAGCCAACTTATCGAAAACGGAAGGAGTAAAACAAATCCAGCGCATCTTCCACACCCGTACGCGTAACAATGGTGACGCGAGAATTAAGAGTATAGGTAAATTTAGTAATGCCTGCGGTGGCCGCCAAGCCTTGCTCATAGCTCAAATAGGCGCGTTGATTGAGCCGCTTCCCCACCGTCACCACCTGCCCCATCAAAGGATCCCCGCCTGCTTTTTGTTGCAATGAAAGCTCATCCACCCCCACCGCTCGACCAATTTTGCTAGCCGACCCGCCGCCCAAAATGTTGCTGGCCGCCGACAACAGCAGAGAAGAATCAATCCCACTGCTGTCTGGCACGCGCCCCAACACCATCCACGATAGCTTTTCCGCATCCGGCACATTGGGCGTGGAGACAAGCTGAATCACCGGATGGCGCGCCGTACCCGTGACTTCGACACCTGCCTCCACACTTAAGCCCTTGCGATAAGCCAAGATGTTTAAGCCAGGATCATCAATTTGGCCTTGAAAATTCACCATGCCACGCTCTACTTGCAAACGCTGCCCATACGCATCAAACAGTGCGTCTTGTGCATTGATGACGCCCGTCACGCTTAAGGGTTGATTAGGTTCTCCGCGCACATCCAGCTTGCCTTCCAAGCGCGCTTCCAGCCCTGCCGCACGAATATAAAAATGCTCGCCCAAATCAAGCGTGGCGCGCACATGGTTGCGCTGTAGCGGCTGCTCTTTCACTTCCGAACCTAGAATTTGCACATCTTCTGCCAGTTGCGGACGGTTGCTCACTGGCTGATCAATCAAGCCTGCATCCGCACGTAATTGCGCATCCAAAGCGAGGGCGTTTTTAGCAAAACGTGCATTGCCCGTTCCCGAGGCAATCATCCAGCGATCCGCGCGCTGCAATAACGGAAAACGCTGTACGCTAATTTTTACCCCCCCCGCCTCCCCATTCAAATCAAGTGAACCACTCGCACTCAATTTGCCGGCATCTCCACTCAACTTAAAGTCCCCCAGCAATTTATCTTTGGGCGCAGGTAAATAAGGGGCATTAAATTCAAACTGATCGAGATGAATCCAGTTTGGCTCAAAACGCATATTGACTTGGCCTTGATCCAATTTCACGCCTTGCTCAAGCATGGCAAATTTCAACGCCTCACCGCGCAACGTTCCGCGCAAACGCGGGGTGTACAAAGTGCCTAACACATCCGCATCCACGCTCAACTTGCCGCCTGTTTGCAAGTTGCTATCCAACACCTCACCCAACCACGACAACTCGGGAGAATCCAATTTGAGATGCCCAGTAACGGGTGCGTCCGTCTGCAACGACCAAGTGCCTTCGTGCAAGGTCAGGGGCGCATTCGCCTCTAATTTCAACTCGCCCACAGTGGTGCCGCTAACGGACCATTGCGTTTGCAAATTGTCCTGCGCCACCCGTGCCGTCATACGCAAATCCGTCAATCCGAGATGCTCGCCCGTTTTGCTATCCAGCGCCCAGTCCCCACTCTCGCGTTGCACTTGCAACAACGCATCCCAATGGCTATCCATTTTCACTTGCCACGCGCCACCAAAACGCAAACTCTCCGCGTGAGCCAACGCTGGCGCATCGCTGTTGATATTCACGCTGCGCACGCCCAAACCCGTGAAGCTACCGTCGCTTTCCCATTGCGCGGGCGACCAACGCGTCGTCGCCAGATGCACTTGACCGCGCCCCAAGGCAAGGTCAGCTTCTCCTAATGAAAGCGCTGCCGCCGACACGTCCAAGGGGGCGCCAGCCAGCAGGCGCAATGGCAGCGTGCCATTGCCAATCAACGATTCCAACATGCCTTGCCAACGCAATGTGCGCCAGCCTTGCTCAGCCTCCTGCCATGCACCCGTGGCTTGTAACTGCAAATCTTCTTGCACCTCAAGTCCTTGCTCTACCCTTGCTTGAGCTTTGAGGGTGTTGCGTTCGGGTGTGCCACGCATTTCCAAACTGGCGGCGGGAATGCGCAAAGCGGCTTGCGAAAAATCTTTGAGTGCCACATTCACGGCGATTTCCTGCGCGGAAATTTCACCCTCGGCATCCACCGCCGCTATGTTTTGTGTGGCGGGCAAGCGGAGGTCGCGGCCCTTCAACACGAAGTCCAGCTTCGGTTCGCCCACACTCCCCGTGAGTTCGGCATGCACATTGACTTTGCCGCCTAACGCAGCATCGAGTTGTGACAAATCTGCCGCCGCAATATCCATGCGCACAAAATCATGCCCAATGCCGTAGCTGCCCGCGGCGTTGAGTTGATTGTTACCTAAATACAGCAGCACTTCGCCTTCGCCACGCTGCCCCCCCGCCCACACCACACGGCCTTTGCCGCCAATGTCATGCTGCGCAAACACGCTGTCATGTAAATTAAAAGTCAGCGCGCCTTGCGCTTGCGGCCGCAACATGCCGAACACATCCATGGCGGCATTCAAATTGGTCGTCGGTGCTTGGCTGAATTCAGCTAAATTTAGTTTGCTCAACTCACTCGTTAGACGAAAACTGCGCTGACGATCCAGCATCAAATAGCCGCGCCCCTCAAATACCGCCTCGCCTTGGCTAAAGCGCACACTGTGTAGCGTAATTTTCTGGCTATCGTGCGTCGCATCGGCCTTCACTGCGAGCGTGCCGTCCGTCACCGAGAGCTCGGCATGTTGTGAATGTCCTGCCCCCTGCAAGGCCACTTCGCCCGCAAATTGACGACTGGCGAGCGTGCTATCAAATAGCTGCACATCCACGTTCTGTAACGCCAGTTGTGCATTGCCCAGCGCGCTGGACATGTTCCACTCGAACGTGCCTTGAATACGTCCAGCCTGCAATAAAGCCACCTCCAGTTGTCGCAGCTGAATGAGTTGGGGCGAAGCCGTCACGTACGCATCTAAACGTGTCACGGGAATGCCGTGCGCATCGAACGAGGCGGCTTGCGCATTCGCGAGATGCACCTCACCCACCATTTGCCCGCGCTTGTCGGCACGTAAATCAGCTTTGCCTGCGAGCTGCGTCAGGGGCGCACCCGGCAGCAAACGAGCCGCATTCAATCCATTGATATTCAGCTGCAAGCGCTGCAAGAGCACTGCATCAAAGGGAGCAATTTGCGCCACACCATTAGCTCGCACGCCTGCACCTTGTGCCTCCAAGGTGAGCGCCATGTGCTGTAAATCTCCAGCCAGATTGGCGGCGAGCTGCACACGTTCAATTTGCTTGGGCGTCTTGAGTGCGGCGGCTAACGCTGCCTGCGCAGTCAAGGCGAAAGGAGGCAGCGTCGCGAGTTGCAGCGAGCCCTGCAATTTACCCACCGGTAATTGCGCACTTTGCAATTGCAACTGATGCTGCGCTGGGTTGCTGTGCAAACTTAAGGCAATCTGCGTGACCGTCCAATCGGGCGCCGCACCTTCACGGCTAAATGAACGCAGCGATTCCACTTGCACTTGCAGCGCACTCATTTTCAACGGGAGTTGCAGCGAGGCGGGCAAGGTGGGGGCGGCACTCGGCGTGTTCGATGCCACACTCGTCATATCTAACTGGCGCACGCTCACATTCAACAATGCCAGCTCGCCCTGCAATAAAGCGCTGGGCTGCCACTCAATTTGTATATCAATCAATTCAAATAACTGCCCATCTAGGCGCACCACAATACGGTCGTAGTGTTGCGCCGCCAACAGCGCGCCCTTCACCCCTTCGAAGTGCACGTCACCGCGCGTATGCCGCTCAATCACCTCGGACAACCAAACCAAGCCCGCATTTGAAGTCACCACATAGGCACTGCCACCCACCACCAGCATCACTGGCGTGAGTGCCAGCAACAACCAGCGTTGCCCTCGCGACAAACTAAATTTTTTCAGCGCACTCAAAATGCTACCGCAATCGAAAAGTGCACGAGCGTGCTGGGTTGCGAACGTCCACGCGCAAAATCCAATGCCAACGGCCCAACTGGACTACGCCAGCGCAGTCCGCCGCCCCAACCCACTCGTGCGCGAAAGGCTTCAACGGTATCCGCCGCATCC
>JABFSI010000091.1 GCA_013140695.1 Sideroxydans sp. | reverse complement strand
GTCACAGTCAACGTGGCGCTGATTACTGATAAAGCCATCACCGCCTATTCGATTGGCGGGGTTGCTGGAATCATAAGTGGGGCCGCATCGCCTTTTAGCATCGCAGTGACGGTGCCGAACGGAACCGCAGTCACTAGCTTAATCGCAACACTTACATCGACAGGGCAAGGGCAGCCTAAAGTGCTGGGCGTGAATCAGTTGAGCGGTACAACAGCGAACAACTTCACGGGCGTGGTGGCTTACACAGTCACTGCGGCGGATACCTCCACCTCCATCTACAACGTCACCGTAATCGTATCCTCGGCACTGGGTCCTGCGGCAGTCAATCTGGGTACAGCGGGAAGTTATGTGATTCTGGCAAAGACAGGGGTTTCAACCACGGGAACCACCGCAGTGACAGGTGATATTGGCCTTAGCCCAGCGGCGGCCACCTATATCACCGGGTTTTCATTGATTGCGGATGCCACGAATGTATTTTCGACCTCATCGCTGGTCACCGGCAATCTATATGCAGCCAACTATGCCGTGCCTACGCCTAGCAACTTGACCACCGCCATCGGCGACATGGAAATCGCGTTCACTGATGCGGCGGGTAGATCATTGCCTGACCATACCGAGTTGGGCGCTGGCGACATCAGTGGCATGACACTTACGCCAGGACTCTACAAATGGAGTTCAGGTGTGTTGATTACCAGTGCAGGCGTGACACTCACGGGAGGCCCGAATGATGTTTGGATTTTCCAGATAGCGCAAAACCTCACGGTGAATAATGCGGCAAGGGTGACGTTGGCGGGCGGAGCATTGGCTAAAAACATCTTCTGGCAGGTCTCTGGTCAAGCCACGCTCGGCACCACGGCCAACTTCAAAGGAATCATATTGAGTCAAACGCTGATTTCAATGAATACTGGCGCAGTACTGAATGGTAGAGCGTTGTCGCAAACCGCCGTCACTTTGGATGCCAATGCGGTCACCCAACCATGAAGTAGGTATCACAACCTGTGATGCAGTCACCCAGGCCGTCGCAAGACGGCCTTTTTCCTTCGGGTCATCCGCCGTTTAGCGCGGTATTTAGACACCGCAAAAGTCTGATGAACCCTCAATTAATTCCCCCTAAAGTTTTTAATTCATACGCCGATATATACAGTGCAAGAGTGATTCGTGCGTCAGGTAGAAGCCTAGATACGCGGGAAATTGAACTCAAAGTAAGGGGCGTGGGCTATGAAAGAATTACATGTCATGGTGATCGAAGATCACAATTTCCAGCGCAAGATGGTCGTTCACATGTTGCACACCTTGGGCATCAAAATGGTTTGGCAGGCCAACAATGGCAAGCAAGCCTTGGCGTTGCTAGATGAAAAGCAGGCGCGATCGGTAGAGGTGGTGTTGTGCGATTTAGACATGCCAGAGATGGATGGCATGGAGTTTTTCAGGCATTTGTCCAAACTCAAACCGGGCATCTCGGTCATCATTTTGAGCGGCATGGAGGATGCTGTTATTTCATCCGTCAAAAAAATGGCTGGCTCCTATGGGCTCAATTTATTGGGCGCCGCAGAAAAACCTGCAACCCTTGAGCAACTCAAATTAATGCTGGATGAGTATCACTGTGTTTCGCCTAACGTGCAGCAATATGCATCGACATTGCCTGCTTCTTTTACGCTAGAGGATATTCTGCGGGCAGTACGTGAGCATCAGTTTGAGCCATTTCTACAGCCCAAAGTAGAAATAAAAACGGGGCGCATCATCGGTGCGGAAGCACTGGCGCGCTGGCGGCATCCGCAATTAGGCATCATTGCTCCGTATGCTTTTATTCCCCTCTTGGAAGCCAGCGGCAATATGGAAGAGTTGACGTTTCAAATGCTCAAAAAAACTGCGCAAGCCTGTCGCCGCTTGAATAACAAAGGTTTCAGCATCGACATTTCAATCAATCTTTCACTTTCTTCTTTAAGTGACACCACGCTTGCAGATCGCATTACCCGCACGATTGTGGATGCGGGGGTCGATCCTCATCACATCATCCTTGAAATCACCGAGTCCGCCGCCATGACGAATGTCGCTGAAGCCTTGGAAAATTTGACGCGCTTACGCATCCGCGGCTTTGGATTGTCTATCGACGATTACGGCACCGGATTTTCTAGCATGCAGCAACTGTCGCGCGTGCCATTCACTGAATTGAAAATTGATAAATCATTCGTAACAGACTGCGATACCAATCATTCTTTACGCGTGATTGTGGAATCGAGTATCGAATTAGCCCACAAACTCAAAGTGAGAAGTGTGGCTGAAGGGGTGGAAAAACAGGAAGAGTGGGACATGCTGAAAAGCATGAAATGCGATGAGGTGCAGGGGTACTTCATTGCCAAGCCAATGGATGTGGGTGCTTTTATACTTTTTTGTGAGGCGTATGCGGCGGTCAACGAGGAAGAACCCAAAGTGGCCGCGCAGTGCGGTGTGCGATATTGAAATGGCTAACCGTTAAGGAAGCGCTGATTCAGTGCTTTTAACGCCTTCGCTACGGATGACTGGGGTGCGTGGGTAAATTAACAAATCCTCCCTCACCCTAACCCTCTCCCACGGGGAGAGGAGACTAAAACAGAGTTTCTTAACTCAATGCGGTACAGAGGCTGTAAAAAACTAGGAGTACGTCATGACGCTTTTTGATGAACCCAGATTCGCCGAGATGAAGATCAGCGGACGATTACCTTCCCCTAAAGGGGTTGCGTTGGAGGTGATTAGCCTCGCGCAAAAAGATGATGTTTCCAATCAAGATTTCACGCGCTTGATTAGTTCTGACCCCGCCTTAAGCGCGCGCGTGATCAAAGCGGCAAATGTTTTGCTGGGTAAAACAGCTCGGCCCTTGTCGAGCATCGCCGATGCGGTGACCGTGTTGGGTATGCGTGCATTGCGCCAACTGGTGTTAGGTATCGCGATGATTTTGGATTACAAAAACGGCCCTTGTAAGGAATTCAACTACCGGCATTTCTGGATGCATTCCTTGTTGACGGGCATCGCCGCGCGACATTTGGCACAGCAATCTCGTTTTGGGGCGGCCGATGAAGTGTTTGTAGTGGGACTGTTAAGTGCGATTGGTCGTCTTGGATTGGCCACTGTTTTTACGGAAGAATATGGCACGCTGCTAAAGCAAATTGAAGCCCAGCCTGCACAAGATATTCTGAAACTAGAGATGGGGAAGTTTGGTTTCGACGAGCATGAATTGAGTGAAGCGATTTTAACTGACTTAAATTTCCCCAAAATTTTTCAATCGCTGGTGCGTGAGTATGAGCATCCAGAGTCCAGCTTGCTTCAAGCAGGCACACGTGATTGGCGTTTGTTGTACTTGCTTAATATCGCGACGCTACTTGCCGACCTTGCAATGGAGACACCTGCGCAACGCGGCAAACTCATCGCTCAACTTAAAACAACGGCTACCAAGGTGGGCATAGAGACCGATGCGCTGATTGAGATTGGCGATGCATGCACACAAGATTGGCGTGCATGGTCAACTTTGTTGGGGATGGAAAAACTAGACATTCCACCGTTCGCCGAATTACTTCAACAAGTGGACGAGGCGGCAGAAGCAGCCGTACTTTTGCCACAATACTCGGGTAATGAACAGGCAGCTTATCCCCTGCGGGTGTTGGTGGTGGAGGACGACCGTTCATCACGTACCTTGCTGGAACACATGCTGAAATCTGCTGGTCATCAAGTGACGACAGCCAGCAATGGCGTGGAAGCGTTGCAGATGATTCAACAACATCAACCGCAAATCGTCATCACCGATTGGCTGATGCCGCACATGGATGGCATCACCTTATGTCGCAAGCTACGTGAAAATCCGCAGTGGTGTGATTTGTATTTGATTGTGATGACCGCACAAGGTGATTCAGACAAATTGGTGGAAGCGTTTGAGGCCGGTGCAGATGACTACTTAATTAAACCCATTATTCCCAAAATATTTTTTTCACGCTTACTGGCAGGCTCACGTGTGGTGCAGTTACAAGTTGAGTTGGCGCTTGATCGTGAGCAGCTCGTGCGTCTCTCTACCGATCTTTCTGCGGCCAATCAACATTTGCAATTATTGGCACTCACCGATGTATTGACAGGATTGCCTAATCGGCGTGCCGCGATGGAACGTTTGGAGCAGGAGTGGGCGCTGTCGCAACGGGGGGGGCGTCCTTTGTCTTGCATGATGATTGACATTGATCACTTCAAATCCATCAATGATCGGTTTGGCCACCCCGTGGGCGATGTGGCGTTAAAAAGTGTTGCACTCGCATTACGCCAATCGGCACGCACGCAAGATGTTGTGGCGCGCATTGGGGGCGAAGAGTTTTTGGTAATTTGCCCAGGAACCGATGCAACAGAAGCTTTCCAATGTGCAGAGCGCTTGCGCAAAAATGTGGAAGCGCTGTCCTTGGCAGTGGCTACGCCGCCACTCAAGGTGACCGTGAGTATGGGCGTATCCGTTAAAGCGCCCGGCATGGCTTCAATTGAAGCGCTGCTCAATCTGGCAGACCAAAATCTGTACACCGCCAAACAAACAGGGCGTAATAAAACGGTACTCAACTAGGCTTGCGAATTCCACCACTGCAAATCCAAAGGGCGCGTGCGCCCCGCAAACCCTCACGCGCATCGCCAACTCGCCCGAAAAAAATATTTTCAAATTAGCCTAAAGAATTCTAAATTTGCGCCGATAACATAACCGTGGACACCCATTTGACCCCTTGCAAACAGGTGTCCTGTTTGGCCCCCCGTCATAAAAGACGGGGGTTTTCACCCCTGAAGTAGGGCTTTTGTAAGCCACTTTCCTACTTTACAAATAACTATTCCTTACACATTAAACAGCCATCTTCTGATTTTTTTCTCGCCTAGTTGCTCGCATGATGCAACCGTCGCTACAAACCCGTATTCAAGTCATAACAAGTCAAGGGGCTGAAAATGAAAACGATACAACTGCAAGAAGACATCCGGGATATCAATCTCAACTATTTAATGTTGGCTCAACAGATGATTCAGGAGAACAAGGCAGAAGCCATATTCCGTTTGGGCATTAGCCAAGATATGGTGGACATGCTGGCGAATCTGGCGCCTACCCAAATTATCAAAATGGCCGCCTCCAATATGTTGCTATGCCGATTCCGTTTTGATGAACAGCTGCTACTCAATATGGTGACTGACTACAATCACGACAGGCTGATGTCCCAAGCCCATGCCGCAATTTTAATGTCAGCCCAACCTGTTGAAGCACTCGCTTAAGGAGCTCATCATGGCCTATAAAAGCGTAGTGATAGAAGCTCAACAAGTCCGCGTCGCCATTCAACTCATTACGCTTGGTGCGCGCTTGCAACTACTTCAAGAAGAAACCAATTTAAGCCGCGAGCGTTTGCTCAAGTTGTACAAAGAAGTAAAGGGCGAGTCGCCCTCAAAAGGCATGCTGCCCTATTCGACCGATTGGTTTATCAGTTGGCAGCCCAACATTCACTCCTCTTTGTTTTTAGATATTCATCAGTTTTTGGTGAACAACGCAGGCATTCAGGGTGTTGAAGCGCTGATTGCGGCCTATCGTTTATATCTGGATCAGATTGAAGGAATCGAGGGCAATGAGCCCGTGTTGAGTATCACCCGTGCTTGGTTCTTGTTACGTTTCTTCAAGGCCAACATGCTGCAACTTATTCCCTGCGAAACTTGCGGCGGACACTTCGTTACCCACACGGATGAACTACATACTCATTACGTGTGCGGCATCTGTCACCCACCCGCACGTGCCGGAAAAACCCGTGTAGCCAAACAATTTGCGATTGCTGCTTGAGCGATATTTAGGCAAAACTATCCGCTAAAGTTTTAATCGAAAGTGCCGTTATATCCAGTGTCATTAGGTCAATTGTGTTGATACAGCACGGGTATAAAAAGGGAGCGCGAACATGTTAGTCATCATCGGTTACGTCGTTGTACTAGCCTGCGTGTTTGGTGGCTATGCGTTGGCCGGCGGACATCTAGGCGGCTTATTTCAACCCATCGAGTTGCTGATGATTGGCGGAGGCGCGTTGGGCGCGTTCTTCGTGGGCAATACGATGAAGTCGGCAAAGGCTACCCTTAAAGGGCTGCCACAAGTATTCAAAGGCTCCAAGTACAACAAAGAAACGTACATGGAGCTGATGGCATTTTTGTACGAAATTTTAGGCAAGGTGCGCAAAGAAGGATTGATGTCGATTGAAAGTGACATTGAGAATCCTGAAGAAAGTCCGATTTTTTCCAAATATCCGCAAGTCCTCGCCGACCATCACGTGGTCGAATTTATTTGCGATTACCTACGCATTATGGTGAGTGGCAATTTGAATGCGATGGAAATTGAAAACCTGATGGACATTGAAATAGAAACGCATCATCACGAGGCATTAGTGCCCGCGCATGCGATTGCCAAATTGGGCGACGGTATGCCCGCGTTCGGTATTGTTGCGGCGGTGATGGGGGTGGTTCATACCATGGAGTCGGTGGGTATTCCGCCCGCAGAGTTGGGCATCTTGATTGCACATGCGCTGGTGGGCACTTTCCTGGGCATCTTGTTGGCGTATGGATTCGTGGGGCCGCTGGCGAGTACGCTGGAACAGAAAGCGGAAGAGGGCACCAAAATGTTTCAGACCATTCGCGTCACGCTGCTGGCTAATTTGAATGGTTATGCGCCAGCAATGGCCGTCGAATTTGGACGCAAGGTATTGAACTCAACAGAGCGACCAGCCTTTGCCGAGCTAGAAGAACATGTCAAACAAAAACGTTAATTTAAGCGCCGTCCTTAAGCGCCATTCAGAGACGTAATTTCAATCATGGCTGATCCTAAAAAACCCATCATCGTTGTGAAGCGC
>JABFSI010000105.1 GCA_013140695.1 Sideroxydans sp. | reverse complement strand
CCAACATCGTCTCTGCACCTTCTGGCACATCACCTTGGCTACGCTTCACCACGCGAACACGTTTGCCTACTTCTAATAATTTCTGCGCAAGTGGATACCCCACCTGACCTGAACCGAACACCACATGTAATTCTTTATCCATTCAATCCTCTCTACTCTATGGAAGGTCTAATTTAGTAGCATTCGTCAGAGATTCCCTAGATACATTGTCATAGCTCCAATGAGCTCTTCAAGCGCCGATGTTGCTGAAGCAAAATAAGCGCAGCTCCTAACAAGGCAAGCACTGCCAAAACACTCCCCAGTCCATGACATATTGATCCCCACTGCGGGGAATTCTGAATCTGCCCAATCGTGTTCAGCAGATAGATCCAATCATGCGGCCCGTCTTCACCCGTATGACCACCCAACATGATTAGCTGGGGGTGGCGTGCATCGTAGATATAGGGGGAAAGATCTAACAGACTGATGCTCGTCCACCACATGACAATGGCAGCAGAAAAGTTGTCTCGATTTTTCACCACGAAAGCGACAGCAATACCGAATGGAAGGGCGAGCTGAAATAGACTCCCGCCAAAGATGGTTAAAAATTCACCGAAAGGCATAAACAACACATGCCCCGCCTCATGGATCGGCAGCAGTATGTTGTGCATGAACGAGCCGAATATCTCGCCATCACGGTAATCTGCGCCGATCAAAGAGAAACTCCAGTAACTTAAAAATATCCATGCAAAGACACGCCCGCCAAAGCTCATCGAGCTGATCTCAGGCAAAGGCTGGAGTAAGCACTGAATGCCCCAGACACGCTCCTCTCCCTCCACGTCATCCGCCCAAACGGGGGTATTGGATACCCGTTTGAACGCCTTACCCCACTTAAATGGATATATCCCACATGCGGGGCAGGGCGTATCACTCGGCAGCGGCTGAGCAGACTTATGCCCGCACTTAGGGCATTGCATGTAGGAATCAGGCATCACATTCCTGTTCAAACTAATTTCGCCGCGCCAATAGTGCGCGATTGATCGCCAGCACCATTGAGGTCGGAGTGAATCGTGGACTCACCGCAAGAAATTTATTCATCCATCCTGGCACCACTTCACCGCACCCGCGCTGCATGCCGCGATAACCCGCCAACGCGACCGTCTTCGCATCCATCGGCTTGCTCCAGTTGAACAATAAAGTTTTCTCTGCCCCTGCCGTCTGCTCGAATTCCGTTGCGGTGGCTCCGGGACACAACACCGTCACACTCACACCACTACGGCTCAACTCATTGCCCAGACTGCGCGAGAAAGACAAAACATAACTCTTGGTCGCGTAATAGACCGCCATACCTGGCCCACCCGATTGATAGCCCGCGAGCGAAGCAACATTCAAGATTTTGCCTTTGCCACGCGACAGCATCTGCGGCAGCGCATACCGCGTGAGTGACGTGAGCGTAGAGATGTTGAGCTGAATCATGCGCTCGATAACCTCGGGCGATTCAGTCGAAAAATCACTCGCATCACCCACACCCGCATTGTTCACCAGCACCTCAATGTTAGGCGTGATCTCGCTGATGGCCTTCCACAATGCTTCGCCCGCATAGGGTTGCGCGATATCCATTGGGATGATGCGCACCGAAGTGCCGTGTGCATTCATCAATTCTTCGGACAATTTCTGCAACAACTCAGCGCGCCGTGCCGTCACGATCAAATCGTATCCGTCCGCCGCGAACAGGCGCGCCAACTCCATGCCGATACCGCTGGATGCGCCTGTGATGACTGCTACTTTATTTTTCAATCCAACCTCCGCGATATCTATTCATCAATTTCTACTTCGCCTTAGCAACGATCAATCCACTCACAAAACAAATAATGAGCACTGGCACCCAAATCACCCTCTCCCAAAAACTAGGGGAGATGGCATTGGCAATAATCCCTAGGCCGCAATATCCGACCACGATCCAAATCAATTTTTTTGAAAGTGCTAACCATCTGGGTAGGATGAGTCCCGCCCTTGTGAGAACGACTACCAGAAACATCAACAGCAGAACCGCTGAGAATACTGAAGCGAGTCGCATAGCATCTGGCAACGTGCTGGGATGACTTCCTCCCCATGCAAACTCCCCCCACGGCATACCTGAGGCCAATGCGATTTGAAATATGATCGCACCAAATATAAATACAGCGAATATCTTCGCCGCCAGGATCACTTTCATCACTCACCTCATCACTTTGGCTGGCATCTACCTTTTTGCATTGCCACCTTGAGCGCCACCACGACAGTGCATGGCGCGGCATTGTTAGCTGCAAATTCACAAACAAGTGTGATGAAACCAACTTAATCTCAAACGACAAACCCTTTAACTCAGCCCTAAATCTTTAACAAATTCCGCGTCAGGCAAAACTTTTTCAATAGGAATTTTGAATTGCTTTGATACCAGCTGCTGGAGTTCCAGAATCACGTTCTCAAATGGCATAGGATTAGCAGTTTGAGTGCGTAGCTCATATAACAACTGGGCAAATTGCTCGACGGTTATTGTTTTTTCAGCTCGTTCATCAGGAACGGAAACCCCAAAATGCTTTTCCGAGGACAAAACCAGCTCAATCGTATCAAGTCCCATAAGTGATACCCACGCGCTGGAATTTAGCTGATAAGAGCGTTGTTTTGTTGTCGCGCATTTCGTGAGTTTGTTTGTTAGTGCAATCGTAAGATTTGTTGTGTGCCGCTACCGACATGGTATGTGCTTGCAAGCCTCCCCAGATTGAGAAAGCCAAGAAGGGGGTGAACGAGAATAGTTGCAGATAGCCTATGATTTTAGCCTTAGTGCCCCTGACAATACGTGTAGGTTTGAAGACCTTTTCACCTATCGGCGGCGCTTGCTCATCGCGCAAGACTTTGTATCCTCTACAGCCCTGAAAGCTCGCCACGAGTATGCCTGCCAAGAGCGGTATACCTATGAATATTCCATACCAAAGCAAGACTAGTCCGTTCACACCCACAATGGTTTGACATTGAGCTGTGCTGGAGAATTGCTTGAGCCAAGGGAAGAAAAATAATTTGCTCGCGGTAATAAGTGCGCCGCCTATGACGATATACATCACGATGAACTTGATGCGCTCAGCGGTGGTATATAACTCAGCGAATTCGGGTGGATTGCTCATATTGGCTCCTCACATTTGCTTGAATAATTGCGAATAGCTCCGGCTCACAGCGACCTTCTCCACTCTATCTTTCAATGACAGCGACACCTTGCCCAACAGGTCGTGATGCGCAGAAACAATCTGTTTCACCTTCACCACCGTGCCGCGATGCACTTGCCAGAATTCATTGGGGTCGAGCTGTTCGATGAGGTCTTTGAGCGGCGTGCGTAACAACAGCTCTGCATCACGCGTGAGGACGGTGGTGTATTTGTCGGCAGACTGGAAGTAGCACACCTCATCCACCGCCACCATGCGCACCGTCTGCCCCACTTGGATGCGCAACCAACGTAGCGGTTCGGGCTTGGTGGGTGTGGCCAGCAACTTTTGCAATCGGGACAGCATCACATCATGTTCGAACAAGCTGCCCTGTTGCAGGCGCTCCACACAGCGCTCCAAGCGCTCATCGGAAACGGGTTTGAGCAGGTAGTCGGCGGCGGCCTGATCGAAAGCTTGCACTGCATGATCGTCGTAGGCGGTGACGAAGACGACACGCGTCGATACGGATGCCGAGCGTGCTGCGTCGAGTCCACTTTGCCCCGGCATACGGATGTCGAGGAAAGCGATGTCGGGTTTGAGTTCGGCCAATGCCTGAGCTGCCGCGATGCCGTCATGGACGACGGCGATGATCTTCAGCTCTGGCCACAATTGAGTGAGACGACGGCGTAGGTCTTCTGCAAGGTGAAGCTCGTCATCGGCGATGATGGCTCTCATCGAGGCAACTCCAGCATCGCCGTCACACCGCCGTTGACATTGCCCTCAAGCGTCAAACGTCCGCGCTCACCAAATAACGTCGCCAGCCTAGCACGTACATTTGCCAATCCAGTGCCCGCACCATCGTTATTCAACAGCCCGACACCTGTGTCGCTCACCTTGATATGCAACACTTTCTCAACCAGCGTCGCACGGATGATGATCTCGCCCCCGCCGATCTTGGGTTCGATACCGTGACGCACCGCGTTCTCCACCAGCGGTTGCAGTAGCATCGGAGGGAAAACTTGACCACGCGCTTCACCATCTACATCCGCCGTCCAGCGCAATCTATCGCCAAAACGTATCTTCAATATCTGTAAATAATTCTCCAGCATATCCAACTCATCACCCAAAGTGGCGTTGTCACTACGTGCGCGAACCAGTGCGATGCGCAACCAGTCGTTCAGTCGTTCTAGTAGTTTTTTCGAGAGCGCAGGATCCGTGTCGATGAGGCTACTGACATTCGCCAAGGTGTTGAACAGAAAGTGAGGCTCGATCTGTGCCTGCAACATCTTGAGCTGCGCTTCCATCTGACGCTTCTCGCTCTCCATCTCGTTCATGCGACGTTGCTTAACTTCCGCATTCAATAGCTCGATGCGTTGACTGAGGAAATAGGTGATGCTTCCGATACCGCCGAAAAACAAACCGATGACCACAGCCACCCATGCCTTTGGATCACTCCAGTCACCCGCTCCGGTAAGCCATGCCGCTAGGGTGACACCGAACATGATGCTGCCGGGGAATGTGAACACCAGCGTCGCCAAACGCCAGCGCTTGTCCGCGATATGGCATATCACTGTCGAGTTGACTGCGTATATGGAAAGACCGATGCACTGCGAGAAGACGAAGTTGATCCAGAAACTCTCCTCGAAGCTGATGACTGTCAACAAGCCGGCGATGGCCGTGTTGAACAGGATAGAGACGAGGGTAGAAATGAAGACGTTCTTGAACATGGTTCGATTATGTCTATGTCATCAATGCAGGGCAACCTTCACGCCTGCGGTGATGCTACGGGAGAAGAGCGATGAGGATTCTTGTGTCGCTTTCCCACTGCTAACCACCACCGTCGCGAATCCGCTGATGCGCTCGCTCAATGTCGTCTCACCATAAGCACCCATCTCATGCCCGCCGTCAGTCAGGCTACGCGTGTACATCATGCGCCAGTAGCCTTCACTTTCCATCAGATTGCTCTGCCACACCAGATGGAGGTAGTCGCGCCCCAACAAGCGTGGTGCCATTCCCAGTGCTTGTCCGGCCAACAGTGGCGAGCTCGACGCACGCGAGAAATATGCCGCCTCTTGTGCCGTGGTGTAGCCGTTGTTGTCACGCAGATATTCAGCAGTCAGCGATTGACCGTCAGGTAAAGTATAGGTCGCACCAACCAGCACGGTGTTACGACGGGGTGAGGCAGGCAACACGCTGAAAGGCTGCGCGACATCCGCAGGCGATTGCAATGCTGCCAACTGCTCGGATGAACCGACCTCCGCATAGAGTAACGTCTCGTCATCGATGGAGGCCTGACCGTGTACACCGTAGAACGCCGCATTCAATGCAGCCTTGGCCGCCACCACACCAACTGCATATCCATCACCGCGCTGATCCGCTTTGAGCAACCAAGTGTTGCGCCATTCATCGGCGCTCGATGCCACACGCCCCGTGCCCACCACGCGTGCCAAAGTGAAGCTACTTTGCATGTCGGGCGTCCACGTCAGCTTGACGGTATCCATACCCACCAATTCGCGCATGGGATCGCTGCGTCCATTGTCGAAGTAGAAGGGACTGGACGGCGAACGGAACTGCGCCGCGCCCCAGTTCAACGCCTCGCGCCCCGCCGCCACGTTCACCCCTTCAGCAACAGACACTCGCATCTGCCATTGACTCAGATAGCCCTCGTTCTTCTGCACTGCCCCCGCAGTCTTGTACTGATTGCGTGCGGCCAGAATTGGCCGTGCAGTGAAACGAACGTCCTCGCTCTCGGCTTTCAGGTTGAAACGCACTTCACCCGCATCCGTCCGCTTTGCGATGTCAGCGATCTGATTGGATGGATTGAGCACGCTATCGGCACGCAAGGTCATGGCGTTGGCATAACCGTAGAGCGTGCCGTCCCATGAAGTGTTCCAGTCAGCACTATCAGCTTGCGCAATACGGCAGATCACAAGCAGCACGCAAAAAGATAGTTGTTCTACAACGTTCATTTTCAACCTCATTTGCGCACCCAGTCTAGATTGTTAATACCCATGGCCACTCTGTTGAATCTGAGTCTGCATCAGAATCGGTAACCTAATCTAGCAACCACTGAAATATCCGTATTGGGCAAAGAATAGTTGCTTCCTCCGATTACCTTACTTTGTGATGGTCTCCAGTAAAGATGTAGTGCGGGTTGTACGTAAAAATCTTTTCCAATGAAGTATTGATACCCAACACCCGGACCAACATCAATAACATCAAAACGATGGGTTTCCAAAGTCGTGCGATGTGTCACTTGATAACTCTGTTTTTCGACAAATAAATACACCTCCCAATTGGGAGTAAAAAAGTAGCCCAGAAATACACCACACCCCTTGCCTAGGTTTCGCTCGACTGCCTGATTCTTCGGCTCGTAATCGTAACGTCCTCCATCGATGCAACTCGTCCTCACTCGCCAATCATCCACTCTGGCTCCAATCGCGGCATGCGACCCACCAAAGAAATAGATTGGAACAAGGCTCTCCACCTCCCACTTCACGACAGGCTCTGCAATGGCAGTAGTAATACTCAACAGGCCAGCTGATATTGCACACATTGAAATAATATTCTTCATCTGACTTTCCTTATGAAATGAGCGCAGCCTTCTGGCGGGTTATTGCATCTGCCCCAGATCGAATTCAGATGCGGCGACCCGCTTCACTTTCACAGAACCGAATTCCATCACCGTCTCTGCATCGACCAACGCATCGCGTAT
>JABFSI010000035.1 GCA_013140695.1 Sideroxydans sp. | reverse complement strand
CAACTGCTTCATCGGCGCGCGTTCAGAAGTGGTTGAAGGTGTGATCGTGGAAGAAGGTTCCGTCATCTCTATGGGCGTGTTCATCGGCCAATCCACCAAGATCCTCGACCGCGAGACAGGTGAGATCATCTATGGCCGCGTACCTGCCGGTTCCGTCGTCGTCAGCGGCAGCATGCCTTCCAAGGATGGCACTCACAGCTTGTACTGTGCTGTCATCGTGAAAAAGGTGGATGCCAAGACCTTGGGCAAGACAGGCATCAACGAGTTGTTGCGCGGTATCTAAAAAATAGGATTGAGGATTGATAATTAAGAAATGCAGCCGCTTCGCCTCTAACTCAATCCTAACTCCTCAATCCTAATAGCTAGGAGAACCACATGATCGTAACGCCTCTGCTACAACTGGCCGCTGACAAGCAGGCTTCCGACTTATTTTTCTCGGTGGGTGCGCCCATCAACATCAAAATTAATGGCGTATTGATGCCCGTGAATGCGCAACAGTTGGAGGCGGAGAACATCAAGCAGATTGCTTACGAGATGATGACGCCAGAGCAGATTGCTGATTTTGAAATGCATATGGAAATGAACTTCTCTTTCCGCATTCCTCATATCGGCAACTTCCGCGTCAATGTATTTCGTCAACGCGGCAGCATCGCTGTGGTGATTCGTTATGTGCGCGGGCATGTGTTGAATGTGGAAGAGTTGCATCTACCTACCGTGCTCAAAGAGCTCATCATGGAAAAACGCGGGCTGGTGCTGATGGTAGGGGCAACAGGTTCAGGCAAATCTACAACCTTGGCGGCGATGCTTCAGCATCGCAATGAAACACAAACAGGCCATATTCTGACTATTGAAGACCCGTTGGAATACATGTTCCGCCATGATAAATCCATCGTCAATCAACGTGAAATTGGTACAGACACCGCCGACTATGGCGCAGCACTCATCAGTGCAATGCGTGAAGCGCCTGATGTGCTGATGATTGGTGAAATTCGCGATCGCGACACGCTTAAACACGCTTTGGTATTCGCGCAGACGGGACATCTGTGTCTGTCCACCTTGCACGCAAACAACAGCTATCATGCACTCAATCGCATCGTGAACTTCTTTCCATACGATGCACGTAACAGCATCTTGTCCGACTTGTCATTGAGCTTACGTGCGGTTATTTCGCAACGCTTGATACGCAACACCAAAGGCTTGCTAGTCCCTGCGGTCGAAGTGCTACTTAATTCAGCTCTCATTTCTGACCTGATAAAAAACGACCAAATCGAAAAAATCCGCGAGGCCATTGAGCAAAGTGTTTCACAAGGTTCGCAAACCTTTGAACAAGCACTTTACAATTTATACAAATCAGGCCAAATCAGCAAAGAGGACGCACTGAAAAATGCCGATTCCGCAAGCAATTTAGCATCGTTAATTGACTATTCAAAAACGGCCAAAGTGCAAGCCTACGACCCTGCTAATGCACCACCACTCAAGAGCACGCCAGATGCAAATTTTGGCGGCATTAAACTCACTATCGAAACACCGGGGTCGGGAAGTTGAATGAACTGTATGGCATTCCCAATTGCGACACCGTTAAAAAAGCGCGCACTTGGTTAAATGAGCATGAAGTGAAATATGCTTTTCATGATTTCAAAAAGCAGGCCATTTCCGAAGCCTTGTTAGTCGATTGGTTGCAACAAATCGGTTGGCAACGCCTTCTCAAAAAGACGGGCCCCACTTGGAACAAACTCCCCGCTGAAGTGAAGGCCTCTATTCAAGACGATGCCAGCGCATTAACGCTCATGCTTACCCACCCCAACGTCATTAAACGCCCTGTGTTAACACGTGATGGCAAGGTATTAGCTACAGGTTATAACTTAAATGAATACGACAATCTAAAATTGTAAATTGACCGCCATGAGCTCAACATTAGACCTAACGCAACAACTGATCGCCCGCCAATCGCTGACCCCATTGGACGAAGGATGTCTTGACCTCATCAGCAGCCACCTCACCCCACTCGATTTCAAGTTAGAAAAAATGCGCTGCGGTGAGGTGGACAATCTATATGCTCGTCGCGGCACTTCAGCCCCCGTCATCTGCTTTGCTGGGCATACCGATGTGGTACCAACAGGCCCCGTTGATAAATGGCATAGCCATCCTTTCACGCCAACTGTGCGCGACGGCATGTTGTATGGTCGGGGCGCAGCGGATATGAAAGGTTCAATTGCCGCCTTCGTTACCGCCACTGAAAAATTTGTCGCAAACCATCCACAACATCGTGGCTCGATTGCACTCATGCTCACTTCGGATGAAGAAGGCGTTGCCGTGGAGGGCACGGTACGCGTGGTCGAAGCGCTACAAGCGCGCCATGAAAAATTGGATTACTGCATCGTGGGCGAACCCACCGCCGTGAGCAAGATGGGCGACACCATCAAGAACGGACGGCGCGGCTCACTGTCTGGCACGCTCACGGTTAAAGGGGTGCAAGGCCATATCGCTTACCCACATTTAGTCAAAAATCCAATTCATTTGGCTTCTCCTGCCATTGCCGAATTAGCCGCCACCGAGTGGGATGCAGGCAACGAATACTTCCCGCCCACCTCGTGGCAAATCTCCAACATCACTGGCGGCACTGGCGCAACCAATGTCGTGCCCGGCACACTTGAAATCCTCTTCAACTTCCGCCACTCCACCGCCAGCAGCACCGATTCACTCAAACAAAAAGTCCACGCCATTCTCGACAAACACGGCTTGGAATATGACTTGAAATGGGAAATGTCGGGCAAGCCTTACCTCACCCCACGCGGCGATTTAGTCGATGCGGTGAGCGCTGCAATCAAACTCGTGACAGGTGTGGAAGCCGAACTCTCCACCAGTGGTGGCACTTCCGACGGCCGCTTCATCGCCGACATTTGTCCGCAAGTGTTGGAAGTGGGGCCGGTCAATGCCACCATTCACAAACTAAACGAATGTGTTTCTGTTGCTGATTTAGAGGCTTTGTCCGAGGTCTATTATTTGACACTGGTTAAACTTCTAGGAGAATCCCAATGAGCCACCCCCATTATTCAGAAGCCATCACCACGCTCAAAACCGTACGCGATTGCCTACGTTTCGCAGTGAGTCGCTTTACTGAAGCCAAGTTATCGTTCGGACATGGCAGTAGTGAAGCCTATGACGAAGCGGCCTATCTCATCCTGCACACCTTGCATCTGCCGCCGGATAGCCTAGAACCGTTTCTCGATGCGACACTCACCCCCCCCGAAATTTCAGACGTACTCAACCTCATTAAAAAACGTGTCGTGCAACGCATCCCTGCGGCTTACCTCACGCATCAGGCCTTCCTGGGTGAATTTAGTTTTTATGTGGACGAACGCGTCCTCGTGCCGCGCTCTTTCATTGCCGAATTACTGCGTGAACGCATTACACCGTGGGTGGAAGATGCCGAGATGGTGAGCAGCGTGCTGGACATGTGTACCGGTAGCGGTTGCCTCGCCATCCTCGCCGCTCACGCCTTCCCCAATGCATTGGTGGATGGGGCGGACCTATCACCCGATGCACTTGCTGTGGCACGTCGCAATGTCGAGGACTACCACTTAAACGAGCGTATCGAGTTGATCGAAACCGACTTATTCAAGCAACTCAAAGGGCGCAGTTACGACATCATCATCAGCAACCCACCCTACGTGGATGCACCCTCGGTCGCCGCCTTGCCGCAAGAGTATTTGCACGAACCAGAACTCGCACTGGGTAGCGGTCACGATGGTCTCGATGCGACCCGCATCATCCTCAAACACGCGGCCGACCACCTCACCGAGAACGGCATTCTCATCGTCGAAATCGGCCACAACCGCGACGCACTCGAAGCCGCCTTCCCCGACCTAGCTTTCACTTGGCTAGAAGTCAGCGCGGGAGACCAATTCGTATTCCTTCTGCATCGCGAAGATTTGCTGTAAGCGCATGTCTGTAGAGCACTACGAAAATTTTCCTGTCGCATCGATCTTGATGCCCAAGCGGCTGCGTAAGCCAGTCGCCGCCATCTATCACTTCGCCCGCGCGGCAGATGACATCGCCGATGAGGGCGAACTCTCGAACGAAGAGCGACTACAGCAACTGAATGATTTTCGTGATGAGTTGGATCACATCGCAGCGGACGAGACGCCGCTGATGCCCTTGTTCCAGCATCTGGCCGTTGAAGTCAAAGCACATGCACTGCCCTTGCAGCCCATGCACGATCTGCTGGATGCCTTCTCGCAAGATGTGGTGAAGAAGCGTTACGCGAACTACGATGAATTGCTCGACTACTGCCGTCGCTCGGCCAATCCAGTAGGTACGTTGCTGTTGCACCTGTACGAGGAAGCCACGCCCGTCAACCTCGCCTACTCGGATGCCATCTGCACCTCGCTGCAACTCATCAACTTCTGGCAGGACGTTGCCAAAGACATCGCCATAGCACGCATCTACCTGCCACAAGATGAGATGTCTCGCTTCGGTGTGACGGAAGAACACATCGTGCATGCGCGATGCGACGACGCGTGGCGCGCCTTGATGAAGTTCCAGATCGAGCGTGCGCGCGCTTTGATGCTGTACGGCAAACCACTCGGCACCATCCTCTCCGGACGCATCGGCTTAGAGATGCGCATGATCATCCAGGGCGGTCTGCGCATCCTCGACAAGATCGAAGCGGCCGACTACGACGTATTCAACCAGCGCCCCGTATTGCGTCCATTCGACTGGGTTATTATGGTGGCCAAATCTGCTCCCCTCTGAAACCGATGGACTCTTACCAATACTGCGTAGACAAGACCAAGCAAAGCGGCTCCAGTTTCACCAGCAGCTTCCGCTTCCTCACCCAAGACAGACGGCAAGCCATGACCGTGTTGTATGCCTTCTGCCGCGAGGTAGATGATGTGGTGGATGAATGTTCGGATGCCGATGTGGCGCGCACCACGCTCAACTGGTGGCGCAACGAAGTGGCGGCAGTATTTGGCGGGCACCCTACCCATCCAGTCTGCAAAGCATTGATACCCGTCGTTGCAAGATTCAATCTGCCGCAAGAACACCTGCAAGAAATCATCGACGGTATGGAGATGGACCTCGACCAGCCGCGTTATGCCGACTTCAAATCACTGCAACTGTACTGCTATCGCGTCGCCTCCGTAGTCGGTCTGCTGTCGGCTGAAATCTTTGGCTACACCGACCGTGAGACATTGAAATACGCGCACGACCTCGGCATCGCCTTCCAACTCACCAACATCATCCGCGACGTAGGCGAGGATGCGCGACGCAACCGCATCTATCTGCCGATGGATGAGATGCAGCAGTTCGGCGTCACTGCTGCCGATATCCTCAACTCACGCGAGACTCCAAACTTCCAAAAGCTGATGGCGTTCCAGATCGAACGCGCGCAACGATTCTATGACCAAGCACTTGCACATCTGCCTGCAGTGGATCGCAAGGCACAAAGCGCCGGACTCATCATGGCAGCCATCTATCGTGCGGTGCTGGAAGAAGTCGAACGCAGCGGCTGCCATGTGTTGAAAGAGCGAGTCTCGCTCGGCACAGGTTACAAACTGTGGCTGGCGCTCAAAACTTGGTGGCAGAACTGACCGATTCCTTCCCCCTCTCAGGGGGAAGGCTAGGATGGGGGTGAATTCTGTGAATGCACACCGAACTCCACCAGACGCGATTCAAAAGGCTAGAACGCTACGAAGCAATATGACCGATGTCGAACGCGTAGTGTGGCAAGCAATTCGCGGCGAACAAATGAACGGCTACAAATTCCGCCGCCAATTCGCCATAGGCAAATACATTGCCGACTTTGCATGCATTGAGAAAAAGCTGGTGATCGAATTGGATGGTGGACAACATCAAGATCAACACGTCTACGATGAGCAACGAAGTGCATTCATGCAGGAACAAGGTTGGCAGGTGTTGAGATTCTGGAATAGCGATGTGCTAGAAAATCTGGCTGGAGTGCTGTTCAGGGTCTCAGAAAAATTGAAGGATTCACCCCCACCCTAACCCTCCCCCTGACAGGGGGAGGGAATACATAGCGATAGGCTACGCAAACATAAATGGATCAATCTTCAAGCATTCGAGTGGGAATCATAGGCGGCGGCTATGCGGGCATGGCGGCCGCCGCTGAACTGACTTCGCGCGGTATCAAAGTCACCGTCTTTGACAGTGCCAAACAACTGGGTGGCCGTGCACGCGGCGTGTTGCACAACGACACCCAGCTCGACAACGGACAACATCTCTTGCTCGGTTGCTACCGCGAGACATTACGCCTCATCGAATTGGTTGGCGGCAACATAGAAAAAGATTTCCTGTGCTTGCCTTTGCAACTCGACCTACACGGTCAGTTCTCGCTAAAAGCGCCCCGCCTACCCGCCCCACTACATCTGCTCGTCTCCTTGCTCAATGCTCAAGGACTGACTTGGTCAGAACGCATGAAAGCCGCTGGGTTCATGCTCAAGTTGCAAGGAATGAAGTTCCAGCTTGAACAAGACAAGACCGTCAAAGAACTGCTCGTCGAGTTCGGCCAAGATGCCGACCTCACCCTCAAACTGTGGGAACCGCTGTGTATCGCCGCTCTGAACACGCCCATCCATAAAGCTTCTGCGCAGGTCTTACTCAATGTGCTGCGTGATGCGCTCAATCGCAAACGCGCGGATAGCGACATGCTGTTGCCACGCATCGACTTCACCGCATTATTCCCGCAACGTACGGCGAACTATGTGGCGTTACATGGTGGAAATGTGCATCTCTCCTGTGGTGTGGAGTCCATCAATACCAAACAGGATGGCTTCGAACTAGTCACCGCCGAAGGCACACATACTTTCAGCCACGTCATCTGCGCCGCACCGCCCAGCATTGCCGCCAAGCTGTTTCGTCCCATCCAAGAGATGAACAAGACCGTCTCGCAGATAGATGCGTTGGAACAGCAACCCATCTACACCGTTTATCTGCAATACCCCGCACATGTGCGTCTGCCCCACCCCATGATCGGCCTGCATCAACGCTTCAGCCAATGGCTGTTCGACAAGGGACAGATCGCCGCACAACACGGCTTATTGGCTGCCGTCATCAGCGCGGAGGGAATACACCAAGAATTGAGCCAAGATGAGCTGGCTGAGAAAGTCATCACCGAACTGCGTGACGAGTTCGGCATCGTAACAAGGCCGGATTGGTTCAAAGTCATCGCCGAGAAACGCGCGACTTTCTGCTGCTCACCGAATCTGGATCGCCCGACCCAACGTACCGCGATCCCAAATCTGCTGATGGCGGGCGACTACACAGATGGAGATTATCCGGCAACGCTGGAAGGCGCGGCAATCAGTGGTATCGCTTGCGCACGTGCGATTTTCTGATTCTCTTAATCCGCCCATTCACTGCCGCCCTCACAATGTCAGTCATAAAAAAACCGCACTGTTCTCCAGTGCGGCTTTTTTAGCTATATCGGCAAATCAATTAACGATTTGATCCAACTTCACGTTAACGCCTTTAGTCCCAGGGCGTAGCGGCTGGCTCATGCCTTGAATATCTCCTGCTTCAGGCATCGCCATGCCTGATTTAGAAATGCGCGACACGACGATGACTTTATCGAACGCAGACAGTTTCATTTGTGGTTGCATTGCCATGCTGTCATTCAATTCAAACGTAAGTGGCAAATCACGCACTTGTTTGCGCAAAATAGCAAGCGGCATTTTGGGACCTTCTGCGGCACGTGCCAATACAAACACGGTATCGTCCGGGCTCACTTTCCCCTTTAACGCAGGGCTTAACGAGACTGTACCGGTGATGCGCTCTGCACCGCCCACAGCTGCCGCCTTAGCCGGTGGATTGTTAATTTCTTCCAGTGCCATCGGAGGCTTCCCACCCTTGATATGCGACAACATTTGGCGCGCCTCATCCAAACCGCTGTCAATCATCTTGCCATCTTCGCTATCAGCAGGCAGCAAGCTGCGCAAACGTTCCCAATGTTTAATGGCCGACACAAAATCGCCGCGTTCCATGCCCGCCGAGCCTGCCAAAGCCAAGCCCTTCATGCTATCTGGATCAAGCGCCAACGCTTTATTAATTAAATCGGTAGGTTTGCCTTTGAGTGTTTGACCTTGTGCCATGGCTTGTGCATCAGCGTAGTCCGCCCACACCCACGCTTCATCGGGCACCAACTTGCTAAGCTTCTCGAAGGCTTGCACTGATTCGCTGTAGCGATTGGCATCCATATAAGCTCGCGCCAACATCACCAGTGATTCACCATCTTCAGGATTGGCATCCACTTTTATTTCTAATGCCGCAATGCCTGCTTCACCATGCGGCGCACCAATATCGCTCGTATCCCCATGCGCCATCCGATCCGAGAATGCATTGGGATTGCCTACTTGTGTGTACAGCCCCCCCGCCATAATCGGTAACAATACGGACAGCACGATGGCTAAACGCTTGTACGGATTACTTGGTGTTGCGGTCGGCGTGGCCGCAGATTCACTCACCTCTTCCAGCACGCGACTTTGCAGTTCGCGCTTACCCTGCTCATGCAGTTCTGGCGTGAGCAATCCATTTTTCAAATCCACGTCCATCTCGTTGATTTGATCACGGAGAATTTCTAAATTAGCCGCATCGCGAACGACGTCATTATTCTTGGCGGTGCCACGCCACAAGGGAAGGGCAACAAACAAAATGGCGATGACAATCAGCGCCGCACAAATAATCCAAAATAATGTCATGTGTTGTCTTCTTTATTGAGTAAGGTGGCAGCGCGTTGCTCGGCTTCCACAGTCAAGTTGGCTTCAGGAGCTACGGCACGACGTGAACGTAATTGATAAAACAAAAAGGCAATGCCCAGCACCAACAAGATAAATGGCGCGAGCCACAAAGGCAGGGTTTCGCTGTCCACAGGCGGATCAAACAAAACTGATTTACCGAAACGCGCTACCAAGATGTCCATAATTTCTTGATCGGTCGCGCCTGCCTGCATTTTTTCACGCATGATTTGGCGTACATCGTTCGACCAATCAGAATGTGAACTAGCAACGTTCTCACTTTGACAAACTAGGCAGCGTACTTTCTCCGCCAAGTTAATCATGCGACGCTCCGTCACAGGATCATCAGCCAAGTCTCTCGCCTCGCCTGCCAAGACGAGAGTGGGCATAAATAGCAAGAATGCAATGAGTAGTTTTTTCATTTTTACTTCAATTCCGCAACCAACGGCAAGATACGTTCGCGCAAATTGGTCGGCGTAACGGCACCAATAATTTTGTCGCGAATGACCCCCTCTTTATCAATCACATAAGTTTCAGGCACGCCATACACGCCGTAATCGAAGCCCACTTTTCCATCGGCATCAAAAATAGTCAGCGTGTAAGGGTCGCCTGCTTTACGCAATACGTCTTCGCCATCTTCACGCTTATCTTTGTAGTTCAAGCCCATCACTGGCACGATATTTTGCGCGGCCAAATCCATCAACACGGGATGCTCGTCTTTACATGCACCACACCACGAAGCCCACACATTGAGTAGCCATACTTGGCCTTTCATATCTTGTGTCGAAAACATTTTTTGCGCATCGTGCAACAAGGGCAGGCTAAAAGTAGGCGCAGCTTTGTTAATGAGCGGTGAAGGGACTTCGCGTGGGTCACGACTCAAACTGACGTACAAAAAACCCGCCAACACCAAGAAAACAACTAAAGGTATGAGGGCGCGCTTCATGCTGTTTGCTCCTTGCTGGTACTGGCTGCTTTAGGTCCGTGAATACGATAACGACGATCGCTAATGGCCATAATGCCGCCCAATGCCATGAGCAAGCAGCCAGCCCAAATCCAATCTACAAATGGTTTGATGTACACGCGCACCGCCCATGCGTCACTGTCGGGAATGGGTTCGCCTAATGACACATACAGGTCACGCAACAAGCCCGTGCGAATCGCCGCTTCAGTCATTGGCATACCCGATGCGTTGTATTGACGCTTTTCAGGATGCAACACGGTCACAGGCTTGCCGTCTTGGCTCACGCTCACACGGCCTTGCATGGCAACATAGTTCGCGCCTTGCTGTTCACTCACGCCATCAAAGCGGAACTCATAACCGCCCGCTTGCACCGTGTCGCCCACTTCCATGCGCACGTCACGCTCGGTCTCGTAGCCCTTCACCATCGTCACACCAATGATGAAAACGGCGATACCTAAATGAGCCAATTGCATTCCGTAATAACTGCGGGTGGGCGTTTTCAAACGCTGCATCAACGTGCCCTCTTTGCCCATGCGACGACGCAAATCTAGCGCGCCAGTGATAATGAGCCACGCTGCCAACAATAATCCCAGCGCAATAATTGAAGTCCATTTACCCAGCACCAATGGCAACAATAATGCGATGGCAATACTTGCTCCCAACGCCCAACGCACACGTTGCCAGATGTCAGGCAAGCTGGCGTGCTTCCAACGTGCGATGGGGCCCAATCCCATCATCATGACCATTGGAATCATCAGTGGCACAAAGACCGCATTGAAGTAAGGTGCGCCAACCGATAGCTTGCCGTACCCTAATGCATCCATAAACAGGGGGTACAAGGTGCCTAAAAATACCGAGGCGGAAGCAACCGAAAGTAATACGTTATTGGTCAGTAGCATGGTTTCGCGCGACACTAAATCAAACTTGCCACCTAGGCCAATTTTGGGGGCGCGCCACGCGAACAACAGCAACGATGCACCAATCACAATCACCAAGAACGACAAGATGAACACGCCACGTTTAGGGTCGGTGGCGAAGGCATGTACCGATGTCAACACGCCAGAACGCACGAGGAATGTGCCGAGCAAGGATAACGAAAACGCAGCAATCGCCAGCAGCACTGTCCAGCTCTTAAACGCGCCGCGCTTTTCTGTCACGGCGAGTGAGTGAATCAAGGCTGTGCCAACCAGCCACGGCATGAAAGAAGCATTCTCAACGGGATCCCAGAACCACCAACCACCCCAACCCAATTCGTAATACGCCCACCAACTTCCCAAGGCGATACCAATCGTCATAAACACCCAAGCGATGGTCGTCCATGGACGCGACCAGCGCGCCCAAGTGGAATCTAACTTGCCGCCTAACAATGCGGAAATGGCGAAGGAAAATGCAACCGAGAACCCCACATAGCCCATGTACAACATAGGGGGATGAATGACTAAGCCAGGGTCTTGCAACAGCGGATTCAAATCGCGGCCATCCATCGCGGCGGGAAATAAACGATCAAACGGGTTAGAGGTGAGCAGCATGAATAACAAGAAGCCCACTGAAATCAAGCCCATCACACCTAATACACGCGCCACCATTTCGAGCGGCAGATGTTTGCTGAACTTCGCCACGGCAATCGTCCATAGCGTAAGGATAAACGCCCACAACAAAAGCGAACCTTCATGTCCGCCCCACACCGCTGCCACGCGATACGCGGTGGGCAATTGCGAGTTAGAGTGTTGCGCTACATACAACACGGAGAAGTCGTTAGTGATAAATGAGTAAGTCAGACAGGCGATGGCGATGGCGACAAATAAGAACTGTCCAAATGCCAAAGGACGTGCGCTGTGCATCCAGACTGAATTGCCGCGTGCCGCACCAACGATGGGCAACACGCCCTGAACAAGCGCCAAAAACAACGCGACGATGAGCGTGAAATTACCGATTTCTGGAATCATGCGAGGGCTTTCAAAAATTATTGAGTAACAGGTTTGCTAACAGGTACGGCAGAAGCCGCTTTCGACTCTTCCGCTTTTTTAATAGCATCTAACGCTTCAGGCGGCATGTAGTTCTCATCATGTTTGGCCAACACTTCTTCAGCATGAAACAGGTCTGTGGCATCTGTCTTACCTAACGCGACCACCCCTTTACCTTCTTTGAATAAATCGGGCAGGATGCCTTTGTAAATAACGGGCATGGTACGCACGGTGTCGGTGATATTGAAGTGTACCGTTAAGCCATCACGCTCACGCTGCACGCTCCCTACTTCGACCAAACCACCAATGCGGAAATTTTTGCCTTGTGGCGCTTCTTTGTTATAGACCTGCGTCGGTGTGAAATACAAGCTCACATTATTTTGTAATGCAAACAATACCAAACCAACTGCGGCGGACACTAAACCGACGCCCGCCACAATCCATGTAAATCGTTTTTGCCTAGGGGTCATTGTGCATCTCCACTGTCATTCATTAATTTCAATTGACGCAAGGCCAGGGTGCGACGATGACGCACAGCGATAATTTCAATCGCGATGACCGCTAACGCAACCCCATACGAGCCCCATACATAAAAGCCATAACCATTCATGGCAAAAAATTCAGCCCAGTTCATTTTGCCTCCTGTAATTCTTTAACCCATTGCGTGTTGGCTTCACGTTCTAGAATGATGCTACGCACGCGCGCCAAGCCCATGGCAATCACATACAACCAACACGCCACCAAAATGGTGAACATGGCTTGTTGCATCGCAACATGCATGGTTGTGCCACTGAATTTAATCGAGGATCCTTGATGTAAGGTGTTCCACCATTTCACCGAAAAATAAATGATGGGCACATTGACTGAACCGATAATGGCGAGCAATGCGCTGGCTTTATCCGCACGGCGCGGATCTTCAATCGAAGCATGTAATGCGATGAAGCCCAAATAGAGAAAAAGCAAAATCAATTCAGAAGTAAGACGTGCATCCCACACCCACCACGCGCCCCACATCGGCTTGCCCCACAGCGCGCCTGTCCACAAAGAAATCAACGCGAACAGTGCGCCCGTTGGCGCTAATGCGGTTGCCATCATGGACGATAATCGCGTTTTGAAAATCAATCCCAATGCCGCATAGCCCGCCATAATGAGATAAATAAACATGGACAAAATAGACGCGGGCACATGGATAAATATGATGCGATAGGCTTCACTTTGAATCGCATCGGTAGGTGCGACGAAAAAGCCAATGTACAAACCAATAGCGAATAAAACTGCCGCAGGCCATGCAAAAAAGGGAATTAATTTTCCCGCTAATCCGTAAAAAGTAGAGGGGGCTGAATACTTGAACCAGTTAATCGCCAATTTGATTACTCCATTGAAATTCGTAAAGCCTGCGCTGCCACGAACGGCGTGAATACCAACGCAAATAAAGAAAGCGCCCCTAATAAAGACAAGTTGGAAACGGCACTCATACCACTGTTAATCGCATCCACTGCCCCTGCACCAAAGATCAGCACGGGAATACACAAAGGTAATACCAACAACGAAACCAACACACCCCCACCGCGCAATCCCAATGTCAGCGCCGCACCAATCGCGCCAATCAAGCTCAACACTGGCGTGCCTAACAACAGCGCTAACATCAACACCCACAGCGCTTGTGAAGACATATCAAACTGCACGCCCAACACTGGTGCAATCAATACTAGGGGCAAGCCAGACAACATCCAGTGCGCAATAATTTTTCCCAACACCATCATGGTCAACGATTGCGGCGCGAGCATCATTTGCTCCAACGTGCCGTCCAGATAGTCCGCAGAAAACATGCGCGGAAGGGACAGCATCGAGGCTAACAACGCAGCCACCCACAACACCCCTGCCGCCATCTTGCGTAGCATGTCTGGTTCAGGCCCTACCCCCAGTGGAAATAAGCTCACCACCATGACAAAAAACACCAAGGTCGTCAGCACATCTGCACGCCGCCGCATGGCCAACAATAAATCGCGACGTATCACCAAACCCAACACACCCAACATCGTGAGCTTATTCATGACAGCACCTCGGACACGTTACTGGCGCAGCCATCCGTTTGCGGGAGGAGGTGCAATGCGGTCATTCTTGCATCTATGACATTCACGTAACGGATCATGACAGCACCAATTCTCTAGTCTGCACACCCGCCACTTGCAAAGGTTGATGCGTGGTGAAAATTGTCATGCCGCCATTCGACAGGTGTTCACCAATAAGTTCCTGCATGAGTGCGACTGCCCCCACATCTAATGCGGTCAAAGGCTCATCCAATATCCATAATTTTGCATCACCAATGAGCAACCGACTTAATGCCACTCTACGACGCTGACCTTGTGACAATACGCGCACGGGCAGGTGTTCCTTACGGCGTAGCCCCATACGACGTAGCACATTAACTGCCTCCTGCTCACTCACCTTAAAGCCTGCCAAGCCTGCACCCATTTGCAAATTTTCTAGCGCACTTAATTCGTCTTTGATGGCATTCAAGTGCCCTAGGTAACACATCTGCGCATGGTAACCATCATCCCACTCACTAATGTCTTGCCCATTCCACTTCACTACACCTTCAACAGGCTGAATAAAACCACACAGCGTGCGCAACAAAGTGGTCTTCCCCGCTCCATTTGCGCCCTGCACTTGCATCAACTCCCCGGCCGCCAACTCAAAACTTAATCCCGTGAATAAACTCAAGTCTCCACGCTCACAAGTGAGATTCACTACATCTAATTTGAATGCGTGTTGCATAAGAGTAAATGTGCGCCTGACGACCAATAAAATAGCTGCGAATTATATACGATAGCCTCCGCTAAAACCCAGCGTCACCCAATGAATAGCCTTGCCTAAAAGTTGCTTTAGAAAAACAAAACGCCGCTGTTAAGCGGCGTTTTTTTCACAACAGGCGACAATTATTTCTTTTCTGTCACTGCAAATTCCTTGGTGGTGATGTCAGCTTTTTTCTTGGCATCAGCTAAATAGGCAGTAAGCATTTCTTCACCGGTAATTTGACGAATCTGTTGCGCATAACGTCCGCGTTTAGCCTCATCACCCAGTTCAGCGTCTTTAACAGAATCTATACGCACCAACACGTAGCCTTGTTGTGCGTCTTCAATGCCCACATAAGCAGGTAGCTTGCTAATGTCGGCGCTAAATAAAACTTTAGCTGCATCTTGGCTCAGTTCTGCATGCTGCGCACGCGTCATGCTTTGTGCAGGTTTCCAAGTCACTTGCGCTTTAGCACCTTGTTGCAATTGCGCCAACAACGCTTGACCTTGCTTCACCAAAGCCAACTTGGCTTGCTCACCTTGTAACTTGGCACGAATGATTGCCGCAACCTCACTCAAAGGACGCACTGATGCCGCTTGATATTCAGTCACACGTGCAGCCATTAAAGTATTCGGTGCGATTTCAATTGCCGCTGTATTACGCTTATTTTTCAGCACGTCATCAGAGAATACTGCTTGCACCACTTTCTCATTCCACGCTGCCGCACTGGCTTTATCTTTACTCAACCATACGCCGCCTTGTACTTGGCCGTTAATCAAATCAGCAGCGGGTTTAAGACTATCGCTTTGCTCGTAAAGCGTATTGCTAAATTTTTCCGCCAATTCCGCAAACTTATCACTGGCTTTTTGAAATTTTACGCGTTGCGAAATCGCCGCTTTTACGTCAGCCAAAGCCTGTGTTTTTGCTGCTTTGATCGCTGTCAGCTTGATGATGTGATACCCAAAATCGGATTGCACCAGCCCACTCACCTCACCCACTTTTAACGAATACACGGAATCCTCAAATGGCTTAACCATTGCACCCCGTCCAAACATGCCCAAGTCACCGCCATTGGCAGCAGAGCCCGGATCTTGCGAATACTGTTTAGCTAAAGCGGCAAATTTTGCGGGTGCTTGCTGAACCTGTTTCAAAACCAACTCCGCTTTTGCTTTAGCCGCCAATTTTTCTGCATCACTCGATTGCTTTGAAACGGCAATCAAAATATGCGCAGCCTGACGTTGTTCAGGCGCGCCAAATTCAGCCAGATGTTCATCGTAATAAGCTTTAATTGCGACATCATCAATTGCAATATCCGCCAACAAGGAATCAATCGAGAGCGTCAAGAATTCCACTTTGGCGCGTTCTGCCACTTGGAATTCATTTGAATTTTTGTCGTAGTAGGCTTTAACAGCAGATTCATCCAACTGCACTTGACCTAAAGCAGCTTGCATGTCAAGTTTGGCAACAGCCACCATACGTTGCTGCTCATTCAAACGAATCAACGTATCTGCCGCAAAATTGGGGGCATACCCACTCTGCGTTAAAGAATCCGTTAATTGACGCGTGGTTAAATCTTGACGTACACGATATTCGAACATGGCAGGGGTCATCTCACGCCCACGCAATGCGGCGACATATTGCGCCTTGTCAAATTTCCCATCTTTTTGGAAAGCAGGAACGCTCGCAATAATTTGCTGCATTTGCTCTTCACTGACAACCAGTCCAGCATCCCGCGCTTCTGCAAACAATAAATGCTGCGACACCAAACTATCTAATACGGATTTTTTAACTTCTGGAGTATCAAACATCGCAGGATCAAAGTTGGCTCCAGCCATTTCACGAATACGCTGGCGCTGCTGATTTAACGCATTATCAAATTCTTGCTGCCCAATTTTTTCGCCATTCACTTTAGCTAGCGCGACGGTCTCACCTGAATTTCGATATGAATCTACGCCCCACAGCGCGAATGGCAGCACAATCAGCGCCAATACTACTTGGACTAAACGCTTTCTTTCTTGTACGAAATCAAACATAGCAACCACCTTGAAAGTTAAATATCAGAACGAAAATCCCATAAGCAAAAAGGCGAACTTTCGTTCGCCTTTTTCGCCTTCTAAATTGGCGGAGTGGACGGGACTCGAACCCGCGACCCCCGGCGTGACAGGCCGGTATTCTAACCAACTGAACTACCACTCCATAAAACATACTGCTGTAAAACTGGTGGGTGCTGACGGGATCGAACCGCCGACAATCGCCTTGTAAGGGCGGTGCTCTACCAGCTGAGCTAAGCACCCGTGAAAGCGCAGCATTGTACAGCAACTCCCCGGACTTTGCCAACGCTAATTTGAAAATTTATTAAGGGCGCCTCAATAAAAATAGTTTTTTGAAATAACACATCCGCTTTAATGTTTGAGGGGCGCACTGCTAACCGATTCCGGCGCGGTCGTCACCGCCACAATCGGCGCAATCACTTCTGGCAAAGGCTCTGGCTTACGCTCTAAAGCTAAAGTCAACACCTGCTCAATCCATTTTACGGGATGAATCTCTAATTTGTTTTTGACGTTATCTGGAATTTCAACAAGGTCTTTGACATTTTCTTCGGGTATCAACACCAGCTTGATACCGCCACGTTGCGCTGCCAACAACTTTTCTTTCAATCCACCAATCGGCAACACCTCGCCACGCAAAGTAATTTCACCCGTCATCGCCACATCAGCACGCACCGGTATGCCTGTCAATGCCGACACCATCGCAGTACAGATGCCAGCACCTGCACTAGGACCATCTTTAGGTGTCGCACCTTCTGGCAAGTGAATATGCAAATCGCATTTCTCATAAAAGTTTTCAGCGATGCCCAGTGAACGTGCGCGACTGCGCACCACACTCAATGCGGCTTGAATGGACTCTTGCATGACCTCGCCCAGTTTGCCTGTAGTGGTGGTCTTGCCTTTGCCCGGCAATACAGCCGTTTCAATGGTGAGCAATTCCCCACCCACTTCAGTCCACGCCAAGCCAGTCACTTGACCTACCTGATTATTTTTCTCGGCAATGCCATAACTATAACGGCGCACCCCCAAGTATTTATCCAAGTTGCGCGCATTGATTGCGACCTTCGAATCGCGGCCTTTCATCAAGAGCGACTTAACAACCTTGCGGCAAACTTTAGACAGCTCGCGTTCCAAGCTACGCACACCAGCTTCACGCGTGTAGTAACGCAGAATGTCGCGAATCGCACTTTCAGACACACTAATTTCTTCTGCTTTTAGCCCATTATTTTTAATCGCTTTGGGCAACAAATAACGAATGGCGATATTCACCTTTTCATCTTCGGTATAACTCGATACGAAAATGACTTCCATACGATCCAATAACGGCGCAGGAATGTTCAAACTATTCGAAGTGGCTACGAACATCACATCAGATAAATCGTATTCAACCTCAACATAATGATCTACGAATGTGTGATTTTGTTCTGGGTCTAACACCTCCAACAAAGCGGATGAAGGATCGCCACGGAAGTCTTGACCCATCTTGTCCACTTCATCCAGCAAAAACAGCGGATTTTTCACACCCACTTTGCTCATGTTCTGCAAAATTTTACCTGGCATAGATCCAATGTAAGTGCGACGATGTCCGCGAATTTCTGACTCATCACGCACACCACCCAGTGACATACGCACAAACTTACGATTTGTTGCACGCGCAATGGACTGTCCCAGCGAAGTTTTACCCACGCCAGGAGGCCCAACCAAGCACAAGATGGGGGCTTTCATTTTTTCGACACGCTGCTGCACCGCCAGATATTCAACAATGCGCTCTTTCACTTTCTCTAGTCCGTAGTGATCTGCCTCTAACACGTCTTCTGCATGTTTAAGTTCGGTATCAATTTTTGTTTTTTTCTTCCACGGCAAGCCAATCAAGATGTCGATGTAATTGCGCACCACACTGGCTTCCGCCGACATGGGTGACATTAAGCGTAGCTTTTTCAGCTCTGCATCTGCTTTAGCACGGGCATCTTTAGGCATATGCGCGGCTTTGATTTTCTTTTCAATTTCTTCAATATCTGCGCCGTCTTCGCCTTCGCCCAATTCTTTCTGAATCGCTTTGACTTGCTCGTTCAGATAATACTCACGCTGACTCTTTTCCATTTGACGCTTCACACGTCCGCGAATCCGCTTCTCTACTTGCATAATGTCCAGCTCTGCTTCTAACAGGCCCAACAAATGTTCGAGGCGCTGACGCACATCAAAAATTTCTAGCACTTCTTGTTTCTGCTCTAACTTAAGCGGCAAATGCGCAGCGATGGTATCGGCCAATCGCCCCGCATCATCAATCCCCGCCAATGAAGTCAAAATTTCAGGGGGGATTTTTTTATTCAACTTAACGTATTGATCGAATTGACTAATGAGCGCACGGCGCATCGCTTCAGCTTCGTTACCGATATTTTCATCCGCAGGCACGGGAGAAATTTCAGCATCCAAATGTAACTTGTCATCAAAAATCTGCAGCACCAAGGCACGTTGCGTACCCTCCACCAACACTTTTACTGTGCCATCAGGCAACTTAAGCATCTGCAAAATGTTGGCGATGCTACCAATACGATAAATATCTTCTTTAGCGGGTTCATCTTTCGCAGCTGATTTTTGCGCGACCAACACGATGCTCTTGCCTGCCTCCATCGCAGCTTCAAGCGCTTTGATAGATTTGGCGCCCCACGAAAAGTGGAATAACCATATGCGGAAATACCACTACATCGCGCAAAGGCAACAGGGGATATAACTCGGGAGGATTAGGGATTGGATCGAATTCAGACATGGCGGTTACTTTCTATAAGTTGAAAGCGAGGTGGGGGCATGCCTTATTTTTTCAAGCCCCCCCCCACAACGCCGCATTAAGCGGCTATCGGAGTGTCCGCGTACATCACAATCGGTTTAATTTCACCAGCGCCGTTCTCATCCAACACCACTTTAGTGACATTGGTTTGAGAAGGTAAATCGAACATCGTATCCAACAGTGCCAACTCCAAAATTGAGCGCAAACCGCGAGCGCCCGTCTTACGCGCCAAGGCTTTTTTCGCAATCGCATTCAACACACCAGGACGGAATTCCAACTCCACTCCTTCCAACGAAAACAGTTTTTGATACTGCTTGGTCAACGCATTTTTAGGCTCGGACAAAATAGTGATGAGCGTTGCTTCGTCCAGCCCTTCCAATGTAGCCACCACGGGTAAGCGTCCCACAAACTCAGGAATCAAACCAAACTTAATTAAATCCTCAGGCTCGACATCGTGTAGCACCTTGCCAATGTCATTGCTGTCGTCACGCTTGGATAAACTCGCAGAGAAGCCAATGCCCACTTTTTCGGAACGATTGCGAATCACTTTTTCCAGCCCATCAAATGCACCGCCACAGATAAACAGGATATTAGTCGTATCCACTTGCAAGAATTCAGTGTTTGGATGCTTGCGTCCACCTTGCGGTGGGATAGACGCTTTAGTGCCTTCAATCATCTTCAGCAAAGCTTGTTGCACGCCCTCACCTGACACATCACGGGTGATTGAAGGGTTGTCTGATTTGCGTGAAATTTTGTCGATTTCATCAATGTAGACAATGCCGCGTTGCGCGCGCTCGACGTCGTAATCACACGCCTGCAATAATTTTTGAATGATGTTCTCGACATCTTCACCCACGTATCCCGCCTCGGTCAGCGTAGTGGCATCAGCCATCACAAACGGCACATTGAGTAGACGTGCGAGCGTTTGTGCCAACAATGTTTTTCCCGAACCTGTCGGCCCAACCAACAGAATGTTGCTCTTGGCTAGTTCCACCCCATCGTCTTTTTGATGTTTTAGGCGCTTGTAATGGTTGTAGACCGCAACCGACAAAATCTTCTTTGCCTGCCGCTGCCCAATCACATAGTCATCTAAGCGTGCGCAGATCTCATGCGGCACGGGCAAATCATTTTTAGACACTTTTTCGCCGCCTAATGCTGCGGCTTGCGTCTCTTCTTTAATAATGTCGTTGCACAGAGATATACACTCATCGCACACAAATACGGATGGGCCCGCGATGAGCTTCTTTACCTCATGCTGACTCTTACCGCAGAACGAGCAATACAACAGCTTATCGCCCTTACTTTTTTCGATTGTCATGCTGATCTCCGTTTGGAAATATAGATGTTACGCACGCTTGTCCAGCACCTTATCAATTAATCCATACGCCAACGCCGCTTGTGCGGGAAGAAAATTATCGCGCTCACTATCTCGCGCAATTTCTTCCACCGTACGCCCTGTATGGTGCGCCATCAAGTTGTACAGCTGTTCACGCAGACTCAAAATATATTTTGCGTGAATTTCAATGTCCGTCGCCTGACCTTGAAAGCCGCCCAGTGGTTGATGAATCATCACCGTTGAGTTGGGCAAAGCAAAACGCTTGCCCTTGGCGCCCGCTTGCAACAAGAACGCGCCCATCGAAGCGGCCATGCCGATACAAAGAGTAGATACCTCGGGTTTAATGAATTGCATGGTGTCGTAAATCGCCATACCCGCAGAAATCGAACCGCCGGGTGAATTGATATAGAGGTGAATATCCTTATCAGGATTTTCAGACTCCAAGAACAACAACTGCGCTACCACCAGATTCGCCACTTGATCGTTGATAGGCCCCACCAAAAAGATAACGCGTTCTTTTAGCAAGCGCGAAAAAATATCGTAGGCACGTTCACCGCGACCACTGGTCTCGACCACCATCGGCACCAGTCCCGAATCTTGCGGCTCAATCAACTTACTTGTGGCGTTAAACAGCATGACTTAATCCCCCATCAATTCATTCAGCGCCAAGGCTTGGTCAGTCACCTTCGCGCCCGCCATCACCCATGCCACCACGTTTTCTTCCAAGACCAAATTTTCCACTTCACGCATGCGATTCGCATCAGCGTGATACCAGTTACGCACTTCTTGAGGACGTTCAAAACTCAATGCGTATTCTTCAATGAGCGCCGTCACTTGTTCAGGCTTAGCGGCCAACTCATGCTGCTTGACCAATTCGGACAAAATCAATCCTAACTTAACGCGTTTGGTAGCACGCTCTGCAAACATATCAATGGGCAACTTCATGCCTTGAGGAATCTTCATACCGCGCTCCCCCATATCGTGCAGAGTTTGCTCCATCAAACGTTGCGATTCACTATCCAACAAAGCTTTAGGCACATCCAATTGAGAAACTTTCAGTAATACTTCCATCGCATAGTCTTTATTACGCACCTTGACACGACGTTGCGCTTCACGACCAATGTTGTCGCGAATTTCTTGTTTCAGCTTTTCCACATCGCCATCTACCACGCCCATCGCTTTTGCAAACTCTGCATTCACTTCCGGCAAGATGGGTTCTTCCACAGCATGCACAGTCAGTGTGAAGGTCACTTCCTTACCTGCCACATCCTTGCCGTGATAATCCGCAGGGAAAGTCATATTGAACGACTTAACATCTCCCGCTTTCACACCCACTACAGCCGCTTCAAATTCGGGCAACATACGACCTGCACCCGGTACAACGGTAAAATCTTTAGCCTCACCGCCTTCAAATTTAACGCCATCGAGCATACCCAAAAAATCCAACTTCACTTGATCATCTTTTTGCGCAGCGCGTGGGGTGGGTTTAAATTCTGCACGTTGCTTGCGCAGTGTATTGAGGGTGTCCGTCACATCCGCATCGCTCAAGTTGAAGGTGGTGCGCGTAACGCTTTCGCCACTTACAGAGCCAATCACCACCTCGGGATACACTTCAAACGTCGCGCTGAATTCAATTTGTTCTGCATTCAGATCAGCCGTCTTAATTTCAAACTGCGGATAACCAGCCACTTGCAATTTATTAGTCACTGCGGCTTCTGCAAACGAGCGCTGCAAGGAATCGCCCAACACTTCTTGCTGTACTGATTGTCCATATTGTTGCTCCAACACTTTGAACGGCACTTTGCCCGGACGGAAGCCATGCACTTTGGCAGTGCGGCCTAAACGCTTGAGACGACTTTCAACTTCGGTACGAATCATCGTTTGCGGGATAACGGCATTCAAACGACGTTGCAAGCCAGATAGAGTTTCTACAGTGGACATACCAATGCTTCCTTAAAAGTTAATGAGTAAAGTAACCAAATGGGGGGTGAATAATACCTGAAAGGCGGCGGGGCAACCCGCCCGCCCCTAGTCTTGATGTGCCTTTACGGGCTGCAAATGCCACACATCTCGGTTGTAATCCTGAATCGTGCGATCACTAGAAAACTTGCCGCTACTCGCCGTGTTGATGATGCTCATACGGGTCCAATTTTGTTGGTCTTGATACGCCGCATCAACCCGCTTCTGTGCATCCACATAAGAACGGAAGTCTGCCAAAGTCAGCCACGGATCGTGCGGGTTGAGAATGGATTGCAAGATAGGCTCAAACAAGCCAGGCTCGAACAGATTGAAATGGTTGCTCCGCAACAATTGGATGACACGCTTCAAGTCCTCGTCCGCATTTACGATGGCAGTTGGATCGTAATGGCCACGCTTCGCCTCGACTTGCTCGGCAGTCAACCCGAACAAGAAGAAGTTGGCATCGCCTGCCTCTTCACGAATTTCGATATTGGCACCGTCCAAGGTACCAATGGTCAACGCACCGTTCATCATAAATTTCATGTTGCCCGTGCCAGAAGCCTCTTTTCCTGCTGTCGAAATTTGCTCGGACAAGTCAGCTGCGGGCGCAATAATTTCCATCGCGGTCACGCGATAGTCGGGCAGGAATACCAGCTGCAATAGCCCCTTGGTAGCAGGGTCTTGATTGATGATGTCTGCCACGGCCGTGACCAAACGAATGGTACGTTTTGCCATCACATAACCTGGCGCTGCTTTACCACCGATGAGTACGCAACGCGGCGTCCAATTTGCCGTATCACCACGCTTGATGCGGTCATACAGATGAATCACGTGCAGCACGTTAAGCAACTGACGCTTGTATTCATGGATGCGCTTCACTTGCACATCAAATAAGGCGTTCACGTCAAATTGCACACCACAATCACGCAACACTAAAGCCGCCAGACGCTGTTTATTAGTGTGTTTAATCGCATGCCATTTTTTATGGAAAGCTTTGTCATCCGCAAATTTATTCAGGGCTTGCAACTTGGATAAGTCTGTACGCCAGTCCGCACCAATCGTGTTATCAATGAGCGTGCTCAACGCTGGATTACTCGATGCCATCCAGCGGCGTGGTGTTACGCCATTCGTTTTATTGTTGAATTTCTTCGGCCACATTTCGTAAAAATCGTGGAACAGATGCTGTTGCAACAAATCGGAGTGCAATTGCGCCACACCATTCACCGAGTGACACGCCACCACAGCCAAATACGCCATACGCACATGTGGCGCGTGACCTTCTTCGATAATGGACATGCGGCGCGAACGTGCAACATCTCCCGGCCAGCGCAACGCGACTTCAGCCAAATAACGCGCATTGATTTCGTAAATAATTTCAAGTAAACGCGGCAACAAACGTCCGAACATGCTCACCGACCATTTTTCCAATGCTTCAGGCAGCAAGGTGTGATTGGTGTAGGCCATGGTGTTGCAGGTAATTTTCCACGCCACATCCCATCCTAAACCCTGTTCATCCATGAGCAAGCGCATCAATTCCGCCACCGAGCATGTCGGGTGCGTATCGTTCAGTTGGAAAGCATTCTTTTCTGCAAATTGCGAAAAATCTTTGCCATGCTTACCCACCCAGCGACGCAGTACATCCTGCAAGCTCGCCGAAGCTAATAAATACTGCTGACGCAAGCGCAATTCTTTACCGTTTTCGCTTGCATCGTTGGGGTACAAAACAAGCGTAATTTGTTCCGCAGCATTCTTCGCCGCCACCGCTTCGGTATAACTACCCGCGTTAAATTCTTCCAGGTTGAATTCGTCTGTTGCCGTAGATTTCCACAAACGCAAAGTATTCACCGTACCATTGCGATAACCTGGAATCGGCATGTCAAACGGAATCGCCAACACATCTTGCGTGTCTACCCAGCGCGCGTGCAACTTGCCACTATTGTCTTTAATCAATTCACTCCGACCGCCAAACTTTATGCGCACTGATAATTCAGAGCGTTCCACTTCCCACGGATTACCATTGCGCAACCAGTGATCGGGGTCTTCCAGCTGACTGCCGTTTTCAACGCGCTGACGGAACATGCCGTATTCATAACGCAAACCATAACCTGTCACAGGCAATTGTAAAGTGGCGCAACTATCCAAGAAGCACGCAGCTAGGCGGCCTAGCCCCCCGTTACCCAATCCCGCATCACTCTCTTGATCCTGCACCTCTTCCAGCACCACCCCAAAATTACGCATCGCCTCGGCGGATACCTCTTGCATATCTAGATTAAGCATGGCATTGCCCATCGCACGCCCCATCAAAAACTCCAGCGACAAGTAATAAGCTTGTTTGCAATTCGACTCGTCATAGGCACGCTGCGTATTTCTCCAACGCTCAATCAGACGGTCACGCAAGGTGGTAGACAAAGAGGAGTAGACCGGATACCCCGCTAACGAAGCCTTTTCCCAACCCAAGGTGTGACTGAAGTAGCGTCGAAAATCCTCTGTGACACTTTGCGCGTCCATGCCCAATGCAGGCATCTTCAGAATGGGATGTTGTTTTGTAATTGCGGGGTTGATTGGGGTATTCACGTTAATTTCCTGTGACAGGTCGATAAATAAGGGGCGGGATTCTACCAAAAAATAGCCCGCCCCATGCGGCTGATGAAGGGCTAGCGCAGTGCCAGCATGGCCGCGCCGATGATACCGGCTTGGTCTTGCGCTTGAGAAAGTCGGATGTGGAGCTTGCCGCGTAAAGTGGGGATGAGTTCTTCTTGCAAGCGTTGCTCGAAAGCGGCTTGCATCAACGACCACGAGGCACTCATACCGCCGCCGATGACAACATCACGCACATCCACCACTTTGGCGATGTGCGCCAAGCCGCTCGCCAAATACTCGCCCGCTTGGGCATACGCATGTGCGGCGGCTGCATTTTTTTGTAAAGCCCACTGCGCAATGTCAAAGGCACTTAAGGTGTCGCCCGTCAGTTCTGTGTAGGTCTGCACCACGCCGTTAGTAGAGGCGTATTGCTCTAAACAGCCACGATTGCCACAGCCGCAAAGCCGACCGCTGCGTTCAACGGTGAGGTGTCCGATTTCCATCGCCACACCGTGGTCACCGCCGTGCAGCTTGCCTTGTAACACCAGCCCGCCGCCCACTCCTGTACCAAGACCGATGTAAATCAAGCTCCCAGTGTCTGGCTGCGATAATGAGTATTCACCAAAGGCGGCAGCCGAGGCATCGTTTTCCAAGGTGACGGGCAAGCCATTTTGCGCGGCCAGCGGCGTCAATAAGTCAGCATTGATGAGACCGGGCAAGTTAGGAGAAGACAATACCCGCCCAGAATGGGGCTCAATAAAACCGGGAAATCCCAAACCAACACCTGCTACTTGCGGATAGATTAAGCGTGCTTCCGCAATGGCTTGATTTAACACTTGGGTGATAGCGGAGAGTGCAAGTGCGGCGGAATGGGTGCGACACAAGCCGGCAAAGTCTGCTTGAAAGCGTTTTTCCCAGACCACCCGTAAATTTTGCACGACACCAAGGCGAAAGTTGGTGCCACCAACATCAATGCCAATCAAGCTAACTGGCATTCAAATTACTCCGAACGGCGCATTGTGCCACCTGCCGCGGGGTCGCCGCCGCCTACGCTGATGACGTGTTGCAAATCAATCGGTGCTGTGAGTTTTAGCAATCGATATAAGTTGGCGAGATTTTGACGGAACAACAAATCGAAAGAGGACACGCTTTGTGCCGAGTTGTAATCACCAAACCACCAGAACCAATCCGACCCTTCACAATCGGCCAGCTGTTCAGTTGCTAAACGCATTTCTTCGGCATTCAAGCGTCCGCTGTTAATAACGATGTCATAACTACGTTTTGCCTCACACAACAAATCCCAACCGCGATTCTTATCTGGAGAGCCAATCCACGTGCTGAATGTTCCGTACACCCAACTTCCCGCAACCAACTGTTTCAACTTACCTGTTTTTGTGGTGGATGCCCCAGTCGCAATACCTTTTACGCAGTCGTTAAACGTGGTGGTTTTAATAAAAGCATGTTTCTCCAATTTCGCATACAGCTCGGAGAGGAAGTAGTAACCGTTGTAAGGATAGTATTCCCACGCATTTTCACCATCTAGAATGATAGATACCACGGGGTCGGCATCACCTTGGGCGTGCCGATATATCTCTTCCAGATGATGTACAAAATCCGCCGCCGCATCATCCCCCTTCCACTTGGCATATTCGAAACCAATTTTGTCTGATAGATAGTCGTCACGGAAGAAACAATATACGGGCTTGGCAATATCTTCCAACTGGTAAGGCTTATACAAATACTCCGATTTATCAGGCAGCCCGTGTCCATTCGATTCACGCTGCAAACTATGCGCCAACACGGCTTGCCCCGTTGCAGTCCATTTGCAACCATTCTCGCCCAATAATTTCATGGTAGGGCGCGACAAACTCCCTTCGGAGGGCCACATGCCATGGGGTTTGCTACCAAAATGATGCTCATGACTTTCCACCGCACGATTCAAATGTGCTTGTGCGCGACGCAAACCACCGGGGTAGTTACTCGCTTGAGGTAGGGGTGCATTCGGTTCGCTTTCACGCGCAGAATTAAAATCGAGCAGCAATGGCAGAATGGGATGGTTATAAGGCGTCGTTGAAATCTCCACCTGTCCACGTTCTGAAAGTTTGCGATAACGCGGAATCACACCGCCAATCAATTCACCAATTAATCCAAATAACTCCATACGCTCGGCATAACTAAACTGACTGCCCTTGGTCATTAAGCGTGCTACCACCTCACTCTCGCGACGTACACTTTCTCCCATCCACACCAAGTGATACCACACAAGCAAATCCCCAAGGTATTGCCCCGAAAGATAGGTGACGGTTTCGCGTCCGCGCCCTTCCATCATTTTTTGCAGATCAAACAGATGTTGGTACGCACGGTAAGGCTGCAACATTTTGGTGTGATTGCTCTTAAAGCAAGCATCCAAGATATGCAGGCGGCCCGACTCATCCAAATCATCCAAATTTTCATTGGACAACATTTTTAGCAACGCATCTTTCACCTTGCCCGATTTGAACTGCTGCTCATAATCCAATAGCTGCTCTACCAAAATGGGCACAAAATTCACCACCGCTTTGGCATTGGGATGTTGCTCCAAGTGATAGGCCATATCGGTGTAATCCTTCATGGCATGCAAATAGGTCCACGGCAACACAAACTCGCCTGTGAGGTAATTTCGATAATCTGGCTGGTGCATATGCCAGCAGAAAACCACCTGCAATTTTTTATCGGCCTGTTTTTTGGAGCGATGCGGCATGTGTTTCAATTCCTGTGAAAAAAATGAACCACGGATTGTAACGGAGGCACACGCACCAACTTTGAAAAACTGCGTGTCATTTCCCTACTTCCGTGGCTGAAAACCAGCTAAATGCTTACCTAACGTGATGAATAGACTGCCCTAACATGTCCGGTGTCACCAAGGTGATGCCATTGGTCGATACATGGAAACGTTTGGCATCTTCTTCACGGTTAAAGCCAATGTGCATGCCATCAGGGATCTCACACTTGTTATCTAGCACCACACGATGCAGCTTGACGTTTTGACCTATACGGCAACCCGACAACACCACCGAGTCCGTGACCACACTACGCTCACCCACGCGCACATCCGAGAACAGCAAGGAGTGTTGTACATGTGCGCCGCTAATAATGCAGCCCCCAGACACCATCGAGTCAATTGCTTCACCGCGTCTGTCTGCATCATTAAACACAAACTTGGCGGGGGGGAGTTGCTCTTGATACGTCCAAATCGGCCATGTTTTATCGTATAAGTCCAAATCGGGAACGACGTTAGCCATCTCCATATTGGCTTCCCAATACGCATCAATTGTTCCCACATCGCGCCAATAGGCCGTGCCGCCCTCTTTCACGCCGACGCAGCTTTGCTCATAGCGATGCGCATAGACACGATATTTTTCAATCAGATAAGGAATGATGTCATGACCAAAGTCATGTGTGGAGGATTTGGTATCTGCATCGCGCACTAATTGTTCGTACAAGAATTTAGCATTAAATACATAAATTCCCATACTCGCCAGCGCACGCCCTGGCTTGCCTGGCAATTCGGTGGGGTGCGCAGGTTTTTCGGTGAACTTCACGATACGATCTTCATCATTCACTGTCATCACGCCAAAGCCAGTGGCTTCGGCAACTGAAACCTCGATACAACCAATCGTCATATCGGCTTCGCTGCGCACGTGCGCGGCCAGCATTTCGCCGTAGTCCATTTTGTAAATGTGATCGCCAGCCAAGATGACGATGTATTCGGGCGCATAACCGCGCAGGATGTCGATATTTTGAAACACCGCATCCGCTGTGCCGCGATACCACTCTTCTTGGATGCGCTGTTGCGCAGGCAATAACGCAACGAATTCATTGAACTCGCCACGCAAAAATCCCCAACCTTTTTGAATGTGCTCGATCAAGCTATGCGCCTTGTACTGCGTGACCACCCCAATACGGCGAATGCCAGAATTCATGCAGTTGGACAACGGAAAGTCGATGATGCGAAACTTGCCCCCAAACTGCACAGCGGGCTTCGCATTCCAATCGGTCAAATTATGGAGACGACTGCCTCTTCCGCCTGCCAATACTAGGGCGACGGTATTTTTTGTGAGTGCGCTAATAAAACGTGGTGAATGCATATCCTGTCCCATGTTGCTCTCCCTGTTAATTACCCTGTTTTAATTTTTCAAAATACTGTTGTAAAGCTCTAAATAAAGTTGTGCACTGTGTCGCCATCCAACGTCCTTATGCATACCGTTCAATTGAATACGGCGGAAAGTGTTCGCATCGCGGTAACACTCAATTGCCCACTTGATCGTTTGCTGCAAGGCTTGCGCGCCTGCATCGTCGAAAACAAATCCGGTGCCGCCGTCCAAGCTGGCATTGATGACAGAATCAGCCAAGCCTCCGGTACGGCGCACGACAGGCGGTGTGCCATACCGCATACCGTACATTTGATTTAAGCCGCACGGTTCAAAACGCGAGGGCATTAAGAAAATATCTGTTCCCGCCATAATTTGATGCGATAGAGCTTCGTTAAAGCCAATGGTCACCGACACGCGCCCTGAATAGCGCTGGGCCAATTGCAAATAGCGCCGTTCAAATTCTGCATCCCCACTGCCTAGCACCGCCAATTGCGCGCCGCTATCCAATAACGTAGGCAGACATTCAAGGAGTAAATCCAAGCCTTTTTGATACGTTAAGCGGCTCACTACACCCAATAAGGGCGCGTGTTCATTCACTTCCAAGCCCAGTCGTTTTTGCAACGCCAATTTACCTTGGGTTTTCTGTGAGAGATCGCTAGCGTCATAGCGCACTTCCAGATGCTTATCCTTGGAAGCGTCCCATTCATCTTCATCAATGCCATTCAAAATACCACTCACTTCGGCGTTGCGTGCCGTGAGCAACCCTTGCATACCGTAGCCCATTTCGGTGGCTTGAATTTCGTGTGCATAAGTTGGGCTGACCGTGACGATACGATCGGCGTATTGCAGTCCTGACTTTAGGAAAGATAAGTTGCCGTGAAATTCCACGCCGTGCATGTTGAAATGTGCGGCAGGAATTTCTAATGGTTTAATCCAATCACGGTCGAAATTACCTTGAAAGGCAATGTTGTGCACCGTCATCACACTCTTCGCACGTGGCGCGGTCATCAGTTGCAAATACACGGGCGTCAGTCCAGTTTGCCAGTCGTTGCAATGCACCAATTCCGCCTGCCAATCGATCGGGCTATCCGCACTGCCCAACATGGCAGCCACCTTGGACAACATGCCAAAGCGCATTGGGTTGTCCGGCCAATCGCCACCTAGTTGATATTGATACGGGCCCGCAACTCGACAAAAGTATTGCGGCGCATCCAACACATAAACTGGAACGTTGGTGTGAGGCATCTTGGCACTCAACAATTTGACGGGAGCTTGTCCTGCAAACACAGAAAAAGTGGCGACCACTTTTTTGACTTTCAGCGCATCTAATACTTGGTTATAGCCAGTTATCAACAAGCGCACATCCTCACCCAGCGTTTGTAATGCGGCAGGCAACGAGGCGCTCACATCCGCCAAGCCGCC
>JABFSI010000070.1 GCA_013140695.1 Sideroxydans sp. | reverse complement strand
GTGCGCCTTCGGCATCCTTCGATACGCCAGCAAGGCTGGCTACTCAGGACGAACGGTTATGGGTGTTCCAGGATTTTTTAATGCCTCATCTCCTCGTTGACATCACCGCACATGGCTATGGACACATCGCGCAGACCGCGCCGGTGGTCAATGAGCTGGCGCGGCGCATCCCCGATCTGCGCGTCACGGTCCGTTCTGCCGCGCCCCCTTCTTATCTGCAACAACGCTTCACCTGTCCGTTCCATCACATCCCTGTCGCACTCGATTTTGGCATGACCATGTTCAATGCGGTGGAGGTGGATGTAGCGCACAGTTTGGCCAACTATCGTGAATATCACGCCGATTGGGATGCCAAAGTGGTGCAAGCGGCGCAAGAGATGCGTGCCTTGCAACCGGACTTGCTGTTCGCCAACGTGCCGTATCTTTCACTCGCGGCAGCGCAACTCGCGCAGATTCCCGCTGTGGCGATGTGCTGTTTGAATTGGGCGGACATCTACCGTCACTATGCCCCCGATGACATCGAGAGTCGTGCCATCCATGCGCAGATGCTGGCCGCTTACAACGGTGCCGAGGTATTTCTGAAGGTTAGCCCGACCATGCCGATGGGCGGCTTGAGCAAGGCAAGAGCCATCGCACCTATCGCGCAAGTGGGAGTTGAGCAGCGGTCTTTGGCGCAATCCCGATGTGGAGCGAGTGAGGGCGACAAGTTGGTGCTGGTGGCGATGGGCGGCATCGACTATCGCCTACCCATAGAGAAATGGCCGCGACTCGCGGGTGTGCGCTGGTTAGTTCCCCACGCATGGAACATACAACGTGACGACACCTGTGCACTGGAAATGATGGGGATGAGCTTCAGCGATGTGTTGGCATCGTGCGATGCGGTGCTCACCAAACCGGGTTACGGCACATTCGCTGAAGCGGCGTGTGCGGGCATTCCCGTGTTGTATGTGTCACGCGGCGATTGGCCAGAGCAGCCGTATTTGATTGAGTGGTTAGCGCAACACGGCGTGTGTGGCGAGGTGAGTGCGGCGCAATTGCACAGCGGCGAATTAGAAAAATCATTGCAACAACTGTGGCAACAAATTCAACCTGCCGTGCCGACTGCGGGCGGCGCAATTGAAGCGGCGGATGTGTTGGTGCGCGGCTGTCGAGTACCAAAAGTTACTTAAATAAGAACAACTGAATGGTGTGTGGGATAAGTTTAATTGGGCTTAAGGTTGTCCGTCACTTCTTTGCCCACGCCACGATAGCCAGTGAAACGTCCTATTGAATCGAACATGGGCTCACCGCTGACCATCAAATACTGGCGTGTCCCATCTGGGTTGTTGCGGCTGTAGACGAAATCTAGAAAGGGGCGTCTTGCGGCGAGGTTGGCTTCGAGTTGTTCGCGTTCCTTTGCATCCCATCGTGCCGTTTGGGCGTTCCGATTTTCACCTTCTAAATCCTCTCCCAAAATACCCAGCATCTCTAAAACAGGGCCGAATATCTTCGTGAATTTCCCTTGTTCGTCTTGTTCCCAATACCAGTCTGATGACAGCTCGGTTAGGCGTTGATAGCGCGCTTCACTTTTTCTTAATTCGGCAGTGCGTTCCAACACGGTGTTTTCAAGTTGGGCAGTGTAGGCTTCGAGCTTTTTGTAAAGCAGACGTACTTCTAACATATTATGAATACGTGTTTTGACTTCGATTAAATCGAAGGGCTTGGTGATGAAATCTTTTGCGCCAGACACGAGCGCGCGCAATTTATGATTGGGCTGGGCTGTGATAACGAGTACGGGCAGATAGGCATCCGTTGGATTTTCTTTGAGGCCCTCCATGACTTGGAATCCGTCCATTCCAGGCATGAGCAGGTCGAGCAAAATTAAATCGTAGGGATGGGCCAGGTGCAGTGCACACACTTCCTGTGGTGCGGTAGTAGAGCTAACACAGGTATAGCCTGCATCATGTAGTACTTGTTCTAGTAGCTCTACATTGGAAGGTTGATCGTCCACAATTAACACCCGAGAGTTGAGTATGTCTGTTTCGCTAATCATTTGGCTTCTCCTATTTCTGGCGTGTTGTTCAAACTGGGTGGATTGATGTTGAGGGCCGCTTCCAGTGCATTGATCAATTCATCAATCTTGATGGGCTTGGTGAGATAACGGAAGAAGCCTGCCTTGATGCCTTTCTCGACATCAAACACCATTGCATTTGCACTTAAAGCCACGACAGGAATGCGTGCAGTCAGCGGGTCATTCTTTAATAGCCGTAGTGCTTCAAAGCCGTTGATGCCAGGCAGGTTAATGTCCATCAAAATGACATCAGGCAATTGAGTGCGCGCCATGCCAATGCCGTGGATGGCATCGCGAGCGCTCAACATGTGGATCGTGGAGTGGTTGGCGATAATTTGTTCAACCAACATTAGGTTGGCTGGGTTGTCCTCCACATACAACAAAGTGTGTTGCGCGCCATTCACGGTGGACTGACGAATCTGCTCGGCTACGGTGGTTGTGCTTGGCTGCCATTGTGAAGCGCTATCTTGGTTCAGTTCTATCCAAAATTCGCTGCCCACGCCCACACTGCTGCGCATGCCAATTTCGCCGCCCATTAGCTCGACTAATTGTTTTGTGACTACCAGCCCAATACCGGTTCCTTCCTCACTCCCGTTTTCTTGACCAAGACGATTGAATGGTTGGAATAACTGCGCTTGTTTGGCAGTGGATAAACCGGCACCGCTATCGGTGATGCTGATGCGTAAGCGATTGGGAGAGTGAATACGGCAGGCAATTTCAACTGTGCCCTGTTCGCGGTTGTATTTAATCGCGTTAGATAGCAAATTAATCAACACTTGTTTTAGACGGGTGCGATCCGCTCTGACATGCATGTTTGGATTAAACGCGAGGAAATTGAGTGAGATGTCATGTTGGTGCGCCTGCGTTTCAATCATCGCTTGACACTCGTTAATCACATCAATGAGGAGAACAGATTCTAGCGATAGCGACAATTTTCCCGATTCAATGACGGCCAAATCGAGAATCTCGTTGATGAGTTCAAGTAGATACCAGCCCGCCTTTGTAATTTGATGGAGCCGCTCGGTTTGCTGAATGGTGGGCGTGGGCGGACCCACTTCGAGGAGTTGCGAAAAGCCTAAGATGGCATTGAGCGGCGTACGAAGCTCGTGGCTCATGCGTGAAAGGAAATCAGATTTTGCGAGGTTGGCCATCTTTGCTTCAGTCATGGTTCGCTCTAACTCTGAATTCTTTTCTTGCAATGCTTGATACAGCAGCACACGTTCAGCTTCTACTTGTTTGCGCGCGGTGTTGTCCGTCCCAATGAGCAGATAACCAATAATGAGGCCTTGTGAATCACGCAGCGCGGTGACTGACACCACGGCAGGGAAACGGCTGCCGTCTTGACGGATGTAGGTAAGTTCGTAGATGTCTTCGATGCCACGCGTGGCTTTGAAAACGAGCGACTCAAAGCCAGGTTTAATGACGGTATCTAATTCGATGCTCAAGGTTTGTGCGCGGGTGATGATTTCTTCGGGGTCAGATATTTCAGCGGGTGTAATGCGATTGATTACGTCTGTCGCTGCGTAGCCCAACATGCGTTGCGCGCCGATGTTGAAAATCTGGATGACGCCATTTGCATCCGTTGCAATGCTAGAAAAATTTGCGCTATTTAGAATCGCAGTTTGCAATGCACCTGTCTTGAGTAAATTCAACTGAAGTCGCTCTTCTGGTGTTTTTCTTACCCCCGCTAAATTGCTTTCATTGTGAGCTTTATGGGTCATTGTGATCTTTCTTGAATCGGGGTTGGATATGGGAAGGGAGTGCGCGCTTGCTGGGTCATTGCAGATTTACCTGTGGCGCATTCAATAAGCGATGAAATTCTTTTTTTACCACGCCATAGCACTCACAACTGTGAGTTTCCAGACCTGCACGATTCAAAATTTTAATGTGGCCTCGGCGGTAGCTAATGAGCCCTGCGCGTTGTAAATCGCCCGCGATTTCGGTAATGCCTTCACGCCGCACCCCTAACATGCTGGCGATTAATTCTTGTGTCATTACTAATTCGCTGCTGGGCATGCGATCCAATGTCAACAATAACCAGCGACACAGTTGCTGTTCAATCGTGTGGTGACGATTACAAACGGCGGTTTGTGACATTTGTGTCATGAGTGCTTGGGTATAGCGCAGCATCAAACGCATGAGTGAGCCTGCGCGATTAAATTCTTCCAGCATCAACGTGGCGTTGAGTTGGTAGCCATAGCCGCCTGTTTGTACGGTAGCTTGGCTAGGCGTGGTATTGCCGCCCATTAACAGTGAAATGCCCACGACACCTTCGTTACCCACGCCAGCCATCTCCGCCGACGCGCCATCTTCCAGTACGTAGTGCAACGAGATGATGGCTGTGGTGGGGAAATAAACTTGATGAATAGGCGCATTAGCGGCGTACAGCGCATCGCCGAGTGGCATGGCAACGAGAACGAGATGAGGGGAAAGCCGCGCGAAAACGTCGCTCGTTAGTGCCGCGAGCAGGTGGTTCTGCTGGGGTGTATGGGGCGCTGACTTCATTGCGACCATTTCTATTTTCCCAAGCGAGTGAAGCAATAAATACCGACAGCATCGGTACGCGAATTGCCGTGAGTGGCAGACTTAACGCGTATTGCAGGCCTTGCTTATAGCACAGTAAGACAGGTGTGAATGGGATTCGCCACGCAATTGAGTTCGCGCCCAGATATATATTTTTCCTTATGCGCGCCAGCGTACAGACCCCCTCTTTCGATGCGCAGAGTATCCATCTTGCCTTGGCGTAGCACACCAAGTTTAGTCATCCTTCAGTGTCGTGGGATAACTAACCAGATTTTAAGTAGACACATTTTAAGGAGACTCAAAATGAAAAATTCAAATGGTTTTTTGAAACCCACTGCGCTGTCGATGGCCTTGATATTTACCTTGTTTGCTACAGGGTGCGGTGGTGGAGGAAGTAGCAGCCCTGCCGCTGTGACTCCCACGCCGACTCCAACGCCAACGCCTCCTCTCACCGTCGTGGTTCCCACGGTGCCGGGGGCAGGTACAGGCTTGGGTGGTATTGGTAAAGGTCCCGCACCCGTCGTGTTGGGCGGTGCAGGTAATTACGTCATCTTGGCAAGTACGGCAATATCAACAACGGGTGTCACCGCTATTACAGGCGCACTCGCACTCAGTCCGAATGCGGCCGTTGGGATCACTGGTTTTGGCGCGTTGCCATTGGATGCCACAGGTTGCTTTTCGACATCTACATTAGTGACTGGCATGATCTACGCGGCGGATTACAACACCTTGGGTTGCACAACCCCAGCTGTGTTGACTACTGCGGTGGGCGATATGTTGACGGCCTATACCGATGCGGCGGGACGTGCGGCTGATTTTACAGAGCTTGGCGCTGGCGACATTAGCGGTATGACCTTACCCGCAGGCACCTATAAATGGAGTACAGGTGTACTCATGACCAGCGATGTGACTCTCACTGGCGGCCCAAACGATGTGTGGATTTTTGAAGTGGCGCAGGATGTGACTTTGGCCAATGGCGTGAAGATTGTGTTGGCAGGTGGTGCGCTACCTAAAAATATCTTCTGGCAAGTGGCAGGGGGTACAGGGGTGGCGATTGGAACGACAGCACACATGGAAGGTGTCATCTTGGCTACCAAAGCAATCACACTGAATACCGGCGCAACGGTGAACGGCAGATTGTTGGCTCAAACGGCAGTCACACTGAACGCGGTGGCGTTGACACAACCTGCTCCTTGAGGTTTTGTTGAGCGGTAATTAGTAAGGCAAAAGGCTGTCGAAAGACAGCCTTTTTGTCGCGCAATGACGTTTCTTCTAGAAGGGGTTATAGCGATTTTTCGGCGAGATGTTCTTGTAGGCCATGCACCAGATTCTGCGTCAGCTCGGCTTGCAACTCTTCCATCGGTACGATGACCCCTTGCTCCACACATTGCGTCACGCGCAGTCCTTGATATCCGCAAGGGTTGATGTTGGCGAATGGTGTGAGGTCCATGTCCACGTTGAACGATAGGCCGTGATAGCAACAGCCTTTCTTGATGCGCAGTCCTAACGCGGCGATCTTGGCATCGCCCACATACACACCGGGTGCATCTTCGCGTCCGGCTGACTTCACGCCGTATTCTGCGAGCAGGTCGATGACGGCTTGTTCCATCAAACGCACCAATTCACGCACGTTGATCTTCCAGCGGCGTAGGTCGAGCAACAGGTAAGCCACGATCTGGCCGGGGCCGTGATAGGTGATCTGCCCGCCGCGATCTATCTTCACCACGGGGATGTGCGAGCTGCGCAGCAGATGTTCCGGCAGGCCCGCTTGGCCCTGAGTGAAGACGGGTGGATGTTGCACCAGCCATATCTCGTCGGCAGTATCCGTTGTGCGTTCGCTGGTGAAACGCTGCATGGCGTGCCAAGTTGGTTCGTATTCAACGAGGCCAAGCGCTCTAACATGTAGTGGAGGATGTTGCATAGCGTGTTCCCTCACCCTCATTCCCTCTCCCGTAGGGTGAGGGAGGTTAAGTCCTTCTCCCTCTGGGAGAAGGGTTGCACCCGTAAAGGGTAGGCCGTGGTTGTAAGGGGTGAACACCCCAACAACACACGCTCGGATGAGGGTCCTTTGGATTTCATCACAGCGCCATTTTCACCATCGGGTGCGACGTCAGGTCACGATACAGATTGTCGAGTTGTTCACGCGAGGTGATGTGTACGGTGCAGGTGAGGCTGGTGTATTTCGCCGCGCTACTGCTGCGTGACTCGATGTTCTCGCTCGTGAAGCTGGGTGAATGTGCTTGCACGACTAGGGTGATGGCGCTTGCGAAATCGGGATGTGCGAAACCGAACACCTTGATAGGGAAGTCGCAGGGGTATTCGATGAGGGAATCGTTGGTGACTGTCATATTTATCGCAACTTTTTCGATTTGCTCCCTCCCCCTTGCAGGGGGAGGG
>JABFSI010000124.1 GCA_013140695.1 Sideroxydans sp. | reverse complement strand
TGTCGATAAGGAACATCTTGCCTGGTTGCAAACGCCATTTCTTCACGATCTTGCTTTGCGCGATTGGCAATACGCCCATCTCGGAAGCCATCAACACGACATCATCGTCGGTGATGAGATAGCGCGCAGGGCGCAGACCGTTACGATCCAGTGTCGCACCGATCATGCGACCATCCGTGAACGCGACCGCTGCAGGACCGTCCCACGGCTCCATCAGTGCTGCATGGTATTCGTAAAATGCGCGGCGCTCTTCATCCATCAATGGATTGCCTGCCCATGCTTCGGGTATCAGCAACATCATGGCGTGCGGCAAAGAGTATCCACCTGCCACCAGCAACTCAAGCGCATTGTCGAAACAAGCAGAGTCAGACTGACCTTCTACGATGAGCGGCCACAGTTTTTCCAGATCTTCACCCAGCAATTTCGACGACATCGCTGCATGGCGCGCCGCCATCCAGTTCACGTTGCCGCGCAATGTGTTGATCTCGCCATTGTGCGCGATCATGCGGAACGGATGGGCCAGATTCCAAGTTGGGAAAGTATTGGTAGAGAAGCGTTGGTGAACTAGGGAGAAAGCGCTGACAACGCGCGCATCTTGCAGATCGACGAAATACTTACCGACTTGGTCAGCTAGCAACATGCCTTTGTACACGACAGTGCGTGACGACATGGAAGGCACATAGAAGCCCTTACCTTGATTCTTCTCCAGCTTGCTGATGGCATGCTCAGCCGTCTTACGAATGACGAACAACTTGCGCTCGAACGCATCTTGGTCGGCAGTCTTCTTACCGCGCCCGATGAACACTTGGCGCACCACAGGCTCAAGCGCTTTGACACTTTCGCCGAGTGTGCTGTTATCCACGGGAACATCACGCCATCCAAGAACGTTTTGACCCTCCGCCGCCACCTTGTCCGCGATGACTTTTTCACACGCGGCACGCGCGCTGGCATCACGCGGCAAAAACAACATGCCCACACCGTAATCGCCTACGGAAGGCAACTTGATACCTCCCCAGCCCATTTCATCACGCAGAAATTGATCTGGAATTTGAATCAGGATACCTGCGCCATCACCCGCCAATGGGTCGGCACCGACAGCGCCACGGTGCGTCAGATTCTCAAGAATCTGCAGACCTTGACTGACTCGGTCGTGACTAGCTTTACCTTTGATATGTGCGACGAAACCGACACCGCATGCATCATGTTCATTGCGCGGGTCGTATAGACCTTGCTGCGCAGGCAACGAAGAATTGTTCACTTGTTTCTCACCTTAATCAAACCAACAAAAAACGGCATGCGCCGCCCGCCAAAATGCATCCAAAAGGGCGGGAATGCTACCTTAAAGCAGGGGGAAAGGGCAACCTACCCGCGCAGCACGCCTAGTTGCCGCTTATCTGCACCCTCTACCGTTGGGAACACTGCGCTCTAAATACAGGTTGCCTAATTAAATCTAGGGGTTATAGAATCCGCCTAATTCCTTTTCGCAATATCGCGACCTAAAGGACTAATGTTATCGGAGGTTTCTGTGCAAATCACCCACCTTAAACGTACACAACTTTTATTCGTCAGCGCGCTTGTGCTTGCCCTTGCAGGTTGCGGCGGACGCGAAGTTCCTGCCGCTGGAACAACTCCTGCCGCAAGCACGCCAGTTGTTACTCCTCCTGTTGTTGCTACTACAACATCACTGACTTTAAGTGCGAGTGCAAACACGCTCAAGAGTGACGGTTCTGATTCCATCACCATTACAGCAACCGCGCTTGACGCTGGAAATTCCGTCTTAACTGGACAAGCTGTTACTTTTTCTGCCTCAACTGGGCAATTAAGTGCCAGTACAGGAACAACGGATGCCACAGGTATCGCCAAGGCCAGCTTCTCTGCCGGAGCTTCTGGCATTAACCGCACAGCAACCGTTACGGTCACATCAGGGGCAGCAACGATGCAACTCCCCATACAAATTACAGGATCGACTATATCTGCGAATCCATCTACGGGAACTAGCTTGCCTGATGATGGAACAACTCCTGCCACCATCGTATTTACTGCAAAAAATCCTGCTGGAGTTGCTGTCGCTGGCACTACCGTCACTTTAGCTAAATCTGGGGTAGGTAACATCTCTTACTCCCCAACTTCTGGCAGCACGGATGCAAATGGCCAATTTTCTGTAGTTGTTTCAGGCGTGGTAGGCGGTGCGGGCGCTGCCATGTTGAGTGCAACAGCATTGGGCACAACGGGTACTGCCAGCTTTACCGTAACTCCTGTAACCTCAACTTTTAGTATTTCTGGTCTATCATTAAATGCTACTGCCCTCACTGCTGCTACAACCAACAACTTTTCTAATACCTCCATGCAAATCGGTGATTCATTATTGGTGACTGTCACCGTCCCCGCACCAACTACCCAAGTTACATTTGTATCCACAACTGGCTTTTGGAATAACGTTGCCAATCAAACATCATTACAAGTTCCCGTTGCGGCTGGCACAGCAAGTGCGACGCTCAATACAACTCAAGCGGGCTTGGCAAGCGTTCAAGTCCTTGCAACAACACCTGCCAGCACTATCAGTGACACTTTGTCCGTGTCCATGACGGCAATAACTCCTGCGACCATCACACTGCAGGCATCCCCGAGTGTTATCCCTAAATCAGCGGGCACTTCTTCTGGGACATCAACCTTGATTGCAACCGTTAATGATGCGACAGGACAACCTGTAGGTGGCGCACCTGTTTTCTTTTCCATCCTTAATCCAACTGGGGGCGGGGAAACTGTTTCACCCGCAGTTGCCTATACAACCACTACAACCGGTAACGGCTTGAATTTGGGCCAAGCTAAAGTAACACTGACTGCGGGTTCACTATCATCAACGGCTAATGGTGTTCAAGTTCGGGCTCAAGCTCTAGGCACTTCCGTAGTTACGGAAGCAGCGGGGCTTAATGCCACTGCATCAGGCAATGACGCCGCTGTCGTCATTGGTGGCACTGCGGCATCCATGGCATTTGGACAAGCTACCGTGCTAGGCGTCAACTCCAATGCGACTGCCTATGTTCTCCCAATGTCCATAACTGTAGCGGATGGCAACGGCAATCCTGCACCCATGGGAACTGTCGTAAGCTTAAGTCTCTGGCCCATTGCTTGGAGCACTGGCATCGCATGTCAAAAAGATCCTGATGGTTTTGTTCCAACCATTACGAGCATAAATCCATTCACAGTGACTTATGCTGTGGGGAATGGCGGCACTTTCTTTAATGAAGATATCAATGAAAATTTGATTTTGGATGGAATTGAAGATGGTACTAGAACCTACTATGCTACTGGGGGTGCCGCACCTGGAGTGGGAACAATCGATGCTGCGATTACGCCTTCCAATTCAATGGCCGGAACTGTTCCTGCGACCGTCACCACTGATGCCACGGGATTGGCAGTTTTCGACCTTACCTACCCAAAATCAAGTGCTATTTGGACTGTTGTTCGTTTGCGTGCACGAACTGTAGTCCAAGGATCAGCGGCTGTAGGCGAAACTCAATTTCGTTTTGGCGCGCTTCAAAGTGACCTCTCACCTTGCAGGTTGTCAGATTCGCCACACCGTTTTTAACTAAAATTTTAGTTATCTTAAATTACAAAGTGGGGCAACCAAATGGTTGCCCCACTTTGTTTTATTGCTCCAACTTTTAGGCTTCTTCTACAAAAAACAATCGCCGATGCTCCCTAATCGCATAGCGGTCGGTCATACCAGCAATATAGTCGGCAACGGAGCGAACACGGTCAGCTTCGGCGAGTGCATTAAATTGAGGCGGAAGCAGGCGCGGATCGGCGATGAAGGCCTTGAATAGGTCGCTGATGATGCGTTGCGCTTTGGCGCTCATGCGTAACACGAGGTAGTGTCGATATAGATGGGTGCGCAGGAAGGCTTTTAATTCGCGGTTGAGTACGTGCATTTCACTGCTGAAGGCGACAAGGGGGTGCTGTGTTCTTACGTCATCTACGCTGCCAGGTTGGGATTGGTGCAAATTACTTTCGGTTTGCACGATGAGGTCGCTGACGAGGGCATTAATCATGCGCCTGACCGTTTCGTGAACCGTTCGTCTTTCTGATAGTTGCGGATACAGCGTGCGCACTTCGTCCAGATGCATAGCAAACAATCTCACCGAGGCGAGTTGCTCCAAGGTGATGAGGCCAGAACGTAATCCATCATCTACGTCGTGATTATTGTAGGCGATTTCATCGGCAAGATTGGCGATTTGCGCTTCCATTGAGGGGCGCTGGTTTTGCATGAAGCGCGCGCCCACGGCACCCAGCTGGGCAGCATGTTCGAGTGAGCAGTGTTTCAGAATGCCTTCGCGGGTCTCAAAGGTGAGATTAAGCCCATCAAAAGCGGCATAGCGCTCCTCCAGCACATCGACGACACGTAACGACTGTAGGTTGTGTTCGAAGCCGCCGAACTCTTTCATGCAGGCATTGAGTGCGTCTTGGCCTGCGTGGCCAAATGGGGTATGGCCTAGGTCGTGTGCGAGGCAGATGGCTTCGACAAGGTCTTCATTGACGCGTAGGCGACGCGCAATAGAGCGTCCTATTTGCGCTACTTCGATGCTGTGGGTGAGGCGGGTGCGGAATAAGTCACCTTCGTGATTGACGAATACTTGGGTTTTATATTCGAGGCGACGAAAGGCGGCGGAGTGGATGATACGGTCACGGTCACGTTGAAATTCACTACGGCCAGCGGGTGCGGCTTCGTGAATGGATCTGCCCCAGAGGCTGCTGGTCACAGCGTAAGGCGCAAGTCGTTGTTCAGCCACTACAGACCTCCAGTGTTTGCTCCAGCAAGGGTTGCGGCACGTCGCTGGTGATGACGGCTTGACCTAAAGTTTTTAGTAGCACAAAGCGAATTTTTCCATTGGCGACTTTTTTATCTAAGCCCATCAGATCTAAATAGCGCGCTGCGCCCAGTTTAGGGGCAACGGTGGGTAGACCTACGCGCTCAAACAGGGTGCGCACGCGCTGTACATCTGCCTCGTTCAACCAACCCATGCGTTGCGATAGGTCCACGGCCATGATGGTGCCCGCCGCCACCGCTTCGCCATGCAGCCACACGCCATAGCCCATTGCGTTTTCAACAGCATGACCAAAAGTGTGGCCTAGATTGAGGAGTGCGCGTTCGCCACTTTCACGTTCGTCTACACCAACCACATCGGCTTTGTTTTGACAGCTACGCGTAATGGCATATTGCAAGGCTTCTACATCACGCGCCAGCAATTTACTCATGTTGGATTCAAGCCAAGTCAAGAAAGGTAAATCACGAATCAAGCCATATTTAATGACTTCTGCTAACCCTGCTTTCAACTCTCTATCGGGCAGCGTGTTCAACGTTTTAATGTCTGCCAATACCACTAGTGGCTGGTAAAAAGCACCAATCATATTTTTACCTAGAGGATGATTGATGCCTGTCTTGCCGCCTACGGATGAGTCTACTTGTGAGAGGAGCGTGGTGGGAATTTGTATGAACGGCACGCCCCGCAAATAGGTGGCGGCGGCATATCCAGTCATGTCGCCAATTACACCTCCGCCCAGGGCAATGAGCGGGGTCGTGCGCTCACAGCGCGCTTCAAGCAGTGCGCTATAAATTAGGTTGAGGCTTTCACTATTTTTGTATGATTCGCCATCGGGCAAAACCACGTTGCTCACATGAACGCCATGTTTAATGAGTGCCGCCGTGAGTCGTTCTAGATAGAGGGGCGCGACAGTGGTGTTGCTGATGATGGTGGCGCGTTGATTGGGCAAAAACTTTAGCAATAAATCCACTCGCTCCAATAAGTCGCATCCAATATGAATGGGATAACTACGGTCAGATAGCCCGACCTCTAATGTCTGCATGATGGTTTCCTTGTGTTGCGGCATTTTGAGTAGCGTACGCAATCTGCTTTCTAGGCGCTGTAGCAATACTTGAACGCTTTGTTTGCCTGTTGGCATAATGACATCGGCAATTTCAGCATAAAGTGAATCGCGTTTTTCATACAGCTCTTGGAGCTTTGCTCGTGGATCAGCAGTTTGTAGGAGGGGGCGATTTTGATCGTGACGGGTACGTTGCCACAAATCATGTACGTTACTTTTGAGATAGACCACAATCCCACCGCCTTGTAGCAACGCACGATTGCGTGCGCTAATCACAGCGCCCCCTCCTGTTGCTAGAACTAAGTTTTTTTGCAGCATTAAATCTTCTAACACATGGGATTCACGCTGACGAAAACCTTCCTCGCCTTCAACGTCAAATATATGCCGAATCGTAACGCCAGTTCGTCGCTGAATTTCCACATCCGAATCAATGAAAGACTTTCCCAGTTGCTTTGCAAGCAACCTTCCCGCTGTCGTTTTGCCTGACCCCATCATTCCTACAAGAATGATGTTGCCCGTTTCAATTTTTTTTTCTAGGCTTTGCATGTACTTATTTCAGTCGCCATTTGAGACTCACAAAATCAAAAGCCCGACCAAGGCCGGGCTTTTCTTACACTTCACCCCAATTAATTAGAGCTGAGCGTTTCTTTCAATATTTTGGGTGTGATAAACACCAACAATTCTTTTTTAGCCTTAACCACATTATTCGTCTTAAACAGCCAGCCCAAGACTGGCACATCAGCCAATGCTGGAACGGCAGAAGTCGATTCATTATCTTCTTGCGTGTACACACCACCAATAACCACTGTTCCACCGTTTTCTACCAACACTTGCGTATTCACTTTTTTGGTATTGATACTTGGAATGCCCGCAAAAATAGTACCCACCGTATCTTGGCTCACCGCGATTTGCATCGTCACGTTATCTTCAGGCGTGATTTGTGGTGTCACAGTTAAGCCTAGCACCGCTTTTTTAAAGGCCACGTTGGTTGCGCCGCTACTACTTGCCTGCAAATAGGGGATTTCAACACCTGATTCAATCGTGGCAGGCGTTTTATCACCCGTCACCACACGTGGACTCGCAATATTTTTCGTGGTTCCATCTATCGCAGAAGCGTTGAGTTCAAGTGTCAACAGTTCTGATTTGCTGGCATTAAATAAATTAAGAGTTAGGCCACCCGTTCCACTCGCCGCACCTGGGAGATTCACATTGCCCGTCACGCTGGCTCTTGCAGAGTTCGCATTATTCAATCCAATCACGGGACCTGTATAACCTAACCGCCCGCCCAGAGTGTGATTGAAAGTTTCTCCTGCTTCAACAAAACGCGCCTCAATCAATACTTGACGCACAGGCACATCAATCAACTTAACCATATTCCTAACTTCTTCTAGGCTAGATGGCACATCTCTCACAAACACACGATTGGTTCTCAAATCAAAATTCGCACTGCCTCGTTTAGATAAGATTTTTTGCTTGTCGTCTGAAATAAGCTTGGTTATGTCTGCCGCTTTCGCATAGGACAATTGAAAGCTTTCTGTTCGCAGGGGTTCTAATTCTGTAATTTCCTGACGAGCAGAGAAGTCGATTTTCTCTTTGGCAGCAATTTCTTCACGAGGAGCAACTTGAATCACATTGCCATTCTTACGCATATCTAGACCACGACTGTTCAATATGATGTCGAAGGCTTGATCCCATGGCACATCTTTTAAGCGCAAGGTGAGGCTTCCGGATACGGTGTCGCTAATCACCATGTTCAGTCCGGTAAAATCAGCGATAACACTAATCGCTTCACGTGTTGAGATGTTTTGGAAATTCAAGGTGAGTTTTTCACCTGAATATCCAGGTGCATTACCCTTAACTAATTTATTTGGGTCTTCAACAACCGCTTTTACTTCAATGATAAATTTGTTATCTGTCTGATAAGCAGAGTATTCCCACAAGCCTTTTGGCTCGATGGACAGGCGCGCGTTACCTCCTTGCACAAACGCGTCGACCAATTGAACAGGCGTGGCAAAGTCAGACACATCTAACTTTCTTTGCAAATTACGCGGAATCGTTGTTTTCTGAAAATCAACTAAAAGTACCTTGCCTTGTTGTTTTATATCAATCCCAACATCCGCATCTGACAAATCGATTTGGATTCGCCCTTCACCATTTTTACCTCGACGAAAATCCACATCACGAAGACTGTGCTTTTGAGATCCAGAAGAGGCATCCGCAAAGTGAGTCGTTGAAACGGCCTGCGCTGTCCCTCCGATACCTTTGGGTTGCAAGGTAATAAAAACATCATTACCTTCAATGCGAGTTTCGTAACTCAACATTTGAGTTAAGTTAATCACCAAACGCGTTCGATTGCCCGCCTGAACGATATTTGCGCTTCGTAATTCACCTTCTCCAAACTCTTGTACAGACTTCCCTATTCCATTAGCAGTGCTTGGAAAATCAAAAGCGATGCGCGGTGGGGTATTAATCGTAAATGCGGCAGGCTGATTAGCTATAGGGGCTTTAAGATTAATTTTGACCACCATCTTGCCACCTGTTTCACTTGTCGCACTGATGGATTGAATAGCATTTAACTCTTCGGCCGCATATGCGGCTTGAGTGTTGAGTGTGAGCACGGATAGCGCAATCGTGCAGAATCGAATGATGCTTAAAGCCAAATTATTAAACAGTTTCATATTTTTACCCCTATCACTCGACTAATTGCAGACTACTTTCACGTTCAGTCCAATCGCCCGCACTGTCCTGAACCATTTCCTTAATTTTCACTTCAGTTTCTTCAACTGAAATAATTTGCCCAAAATTAAGCCCAATGTAGTTGCCCGCTTTAACACGATAAACTTTGCCTTCGGCAGAGTGAATAACCGCATGACCTGTTTTACCTTGAAACAAATATCCCACCATCTTCAAACTTTCGAGCGGATAGTCTTCCAACTCCTCTTTAGGGCGATCCAAATCTGGCTGATTTTGTCCGCTGCGGTTCGCATTTCTCGCGGACTGCTTTCTTGGCTTGAACGGGTCAGGGAGCGCGGTTGAGTTATCGTATGCAAATGGCTCGTAAGGCTTAATGTCAGGTGGGGGCTCGACCTTTCCACGCATATCAGCCCCAGATTCTTTTACAAAATCACGCAAATCTTGGAACTCATCTCCGCCACACGCGGTTAATAACAGTGCCGCCAGAACCATTAGGTAGGCTTTCCTCATTTTTTGCCTCCCGCAGGTTTAGCCACACGTTTTTGAGCAGCCAACTCATCCTCATCCAAATAACGATATGTTTTCGCCGTGGCTTCCATGGTTAACCCAGCCCCACCTGTTGCGGCCTGCAAAATGCTAACGTCGTTTAATGTCACGATACGCGGCAATTGAGAGATGTCACTCGCAAAATTTCCTAAATCGTCATAATTTCCAGAAACCTTAATTGCAATAGGCTGTTCCGTAAAGACACCTGTGGCAACTTCAGCCCCTGGTCGAAATAGCTCAAATTGCAAGCCTCTACCCAAGCCCGCTTGATTGATGTCTGTTAACAATGCATCCATTTCAGACTTGCTTGGCAATTGTTTGAGTAATGCGCCAAATGATTGCTGCGTATCAATTAGCTGCTTCTTAATGATGTCTAGATTGATTGCCTCTTGTTTCTTGATTAAGAAAGTTTCTCTTAATTTAACTTCCTCGGCCTTTACCTGCGTCAAATTATTGTATTGATCCTGCCAGTCAAAGAATGCGCCCAAAGCCACTACTACGAAAAACATGGCCGCAAATGCAGCAATCTTCACCAGCCAAGGCCAGCTCCCTGGCTTTTTAGGATCAATATTTTTAAAATCCTCAATAAAACTCATGTCCATCATTTAGCCCTTCCCGCCAGCTTTAATTGGAGCAATTTCTTTAGGGGCAGCAGATTTAGTCAAATTAAAGTTCAGCGAAAATTCACTTACTCTACTACCACCAACGTTGGCGGCATGTATTTCAACTAATACTGGGGAGTCAAGCCATGGAGAATCATCAATCGAACGCATAAGCGTAGAAATTCGAGCGTTTGATTGTGCGTATCCAACCATGCTGATTTTGTCCCCCGCCTGTTTTACAGTTTTGAGATAAACACCATCTGGCAAAATGCGCAACATTTGATCTAACAGATGCACGACATCTGAACGTGTTGACTGTAAATTTTCAACCACATTTTTTCTTGCCAAAAGTGATTGTGTTTGTTCACGCAGTTTTTTAATTTCTTCAATTTGTTTATCCAAAACTGAAATTTCTTGCTTAAGGTAAACATTACGCCGCTCTTGGTATGAAATTTGCGAGCTGATTGCGACATGTACAAATCCAACAATCAGCGCTCCAAGCATTACCGCTATCGCGCTTAATGCAATAAATTGTAGCTGGCGTGCGCGGCGCTTTTCTTCTCGGTGAGGTAATAAATTAATACGTATCATGATGGGTCAAACCTCCTCATCGCCAACCCACAAGCAATCATTAAAGCTGGCGCATCCATTTGTAGCTGACGCGGCTTAATTCGACTTGACAGTGTCATCAGCTCAAATGGGTTAGCTACCAGCGTGCTTACTTGAGTACGGGTGGCCACGGACTCATCCAATCCGACCAATGCCGCACATCCGCCAGCAAGCACAACGAAACTTACTTCGTTATATTGAGTTGAGGTAAAAAAGAATTGCAACGCGCGCGATACTTCCATCGCTACATTTTCACGGAATGGCGCCAATACTGCCGTTTCGTAATCATCAGGTAGCCCACCGTTTCGCTTCCCAGCCTCCGCTTCTTCAGCGGATAACCCATAGGCACTCTGAATTTGTTGAGTGAGCTGAGCTCCGCCTATTTGCTGATCGCGCGCATAGACAGATTGCCCATTGCGTAAAACATTTACGTTCATCACGTTAGCACCAATATCTACTACCGCAACGCATTGATCCGCCGCACCGCCAGGCAATTGAGCTCGGATATGCTCAAACGCTGCTTCTGCCGCATATGGCTCAACATCCATTACCACCGTTTTAAGTCCTGCCGATTGCGCTGTCGCAATTCGATCTTCGACATTGGCTTTACGAGAAGCCGCGAGAAGCACTTCAATTTCATCAGGATTAGAGGGGGAGGGGCCGATGACTTGAAAGTCCAAATTAACTTCTTCAAGCGCAAAAGGAATGTACTGGTTAGCTTCCGACTCAACTTGATATTCCAAGTCATCATCACGCAATCCAGCAGGTAGCAAAATCTTTTTACTAATTACCGCCGCAGCGGGTAATGCCAAGCTAACATTTTTAATTCTAGTCCCCATGCGCTTCCAAGCTCGGCGCAAAGCCTCCGAAACCGCATCTAGATTGTTAATGTTGCCGTCACTTACTGCATCAGCAGGCAGGCTTTCAATAACATATCGCTCTACGATAAAGCCATTTTTCTTGGGGGACTCACTTAGTTCCAGCAGCTTTACTGATGAAGAGCTGATATCCACCCCAATCATAGGCGGAGTTGAGGTCTGCAAAAAGTCTAACGGAATATCAAAATTTCCTTTAATCATAGGATGGTTAGCGCTTTTTCGTACAAAGTGGATTAAATCCTAGCAATAACTCCCATGTGTGTAAAGTTTTTTCTACAAAACGATTTTGATCACGTCGGGCGATATAATTCCCAAATCTATTCCCGACCTAAAAATATTTATGACTTCTCGCTGGTGGTTTTACCCTGCCTTAGGCGTTTTATTATTGCCCCTGATTCCCATGATTTTTTTGGTTGTTGCGGCCATTCTTACCTACCCAACACTACCTTCTTTGGAAGTTCTAACGGACTATCGCCCCAAGATGCCGCTTCGCGTATTCAGTACAGAGGGCGTACTAATAGGAGAGTTCGGTGAAGAGCGGCGCGAATTAGTGAAAATTGAAGACGTTCCTTTGCTAATGAAGCAAGCCATTCTTGCGGCTGAAGATGATCGGTTTTATGAGCACGGAGGAGTTGATTACATTGGTGTTCTGCGCGCTGCAATTTCAAACTTTACTTCTGGCGGTGCCAAACAAGGTGCTAGCACTATCACTATGCAAGTTGCTCGCAACTTTTTCCTTTCCAAAGAAAAAACGATGTCGCGCAAGTTTAATGAGATGCTGCTTGCCTTCAAAATTGAACACAACTTAAGCAAAGATGAAATTCTTCAGCTTTACGTCAATCACATTTATTTAGGTCAACGCGCTTACGGTTTTGGTGCCGCCGCACAGGCTTATTATTCCAAGCCACTCGTAGAACTTAAAATTTCCGAAATGGCGATGCTTGCAGGACTTCCTAAAGCGCCTGGCGCATACAATCCTGTTGTCAATCCTAAGCGAGCGAAAATTAGGCAGGAATACATTCTCAAGCGTATGCGTGACTTGAATTACATCACGCCTGAACAGTTTGATGCTTCCCTACATGACCCCATGCAAACCAAACAAACTGCATACCATCAAGTGTTTGCTGTGAATGCGGGATATGTCGCCGAAATGGTTAGGCAAGAAATGTATGAGCGTTACAAGGATGATATTTACACCCAAGGTTATAGCGTTCACACCACTATTCGCATTCAAGATCAGGCTGCGGCTTACGCCGCATTACGCAAAGGCGTGATTGATTATGATCAACGACATGGCTATCGAGGTCCCGAAGGTTTTATTGACCCCAAAAAAACAACCACCGATGATTTACTTGAAGATGCCTTGCAGGATGTTTTGAGCAGTGATGATTTAATCCCCGCCATCGTTCAATCTGTCAGCGCTAAAGGTGTTTCTGTCTACGTGAAGGGCGGAGAGATTGTTGAAATTCAGGGAAGTGGCTTACGCAACGCACAGCAAATGTTGGGCGAGCGACTTGCGCTTAATCGTCGCATTCGCAAAGGGTCTTTAATTCGCGTTCGGCAAATAAATAACGACGCTTGGGAAATTTCGCAGTTACCCCAGGCCGAGGCAGCATTTGTTTCCGCCAACCCCAATGATGGAGCCATCTACGCTTTAGTAGGCGGCTTTGATTTTGGCAACAACCAATTCAACCATGTTACCCAAGCGTGGAGACAGCCAGGCTCAAGCTTCAAGCCCTTCATCTATTCAGCAGCTATTGAAAAGGGCTTCACACCAGCATCTGTTATCAATGATGCCCCATTGGTTGTCGACACCATAGACACTGGCGGCGAAGCTTGGGAGCCTAAAAACTATGATGGCTCTTTTGAAGGGCCGATGCGCATGAGGCAAGCGCTGATTAAATCGAAGAATCTAGTCTCCATCCGTATTTTGCAATCCATTGGCCTTACTTACGCTCAAGATTACGTAACTAAATTTGGCTTTGAAAAAGATAAGATTGGCCCCTACTTAACTATGGCACTCGGCGCGGTTTCGGTTACCCCAATGCAAATGCTCGGCGGGTACTCCGTCTTCGCCAACGGTGGTTATCGAGTCACCCCCTACCTGATTCAACGTATTGAAGATGGTCAGGGCACCATCCTTAGCCAAGCCGCCCCCATTGTGGCCGCCAAAGGTGCTGAACAGGTATTGGATGTGCGCAATACATTCACCATGACTAACATGATGGGAGACGTTGTTAAGCATGGCACCGCCATCCGCGCAATGGAATTGGGGCGTCATGATTTAGCTGGAAAAACAGGCACCACCAATGACGCAACGGATGCTTGGTTTTGCGGATTCCACCCACAACTTGTTGCGATTACTTGGATTGGGTATGACACACCGCGCAGCTTAGGTGAACGCGAAACTGGAGGCGGGGCCGCACTGCCTATTTGGATGGACTACATGCGCGTTGCGCTCAAGGATGTCCCCAATATCGAATACGCAATTCCCAAACAAATGATTACCGCCCGCATCAACGATGAAGGGTTACGCGATACCAATGGCACGCGCACCGAATTCTTTTATGAAGAGAATCTTCCCCCAGAACAAACCGCCGTTATTGTTGATCCATCGAAGCCTGCTGAAGGCGACCAACTATTTTAATGAATAAGTCACCCGCTCAAAAACGTGATTTGATGCGCGAACGGCTTGCCTATGTGGCTGCGCGACTTATGGCCGAAGACAATATTGCCGATTTTGCGTACGCCAAACGCAAAGCAGCCAAGCAATTAGGCGCATTAGAAACTCAACACTTGCCCAGCAACGAAGAAATTGAAGCCGCATTGCACAGTTACCGAGCACTTTACCAACATGAAACCCACCCAGATGTGCTACGTGAATTGCGCGAAGAAGCACTCTCCGCGATGCAACTATTTTCCGAATTCAATCCTTATCTCACTGGGTCAGTATTAAGCGGCACCGCAGGGGAAGAATCTGACATCAACATCTTGCTATTCAGCGATGATGCCAAAGCAGTGTTGCTTTTTTTGCTACAACACAATCTCGACTTCATAGATGGGGAGTGGAAAACCCGCATTGGCGGACATGAAGAAACTGTTCCCAGCTACACCTTGGAAAGTGAGTCTGGAACACAAACTCACCTTATCGTATTACCCGAAAACGCCCGTCATAGCGGAAGTCGCCACCCTGATACTCATGCAGATATTGCCGCGCTGACCGCCTTGTTAGCGCGCTGAATTTAACCAGCGTGCCGCATCCAGCGCAAAGTAGGTCAGTATCCCATCCGCCCCTGCACGCTTAAACGCCAACAACGATTCCAACACACACGCTTCTTCGTTTAACCAGCCATTTTGCGCAGCCGCTTTGAGCATGGCGTACTCACCACTCACCTGGTACACGAAAGTTGGCGCTTTGAATTCGTCTTTCACACGACGCACAATGTCAAGATAAGGCATGCCTGGTTTAACCATCACCATATCCGCGCCTTCTTGCAAATCCAGACCCACTTCCCACAACGCCTCATCCGAGTTCGCTGGATCCATTTGATAGGTATTTTTATTCCCCTTACCTAAATTTCCACTAGAGCCTACGGCATCACGGAATGGCCCATAAAAGCTCGACGCATACTTCGCGGAATAAGCCATGATTCGCGTGTGAATGTGCTTATGCGCATCCAGCGCAGCACGAATTGCACCAATACGGCCATCCATCATGTCAGAAGGAGCAACAATGTCCGCACCTGCCGCCGCGTGGCATTGCGCCTGCTTCTGCAAAACTACAATGGTTTCGTCATTCAGCACATAGCCGCTGCCATCAATCAAACCATCTTGTCCATGGCTGGTGTAAGGATCGAGTGCGATATCGGTCATTACACCCAAATCAGGGAAGTTCTTTTTTAGTTCGGCAACTACACGAGGCACAAGGCCATTAGGATTAAATGCTTCGCACGCATCCAGACTTTTTTGTGCCGATTCAATGACAGGAAAAATCGCCATCACTGGAATTCCCAGCTTTACGCATTGCTCGGCATCCTTCAACAATAAGTCCAATGTTTTGCGTTGGACGCCCGGCATAGACTTCACTTCCTCTACTTTATTACTCCCCTCCAACACAAAAACAGGATAAATAAAATCGGCGGAAGTGAGCCTATGCTCACGCATTAAATCTCGAGAAAACAAATCGTTACGCATTCTTCGCATACGAGACTGGGGGTATTGACCGAGTATTTTCATGGTGACTCCAAATTTATTAGTAAGGTAATTGAACTATTTTCGCACAGTCTCGTCATAGTCTGCGTGTGGCGAGAGCTGCTCCCCGTTTCTCCTCCCTGAGCGGGCGTCTTTACCCTGTAAAGACTTTTTGCCCCTGACCTTCCCCTTTGGTTCAGGGGCATTTTTTTGTCTGGCATTTAGTACGAACAACAGGCATCAATACAATGCCGATGCTATCCTAGCGCGCCCTTGCAATCCACCTTAAACAGACCCCTCAATTGCATCATGAATCTAATTTCAAATCCCTTGCTAATCACCATCGTGATGCTCGCGGTATCGAATTTGTTTATGACATTCGCGTGGTACGGCCACTTAAAAAACCTTGCTGCATCACCTTGGTATGTAGCCGCACTCATCAGCTGGGGAATCGCCTTGTTTGAATATCTGTTGCAAGTTCCCGCGAATCGCATCGGCTATACCGAGCTCAATCTAGGTCAATTAAAGATATTGCAAGAAGTCATCACCCTCACCATTTTTGTGCCGTTCGCGGTGATGTATATGAACGAACCCCTAAAGATGGACTATCTTTATGCAGGGCTGTGCCTGATGGGCGCGGTTTATTTTATTTTTAGAGCGTGAACACTATGAGCAAACACATCCACATTCTCGGCATTTGCGGCACCTTCATGGGCGGCATCGCGGCTATTGCCAAACAAGCGGGCTACCGTGTCACAGGGTGCGATAGCAATGTCTATCCGCCCATGAGCACGCAATTGGAAACGCAAGGCATTCAGCTTATCCAAGGCTTTGGGACAGAACAATTGGCATTGAAGCCGGATGTATTCGTAATCGGCAATGTTGTATCGCGCGGCAATCCGCTCATGGAAGAAATACTCAAGCGCAACCTGCCCTACACCTCCGGTCCTCAATGGCTTGCAGACACCTTACTGCGAGACAAATGGGTACTTGGGGTGGCGGGCACTCACGGCAAAACCACCACCTCTTCTATGCTCGCATGGATACTTGAACACGCCGGCCTCAATCCCGGCTTTCTGATCGGCGGCGTACCGCAAAATTTTGATATTTCGGCGCGCATAACCGACTCCCCCTTTTTTGTTATCGAAGCAGACGAATACGACACCGCCTTCTTCGATAAGCGCTCTAAATTCGTACACTACCGACCACGCACAGCGGTACTAAACAACCTTGAATTTGACCACGCCGACATATTTGCTGACCTAGCCGCAATTGAAACCCAGTTTCATCACTTGGTGCGTACGGTGCCTAGCAATGGACTTGTCGTGTGCAACGGTCGCGAAGAATCTTTAGAACGCGTCCTTCAACGTGGTTGCTGGACACCCGTAGAGAAATTCGGTAGCGCCGAAGGTTGGCACATAGATGCACATGAACAGGTATCGCTCAAGGGCACATTACTAGGCAAGCTTGAATGGGATTTAATGGGCGAACACAATCGCATGAATGCCCTCGCCGCCCTCGCCGCCGCACGCCATGCGGGCGTGCCTATCGCACAAGGCCTCACCGCCCTCTCCCAATTCAAAAATGTAAAACGCCGCATGGAAGTGCGCGGCCGCGTGAATGGCATCACCGTCTACGATGACTTCGCACACCACCCCACCGCGATTGACACCACCGTCGCAGGATTACGTAGCAAGGTGGGCACAGCACGCATTTTGGCGGTACTCGAACCCCGCTCCAACACCATGAAATTAGGCGTGATGAAAGATGCTCTACCTGCCAGCCTCAAACAAGCTGATTTAACATTTTGCTACGCAGGCAATTTGGGGTGGGATGCGCGTGGCGCACTGGCCTCCTTGGGGGATAAAGCCGTGGTAAAAGATGACCTAAATGAACTTATCGACGCCATTGCCGCAAACGCCAAATCAGGCGATCAAATTTTGGTCATGAGCAATGGCGGCTTTGGTGGAATCCATGAAAAATTGCTGGCGCGTTTAGGGGGCTCTGTTTAAGTCCAAATGAAGCAGGCACATTGTCGTAAGCTGGAATTTGTAGGAGCCCGATTTATAGAGCGATGACGCTTTCAATATAAGCAATCGCCCGATAAATCGGGCTCCCACATTGCCTTGAGCTTGCGAACCAAGGCTGGCGGTGAAGTACGGCCCCCAGCACTTAAAAAGGTTATCCAGGCTGGGTAACTTAATCACTTGCCCCCTAACGTAAGCAGTCCTTTTTATCACCAACCCTTTTCCATATTCCTCAACTCACAGAGGAGGAACTGAAGTGCTTATAGAAGGACTGCCGCTGATACTCAGCGGCAGTTGTTAGAGATGAGGATCAGCTCCTTGGGCGCCAGATCGCGATCAACATCAGCAGCAGGAGTGCAACGAGGCTTTGTTCGATCCTGTTGTTGGACTTGGCGATGAGTCTGCCATTGGCTCTCATCTTTTCATCGTCCATCTCCGCATCAGCCTCTTCCAATATTTTCAACAGCGGCTGATCAATCCCTTTCACACTGGCATCCGCCTGATGTGGATTGAAGTTCTGTTGGGCCAACACCTCGCTACTCTTCTTATACAAAGCCAGATTCTCAGCGTGAGCCTCAACGAATGCTTGAAGTTTTACATTGATCGCTCTGACGTCGTTTTGCAGTATCCCTTGTTTGGCAGCATCTGCGACTTTCTTATGCTGCGTTTCAAATGCGGTCCAACTCTGGGCTAGGCTAGATTGGCTATTGCTTCGCAACAGCACGTTCTTCCAATTCTGCACTTCGCCTTTGTATTCGATCTGTAGGTCATGCACCACCGCAAACTGATCTGTATTGGCCTTCAATTGGGTCTCCAATTGCGCCGAGCTATCCCATATCAGATATAAAAAGAAGCCGAAGGCGACAGTCAAGCCGACACGCTCCAGTGTTTCTATTGATAAAAATGCGTTTTTACGTCTTTCCTTCATCATCTTTCTCCTTTGTATTTATTGAGTGACCACGCTTTGTCAAAGGTCTTGTGATTTAGTTCGACAAAATTAAGGAATTTCAATTTTCAGGCCTTATAAATAGTCGAGCGAACACAAATCCGAACATCGCCATAAAAAATAGTGATGTCGCTCCCAACAACCCGATCATCCAGTATCGATTCCCCTGTGTCTCAGGTGTCCTATACATCTGCTGTTTGGCAAAGGCCGAGATACCCGCTTTCACAGAGGCGATGTCCTGTTGTAGCTTGCGATCAATACCAACGATCTGCATATCTACATGGCTCGAAGACTCCTTCATAGAGGGTTTGAGTTTGGAATGCGCGATGAGATATTCGGAAAGCAGTGACTTATGCTCGACGATCAAGTCGTCGATATCTGCGGTGTCCATGCCGATATCCCGCATCGCAGCCTTTGCTTCTAGCAAGGCATACTGCACTCCGATGCTGGATTCCCGGAACGCTTTCTGATGGCTGTCGTAACGCAGTTTATCGTTGGCTCGCAACAACATGTCTTTCCACTCCTGCACCTGACGCCCCAAACCGATAGCGGCATCATCGAGACTCTCCTCGATATCCAACAGTTGCACGCTACGTTGCGCCGCAGCCATATCCACTTGAGAGAATATGCGTGACAACTGATATCCCCCTGCGATAGCTAGCATCGTCATGACAGAGATGAAGGCCAGAAACGATTTTGAAAGGTATATCGATTCGGAAGTAGTTCTTGTCATCTTGTGTCTCTTGATATTTGGCTGCGTATGATACTTGATCAATTTAACTCTTCTCCATGAAGCGTTCGATGTGATCGAGGAATACGCGCGTCTTGGTCGGCAGGAATCGTCTCGTGGGCATCACGGCCCAAGCTGGTACAGACGGGAAGCACCATTTCGGCAACACACGCACCAAGCGACCACTCTTAATATCGTTGCTGACAAATAGGTCTGGCAACGCGCCGATGCCTGCGCCGTCGAGTAGTAGCTGCTGGATCATGTCGGGTGAGTTCAAGGTCAATCTCCCCGGCGGTACACCTTCCCAAACTTCTTTCCCGCGCATCAATTTCCACGGCACGGCGGTTCCGCGCACGGACAGCAATCGCACTGAGGTATGCCGCTCCAGATCATCGGGATGTTTGGGCGCGGGATGCAATGCGAGGTAGATGGGGCTGGCGTAGAGCGCCATGCTCTGCTCGTCGATCTTGCGTGCCACCAGCGTGGCATCGTTATCCAAATCCCCCATACGAATGGCGAGATCGAAGCGCTCACCGATGAGATCGACTCGGCGCGAACTCAGGTCAAGGTCGAGTTGTATCTCGGGATAGGCATCGATGAAGGTGGCGATGGCGCGCGAGAAATGTATCTTGGCGTAATCGCCAGGCATGGAGACGCGCAAACGTCCGCGCGGCTGAATGTCCTGACTGCGCACGAAGTCCTGCACGGTGGCGACCTCTTCCGCCACGCTTCGGCTATGGTCGAGAAACTCTTGCCCGAAATCGGTGAGGGTGAGGCGGCGTGTGGTACGTATCAGCAAGCGCTGTCCCAACGCCGATTCCAGATTCGATAAACGCCGCGAAACCGTGGCTTTGGGCATGCCCAATTGGTCAGCGGCGCGTACCAGACTCTCCTGTTCCACGATGGTGGCGAACAGGATGAGGTCATCTGCGGATATCTTGGCTTGTTCCATTTATGGAACAGTCTATCTCGATTAGACGGCTTTATCTATCATTTCGAGCCGCCTAATATGCGACTCAATTACTCAGGTATGGAGTCTGAAATGAACACCGTCACCACAAGCATCATCCGCCAAACCCGCACTGTGGAGCGTCTCATCCAAGGCGTCGCCACCTCCGATGGCGCAGGCGTGAGCCTGACGCGCGTACTCACTGGCAAGTTACAACGCCGTCTCGACCCCTACCTGATGCTGGATGCTTTCGGTAGCGACGACCCTGATGACTACATCGCTGGCTTCCCCGACCATCCGCATCGCGGCTTCGAGACCATCACTTATATGTTGGCTGGGCGTATGCGCCATCGCGACAGTGCCGGCCATGAAGGCCTGCTGGGCGACGGCGGTGTGCAGTGGATGACAGCAGGTAGTGGCGTCATCCACTCTGAGATCCCCGAACAAGAAGACGGCGTGATGGAAGGCTTCCAGCTTTGGCTCAACTTGCCTGCGAAAAACAAGATGGCAAAGCCTTGGTACAAAGACTTCGCCAGTGCCGACATCCCTGAATACGTGACCGCCGAAGGCGTGACCGTGCGTGTCATCGCGGGTGAAAGCAATGGTGTATCGGGTGCTGTGAGCCGTGAAGTGACCGAGCCCATCTATCTCGACATTCATCTGCCCGCAGGTACTTCATTCTCGACGGCGATCCCCGCCACGCACAACGCTTTCATCTACACCTATCGCGGAACGACGACCGTGGCAGGCACGCAGGTGGATGTGCAACGCATGGGCATCTTGAGCAATACGGAAGGCGGAGACGGCATCACCGTCTCCGCGACCGAGCCGACGCGCCTCATCTTGGTGGCAGGTAAACCGCTGAACGAACCCATCGTGCAATACGGTCCGTTCGTGATGAACACCCAGGAAGAGATCCATCAGGCGCTGGACGATTTCCGTGGCGGTCGCTTGGCTTAAGGAGATGGCGATGGATACCCCTATTCAACGTTACAACAACACCGCGATGGCGCTGCATTGGCTGGTGGCGTTGCTGATATTCGCCGCCTTCCCACTCGGCGTATACATGCACGACCTGCCGCTGTCGCCCACCAAATTGCAGTACTACAGCTATCACAAGTGGATAGGCATCACGATCTTGCTACTGGTCATCGCCCGTGTGGTTTGGCGCTTCACGCACAGGCCACCGCCGCTCCCAGAATCGACGCCGCGCTGGGAAGTGGTGGTGAGCCATATCACGCATCTAGCACTGTATGGATTACTGATCGTCATCCCACTGTCGGGTTGGTTGATGAGTTCCGCCAAGGGATTCCAGACGGTTTGGTTTGGTGTGTTGCCCTTGCCCGACCTCGTGGAAAAGAACAAAGAATTGGGTGAGTTGCTCGCGACCGTGCATCAAGGACTGAATGTGTTCCTCTTCTTGCTGGTGGGCATGCACATCGCCGCCGTCATCAAACACAAGTTTATCGACCACGATCAGATACTGGAACGCATGTTGCCGAAAGGAAAGAGCAAATGAAATCCCTCTTGAGAATCGTCTTATTGAGTAGCGCGGTATTTAGCAGCTTTGCGTCTGCTGTCGAATTCAAACAAGTGCAAGCAAACGAAAGCTCGGTCACCTTCGGCTACAAGCAGATGGGCGTAAACATGGAAGGCAAGTTCGCGAAGTTCACCGCGCAGACGAGCTTCGACCCCGCCAAGTTAGCCAAGGCGCAAGCGCGCATCGACATCGACCTCTCCAGTATCGATACCGGCTCAGAAGAAGCGAATGATGAAGTAGTCGGCAAGCAATGGTTCAATGCCAAAGCCTTCCCCAGCGCAGGTTTCATTTCCACTGGCGTAAAGGCGCTAGGTGGCAACCGTTACGAAGCGATGGGCAAACTCACTATCAAAGGCAAGACCTTGGATGTCACCGCACCCTTCACCTTCCAAGCTAGCGGCACACGCGGGCTGTTTGATGGCGTGTTCACCATCAAGCGTCTCGACTACAACATCGGCGAAGGTGTGTGGACAGATGTCAGCACCGTCGCCAATGAGATTCAGATCAAATTCCACATTGTCTTAATCGCAGCACCTAACAAAAAGTAGTCTCACCTCAACCACCACAGGAGAACACCATGAAGAAAATCATCGCACTTACCCTCGCAGCCACCATCTCTTCTGTCGCTTACGCAGAGACCGAGACCTACAACATCGAGCCCTCACACTCCATGCCGCGTTTCGAATACAGTCATTTGGGTTATTCCATCCAGTTGAGCCGTTTCGACAAGACATCCGGCACCATCACGCTCGATCGCATCAAACGCACTGGCTCCATCAATGTGGAGATCGACGCGAAGTCCGTCAACACCGGTTCGGCGTTGTTCAATGAGCACATCCAAGCTGAAGAATTGTTCAACACCGCGAAATATCCGACCATCACTTATAAGTCGAACAAAGTGAAATTCGATGGCGACAAGGTCGTGTCTGTAGAGGGCGATCTGACTGTCAAAGGTGTGACAAAACCTGTGACGCTGACTGTGAACTCGTTCTTGTGCATGCCACATCCGATGGTGAAGAAAGAAGCTTGCGGTGCGACAGCGACAACCAAGATCAAACGCTCCGATTTCGGACTGAGCAAAGGTGTACCGTACGTCGGCGACGAAGTCACACTGACCATCCCTGTAGAAGCGATCAAGCAATAACGGCCTCCCCTCTCCTCCCGATCGGGAGGAGAGTTTGAATAGACACACAAAGGAACAGATATGACATCGACACTCTTCACACCGACCACACTCGGCAAACTGCAACTCAAGAACCGCGTCGTAATGGCACCGATGACACGCTCGCGCGCGACGGGTAACGTGCCCAACGAGTTGATGGAAAAGTATTACACGCTGCGTGCAGGCGCTGGACTCATCATCACCGAAGGCACATCCCCCTCTGCCAACGGCCTTGGCTATGCGCGTATCCCCGGCATGTTCTCTGACGCTCAAGTGGCCGGATGGAAGCGTGTGAACGACGGCGTGCATGCAGCGGGCGGCAAGATATTCATACAACTGATGCATACCGGTCGAGTGAGCCATCCCGCCAACATGGCTGCTGGCACCAAGATCGTCGCCCCCTCCGCCATAGCAACCCCAGGTGAGATGTGGACAGACACTAGCGCTATGCAACCCCATCCTGTGCCTAGTGAGATGACTGAAGAGGACATCGCGACAGCCATCTCCGAATATGCGAACGCTTCCAAGCGCGCTGTCGAAGCGGGCTTTGATGGTGTCGAATTGCACGGTGCCAACGGCTACCTCATCGACCAGTTCCTCAACACCGCTTCGAACCAGCGCACAGACAAATGGGGCGGCAGTGTTGAGAACCGCATCCGCTTCGCAGTTGAAGTCGCCAAAGCATCTGCCGCCGCCATCGGTGCGGAACGTATCGGCATGCGCATCTCTCCTTATGGCGCATTCAACGGTGCAGTAGCTGATGCCAAGATGGACGCGCTGTATCTGCGCTTGATCGAAGAGTTGAATGCTATCGGTCTGGTGTACATCCACGTGGTAGATCACAGCTCGATGGGTGCGCCCGAAGTCAGCGCGGAATTGAAAGCCAAGATACGCGCCAACTTCAACGGCAAGTACATCTTGTCTGGTGGCTACGATGCGGCGCGTGCCAATGCCGATCTAGATTCACAGAAAGGCGACCTCGTGGCCTTCGGTCGTCCGTTCATCTCCAACCCAGACTTGGTCGCGAAGTTACAAAGTGGCGCGGCACTCACCGCACCAGATTTCAGCACCTTCTACACACCTGGCGAAAAGGGTTACACCGATTATTGAACCAACAACTGAGTTAGCCACAGGGAACACAGAGTCCACAGAGGAGAAGCAATCGGTTTTCAGAAAATTGTGATTTACCTTTGGAGTGAGTCAGCCAAACAGAAAGAAACCGTTTCTTTCTCTGTGTTCTCTGTGAACTCTGTGGCTTGAATTTAGTTTTTTTGTTTACGAGTTATGGACGGATGAATCATGCAAGTAGAGATATGGTCTGATGTGATCTGCCCTTGGTGTTACATCGGCAAGCGACGCTTCGAAGCAGCGCTTGCCGCTTTTCCGCATAAAGAAAAAGTGACTGTGGTCTGGCGCAGCTTCGAGCTAGACACCCAGTCACCCTCACAATATACCGAGACATTGATTGAGATGTTATCGCGCAAGTATCACGTCTCGCTCCAAGAAGCAGAGAACATGAATGCTCGCGTATCTTCTCTCGCCAAAGAGGTCGGACTGGACTATCGCTTGAGCGAGGCACGCCCCGGCAACACCTTCGACGCGCATCGCCTGTTGCATCTCGCAGCTTCCCGCCAAGTTGGTGATCAGGCGACAGAGCGCCTCATGCATGCATATTTTTCTGAAGAGCTTCCTGTTGGGGATCGAGCCGCACTGGCCAGTCTTGCACCAGAATTCGGCATCAACACCAACGATGCATTGGCGATGTTTGAAAGTGATGCCTTTGTTGAAGCAGTTCGTGCAGACGAAACGCGAGCGTCCGCATTGGGTATCTCTGGCGTGCCTTTCTTCGTCATCGACGGAAAGATCGGCATCTCAGGCGCACAACCCGTCGAAGCGTTCGCTGACGCACTGAACCAGTGCATCCATCCTAGTTAAAATTCCTCACCCTATCCTCACTCTCTGTCAACTTGCATCATTGTTATCGCGGGATTAATCTGCTTCACATAGTGGATACAGGGCACTTCTAGAAATTCAAAGTTCTAAGCAAGACAAGGCGCGAATGAAAAATTGCGACGCGGCATATATTAAATATGTAAGGAGCTATTTTTTATGAGCAACGCAGTATTGCGACGAAAACGAAGTTTCAGTGAAGACTAACCTTTAGGTTATGTCGGAACTAAATTTGGATTTATCGAAGTGTCCTACATCAAAGATTAATATCTCCGCGATACATTTCTGCTGCCCCTTTCTCAACTCTTGCTCGAACTGAAATCATGAAAACTGCAACCTCTCCTTTGTCTACCGACGAAGTCATGCGTATGCACGCCTATTGGCGCGCCTGTAACTACCTTGCCGCTGGCATGATCTATCTGCGCGACAACCCCCTGCTCGAAAAGCCACTGGCACCCGAACACATCAAACATCGTTTGCTCGGCCACTGGGGAGCGAGCCCGGGTCTGGCTTTCACCTACATCCACATGAACCGCCTCATCAACAAATATGATCTGAGCGCGATCTTCATGGCGGGCCCCGGACATGGCGCACCCGGCGTATTAGGGCCGGTGTATCTGGAAGGGCGTTACAGCGAGGTGTACCCGAACAAGGGCGAGAACACCGAAGGTATGAAAGAGTTCTTCAAAGAGTTCTCCTTCCCCGGCGGCATCGGTAGCCACTGCACACCCGAGACCCCCGGCTCCATCCACGAAGGCGGCGAGTTGGGTTACAGCGTGTCGCACGCGTTCGGCGCAGCGTATGACAACCCCGACCTCATCGTCACCGTGATGGTGGGTGATGGCGAATCCGAGACCGCACCGCTCGCCACCTCATGGCACTCCAACAAGTTCTTGAACCCCATCCGTGATGGCGCGGTGTTGCCCGTGCTGCACTTGAATGGTTACAAGATCAACAACCCGACCATCCTCGCGCGTATCTCGCACGAGGAGTTGGAGAACCTATTCAAGGGTTACGGCTGGACACCTTATTTCGTCGAGGGTAGTGACCCCGAGACCATGCACCAAGCCATGGCCGCCACGATGGAGGCGTGTGTGCTGGAGATTCGCCGCATCCAACAAGAAGCGCGTAGCAGTGGTAAACCCACTCGCGCACGCTGGCCGATGATCGTGCTGCGTTCGCCTAAAGGTTGGACAGGCCCCAAAGAAGTGGATGGCAAGAAGGTAGAAGGTTTCTGGCGTTCCCACCAAGTGCCTATCGGCGACGTGAAGACACCCGAGCATTTCGCTAAGCTGGAAGAGTGGCTAAAGAGCTACAAGACAGAAGAGTTGTTCGACAAGAACGGCACCTTGCTACCTGAACTGAAAGCCTTAGCCCCCAAGGGCGAGCGCCGCATGAGTGCGAACCCGCATGCGAACGGCGGCCTGCTACGCAAAGCCCTGCACATGCCGGACTGCAAAGATTACGCAGTGGAAGTGAAGAAGCCAGGCACCACCGTGGCCGAGAACACACGCCCACTCGGCAAGTTCTTGCGCGACATCATGCGCGACAACATGCACAACTTCCGCGTGTTCGGCCCCGACGAGAACAGCTCGAACAAACTCGACAACATCTACGAGGTGAGCAAGAAGACATGGATGGCCGATCTGCTGCCAGAAGATGCGGGCGGTGGTGAACTTTCACCCGATGGCCGCGTGATGGAGATGCTGTCCGAACACACGCTGGAAGGTTGGTTGGAAGGTTACCTGCTCACGGGTCGCCATGGCTTCTTCTCCACCTACGAAGCCTTCGTTCACGTCATCGACTCGATGTTCAACCAACATGCGAAATGGTTAGCGATGTCCAAAGAAGTGCCGTGGCGCGCACCGGTGTCATCGCTTAACTTGCTCATCACTTCTACTGTGTGGCGACAAGACCACAACGGCTTCACCCACCAAGATCCCGGCTTCCTCGATCTGGTTGTGAACAAGAGCCCCGAGGTGACACGCATCTATCTACCGCCCGATGTGAACTGTCTGCTGACCGTTGCCGACCATTGCTTGAAGAGTACCGATTACATCAACGTCATTGTGTGCGACAAACAGAAACATCTGCAATTCTTGGACATGGATGCGGCGACCAAACATGTGAGCAAGGGCATCGGCATCTGGGATTGGGCGAGCAACGACCAAGGCAGCGAACCCGATGTGGTGATGGCCAGCGCAGGCGACATCCCAACCAAGGAAGCTTTGGCGGCTGTTGTGTTGCTACGCGAACACTTCCCCACCTTGAAGGTGCGCTTCATCAACGTAGTCGATCTGTACAAACTCACGCCCGCAAGTGAACACCCGCACGGGCTAACCGATCGCGACTTCGATAGCCTGTTCACCTTGGACAAGCCGGTGATGTTCAACTTCCACGGCTACCCTTGGCTCATCCACCGCCTCGCTTATCGTCGCAACAACCACAAGAATTTCCACGTGCGCGGCTACAAAGAGAAAGGCAGCATCAATACGCCGTTGGAATTGGCGATACAGAACCAGATCGACCGCTTCAGTTTGGTCATCGACATCATCGACCGCATCCCAGCCTTGCATGTGGCTGGCGCGCACGTGAAAGAGAAGATGCTGAACAAACAGATCGAGTGCCGTAACTACGCGTACGAACAAGGCATTGATCTGCCAGAAGTGGACAACTGGGTTTGGCCTTTTTAAGTACATTTACTCACGCGGAGAACGCGGAGCAAAATCTGATTGTTGATATCACTACAAATTTGTCATTCCCGCGCAGGCGGGAATCCAGCGGTTTTATTAAAAATAGATTTTGCCCTTGCTACGCAAGGAACTATTTTTTCTGCACTGGATACCCGCTTGCGCGGGTATGACAGAATTTGAATTTTTGAGATGCTTTTCCATTACTCCGCTACTCCGCGTGTAACTGCTTTTAGGATAACAATGAAGACCATCCTCACCATCAACAGCGGCTCGTCGTCCATCAAGGCAAGCCTGTTCGAAGCGAACGGCTCTCGGCGTGATTTCCGCTATGGGCATCTGCGCGATCACGCCACCGCTTACGATGAACTGATGCGTGAATTGGGCGGACACACGCCTGACCTCGTTGGCCATCGCTTCGTACACGGCGGTGACATCACCGATGCGGCACGAGTGGTGGACGATGTGGAGTTGGCGCGACTGAAGAGCATCACTCATCTCGCGCCTTTGCACCTGCCGGGCAACTTGATGGGCTTGGAACTATGCCGCCAACGTTTCGGCGTGCCGCAGATCGCCTGCTTCGACACCGCTTTTCATTCCACCATGCCGGAACTCGCCAAGCGTCTGCCCATCCCCTCGTCCTATGGATTGCGGCGCTATGGCTTCCACGGTTTGAACTATGCGCATGTCGCGTCTGTGTTGCCTGATCTGATCGGCAGCAAGGCAAATGGCAATGTGGTCGTTGCGCATCTGGGTAGTGGCGCAAGTCTGTGTCTGATGCGCGAATTGAAATCACAAGACACCACCATGGGCTACACCCCTGCGGGCGGCATCGTGATGGGCACGCGCAGCGGCGACCTCGACCCCGGCGTGATGTTGGAACTGGCACAGCGCCACGATGCAGATACCCTGCGCGACATCGTGTTCCACCAGATGGGATTGCTTGCCCTCTCTGAAGGTGAGAGCAGCGAGATGGAAGACCTGCTCGACAGTAAGACCGCCGCAGCAAAATTAGCCGTGGAATATTTCTGCAATCAAGTGAGTGGCTCTATCGGCAACCTCGCCGCCAAAGCGGGCGGCATCGATGCGTTGATATTCACCGGTGGCATCGGCGAACACAGCGCCATCATCCGCGACAATATCTGCAGCACACTCGCCTTCATGGGCATCAGACTCGACACCGCAGCGAACAAAACCAACTCGACCTACGTCGAAGCACTCGGCTCCAAACCCATCTGCATCATCCCCGCTGATGAAGAACACATGATCCAACAGCTATGCCTACATCTGTGAAGCTCATCCTATACGGCACCACCTTCTGCCACTTGTGCGAACAAGCGGAGGCGGTGCTTCAAGCCGTCGGCGTGGAAGCCGAACACATCGACATCGCGGAAGATGATGGATTGCTTGAACAGTATGGCGTGAGGATCCCTGTGGTAAAGCGGGAAGATACGGGTGAGGAGTTGGGATGGCCGTTTAACGACTTAACGCTTAAAAAGTTTTTGAAGTAATAGAGTTAACCAACCCTTGGTAAAGTTCACCAAAAAACAAACCCGCCTGCGGCGGGTTTGTTTTTTCACTCCAATATTCACGCCACCCAATATCAGTGATGCGACTTGGACATCAGCTTCAAAATTCTAAAATTAATGACCAAAAATCGAATGAACTGCCATGCCACGCAAGTACGCATAAAGCGCGTAAATCGGGTAGGGGCAGGTGGGTAGTAAGCCTGTTGATAGGGCTCTCTGTTGCTAAATTTTTCTGGCATGCGTAACTCCTAATTTTTAGAAATGTGTGAAATCAATCGGGCATGATTGACCAACCGGGTTTCATCTTTGCCTGATAGATAAAGGCATGGTGCAGCAGATACTTCATCCAATGACCTGCCAGCCCGATCTCACCCGTCGTCAAGCTAATGTCGCGCCCGTACGCTGGATATTTTTCAAAATCCGGCACCACGGGAAACACCGTCATCGTGGCCGCCGTTCCCGAAAAAAAATGCGAACCTGTCGAAGCAACACACGCGGCGCCCATCTCGGACATTGACGCGGTATGCGTTGGTTTTTCAGCGCCGTTAATCATGTCGCGAATGCTCATGGCGACTGCTTTCGCCATCGCAGCGGAAGGCATACCCGTGCGTGGTGCCGTTGGATTGATGGGCGTGCCGTTGGTGCTTTGCATCGGCTTGCTAATCATGTGCGGCGGTGCAAAGGCGATACCCACAGCGAAGATATTGCGATAAGACGGCGTTTGATACGTGCGCGGCCAATCTTTGGCGCTCCATTCTAGGAAGGGACGCGCGGTGTAATCCGCATCCACTTTCATAAAGCCGTTGGGCGCGAAAATTTGTGCCGTGATGTCTGTGCCCGCCTTGTCGAAGGCCTTCAGTCCCACCCCCGCGAAAGGGGGGATCAGCATCGAGAAATCGAAATCCAGTTCGTGGAAACTGCCATCTAATTTTTCGTAATGGATTTTCCCCGCTTCCACTTTCTTCACGTGTGCGCGCGTAATCCACTCGATGCCGCGCTCCACCATGAGCGATTCAGCAAACACTTTGCCGTTGGTCACGTAGCCACCACGCTCAATTTGCACGCCGCCCATACCAAAGTCGCCCAGCTCATATTCATTACTAATCCAGGTGACGCGCGCCTTGTCGCGCACACCGGCTTCACGCAACACGTGATCCACGTTGTAGATGTATTCGAACGCCGCGCCTTGGCAGGTACACATGCCATGACCGGTGCCGATAACGATGTTTTGATTCTTGCCTGCGCGCATCGCTTCAATGGCCGCCTGCAATTTTTGATTCGCTTCCAACGCATGGGAGGCTGTGCAAACCGATACCGTATGACCGTGTTCAGGACCCAGCCCTTCCGTCGCGCCGAAATTCAATTTAGGACCCGTAGCATTGATAAGGTAGTCATAGGTGATGACTTCTTGCTCTCCCGCTTTGCTCGCGTGCATATGCTCCACCGTAACGAAGGGGAGCGCAGCGCCCGCATTACCTTCGGGGTTGAGTGACAGCGCTTTAGCCTGCACGAAGCGCACACCAATCTTGTTGTAAAGCTCGGCCAAATCGAACGTGACCTCGTCTTCCGTCATCTGCCCCACACCCACCCAAATGTTGGAAGGAATCCAATTCCATTTAGCATTCGGCGACACCACAATCACCTCATGCCCCTTGCCCAACCATTTGTTCAAATGTCTTGCTGCGGTATGCCCTGCAATACCCGCCCCTAAAATAACGACACGTGCCATTTCGCCCCCCTTGATTTGAGTAAAACTGCAAATTAAAACCCACAACGACTCACCCCACTCCATATGAATACAGCCTCATAAGAGGCTGCTTGGAAACTGAATCGTGCATCAGAGTATCAGCAAATACTGATATGGTCTAGCAATCTACCCGCAATACCCATTAGCGCTTTCTGGCATATTTAATGATGATGCAGATAACGGCTTGAGCCTGACAGGCCGCATCCAATTCGGCACGGCAAACAAATCCTTCGGTTCAGGTATGAAAGATTACTCGTCACAGATGTATTCCTACACCCGCATCGGCAGCCTCTCCCCCCAGCCTCTCCATCGGCTATGACACCGATAAACAACGTATTCTTTGGCGCCAATCGATGCGTTGGTATTCACAGGTGGCATCGGCGAACACAGCGCCATCATCCGCGACAAGATCTGCAGCACGCTCGCCTTCATGGGCATCAAACTCGACACCGCAGCGAACAAAGCGAATTCGACCTACGTCGAAGCACTCGGCTCCAAACCCATCTGCATCATCCCCGCCGATGAAGAGCACATGATCCAACAGCTATGCCTACATCTGTGAAGCTCATCCTATACGGCACCACCTTCTGCCACTTGTGCGAACAAGCTGAAGCCGTACTTCAAGCGATTGGTGTAAAAGCCGAGCACATCGACATCGCAGAAGATGATGCCTTGCTTGAGAAGTATGGCGTGAGGATCCCTGTGGTGAAGCGGGATGATACAGGTGCGGAGTTGGGGTGGCCGTTCGATGAGGCGGCGGTGAGAAGATTTATTTTGTGAAGTGAACCTGATACAACTTCAGGTTGTAACCGCAACCCGAAGCGGTCGTTGCTGAAAACAATTGCGATGCTGAGCTAACCCGCCTTTCTCGGACGGTTTAATTGGGTACATCTGCTTGCTGCTCAAACTGCACTGGACTGAGGTACCCCAAAGTCTGATGCCTGCGCTGACGATTGTAGAAGATCTCAATATATTC
>JABFSI010000139.1 GCA_013140695.1 Sideroxydans sp. | reverse complement strand
CAACAACTCGTTGATGCCTGTCTTGCCCAAGGTCTTGGCATCCACCTTTTCCACGATGACAGCACAGTACAAGCTGTGAGTGCCATCCTTGGAAGGCATGCTGCCGCTGACGACGACGGAACCGGCAGGTACGCGACCATAGATGATCTCGCCCGTCTCGCGGTCGAGGATCTTAGTGGATTGGCCGATGAACACGCCCATGGAGATGACGGAACCTTCTTCCACGATCACGCCCTCGACCACTTCCGAACGCGCACCGATGAAGCAGTTGTCCTCGATGATGGTTGGGTTAGCTTGAACTGGCTCAAGCACGCCGCCGATACCTACACCGCCGCTCAAGTGTACGTTCTTACCGATCTGCGCGCAGGAACCAACAGTCGCCCATGTGTCCACCATGGTGCCTTCATCCACATACGAACCGATGTTGCAGTAGGAAGGCATCAGCACCACGTTCTTGGCGATGTACACACCGCGACGTGCGGCCGCAGGGGGTACGACGCGGAAGCCGCCTTCACGGAACTCTTTGGAGTTGTAGTCGGCGAACTTGGAAGGCACTTTGTCGAAATAGTTGGTGAAGCCGCCCTTGATGAAATTGTTGTCTTCGATACGGAAGGACAGCAACACGGCCTTTTTAAGCCATTGATGCGTGACCCACACGCCATTGATCTTCTCAGCCACGCGCAACTTGCCTTGGTCCAGATATTCGATGACGGTGTTGATGGTCTCTTTGAGTTGCGCATCCACGTTGCGTGGTGTGATTTCTGCGCGACGTTCAAAGGCTTCTTCGATGATGGCTTGCAATTGAGGCATGGTGATTTCCTAGTTGAGTTTTGATGTGAATGCTGTGATGCGTCTTGCGGCTTCCCGTGTCTCGTCCAGATTGGCGACCAACGCCAAGCGGATGAAGTTCGCACCGGGATTGACTCCGTGTGCTTCGCGCGCCAAGAAGCTACCCGGCAACACGGACACATTATAGTCGCGGTATAGCTGTTGCGCGAAGGCGGTATCTGCGATGGGGGTGCGTATCCATAGGTAGAAGCTGGCATCGGGCTTGGTCACGGGCAATACGGGCGAGAGTAGTTTGATGACTTGGTCGAACTTCTCCGCGTACAAGCGACGGTTCTCGGCGACATGCGCTTCATCGTTCCATGCGGCGATGGTCGCGGCTTGGATGGCGGGGTTCATGGCGCAACCGTGATATGTGCGATACAGCGCGAACCGCTCTAACACCTTGGCATCGCCGGCGACGAAACCAGAACGCATGCCGGGCACGTTCGAACGTTTGGATAGACTGGAGAACACGACTAGGTTCTTGTAGTCACCACGCCCGAGTTGCTGTGCGGCTTGTAATGCACCTAGTGGCTTATCTTCACCAAAATAGATCTCGGAATAACACTCGTCGGCGGCGATGATGAATCCGTACTGGTCGCTCATCTCGAACAAAGTCTGCCATTCAGTCAGTGGCATCACGCGGCCATTCGGGTTGCCCGGTGAGCAGACGTAGATGAGTTGCGTACGCTGCCACACCGCTTCAGGCAACTGTGCGAAGTCCATCGCAAAATCATCTTCGGGCAGCGTGTTGAAGAAATGCGGTGTCGCCCCAGCGAGGAAAGCCGCACCTTCATAGATTTGATAGAAGGGGTTGGGGCAGATCACGACAGGATCATGCTTGCTGCGGTCGATCACGGCTTGAGCGAACGAGAACAAGGCTTCGCGGCTGCCATTCACAGGAAGCACTTGGGTCTTGGCATCGGGGGCAACGATGTCATAACGTTGGCTCAACCAGTTAGCAATGGCAGTGCGCAAGGCGTCGCTGCCGAGGGTTGTGGGATAATTCGCCAGTCCATCCAAGCCTGAAATTATGGCTTCTTTGATGAAATGAGGTGTTGCATGTTTGGGTTCGCCAATGTGTAGGCTGATAGGTTTCAGTGCTGCGTTTGGCGTCACTTCGCCGAATAATTTGGCGAGTTTTTGGAAGGGATAAGGTTGCAGTTTTTGCAGGTCAGGATTCATCAGTAAATTTTTGGCAACGAAAACGTTGCGCATTATATAAGGGGCGGTGAGTTGTCATCAAAACAAAATGTCCTGCCTGTCGTGGGTGTGTTGAGTGGTGCGTTGGTATGGGGGTTGATCTGGTATCCCTATCGGGTTTTGCAAGATGTCGGTATCTCGGGCGCACTCTCCACGCTCATTACGTACTTGCTGGCTATGTTTTTTGGCCTTTTTATGCTGCCTACTATTTGGCGCGAACGTGAGCAAATTAGAGGTTGGGCATTACTTCTTGTGTTGAGTGCGGGCTGGGCCAACTTGGGCTATGTCTTGGGCATGTTGCACGGCGATGTGATGCGTGTTTTGCTTCTGTTCTATCTGGCGCCTGTGTGGACAATCCTATTTTCGTTTTGGCTATTGGGCGAACGCCTTAATCGCTACGGCTATTTCATTGTGTTGCTGTCATTAAGTGGCGCGATGGTGATGTTATGGCAGCCCAGTTTAGGCGTGCCTTGGCCGCAAAATAGCTCTGAATGGCTAGGGCTATCAGCTGGAATGAGCTTTGCGTTATCCAATGTCACCTCGCGCCGCGCCGCGCATCTTTCCGTCGAAACAAAATCTTTCAGCATTTGGCTGGGGACTGCCCTGCTGACCTTGCCGTTTTTATGTTGGCAGGGCGGCGCAGATACGCAAATATCCTCAATTGATATGCCATCGTGGTGGCTATTGATTGTGATGGGTATTGTGCTATGTGCTACCGCCTTTGCCGTGCAATATGGCGTTACACACCTGTCTGCAAATCGTGCCGTTGTTTTGTTTTTGTTTGAGCTGGTGGTGGCGGCATTGGCCTCTTACGTATTAGCTAATGAGGCAATGAGTTTGCGTGACTGGATTGGGGCAGCCTTGATTGTTTCAGCCAGTTTTTTGTCTGGAAAACTTTCCCCAAGTAAATCTGTAGAGTAGACTTTCAGCAAATCCCCCTTAATTTCATAGGCCTAAACGGCTTTATTGTTGGGTTTACACCAATGAAAAATTCACTTGCTACTGTCGATACTTCCAAGCTGTTTGATAACACCGACCCACAAGCGGTGTGGAACATTACGACGGAAACGATTCGTCTAATTAGCCCCCATTACGATTTCACGTTAGTGCAGAAAGTATTCAAGGATGTGCTGCGAATGTTTTACGGTGAGTTCCCTGGATATGCGCCAATTAAAACTTTGTATCACGACCTGCCGCACACATTAGAAGTCTTTACGTGTGGTGTGAGGCTGATGCATGGCGTGCATGTGTCGGGCGATAAGCTTTCCGATGAAGAGCTCACGTTGATGATGCTGGCTATCCTGATGCACGACATTGGTTACGCGCAACGTAACGGGGAAAATACAGGCACGGGTGCGCAATTAACCCGCACTCATGTCAAGCGTGGCGTGGAATTTATGCAAACTTATTTTGGTGAGCGCCTATTACCGTCGAACATTTTGGTGGATGTGAAAGGCATGATTCTGGGCACAGAGCATTTTCGCCCGTTTGCTCAAATTGAATTTCCCAGTGAACGCACGCGCACACTGGCTCGTATTGTGGCTACAGCGGATATTGTGGGGCAGATGGCAGACCGCAAATATTTGGAGAAGTTGGCCTTCTTGTATATGGAGTTTCAGGAGGCGCAATTTGGAAACTACTTGAGTTTGTTTGATATGTTGCGCCAGACCATTCATTTTTATCTGACTACTCAAGAGAAGCTGGACGGTGTGTTGGGCGGCATTTACCATAAGCTGGAGTTTCATTTTGAAGCAGTACACGGCGTGCGCAAAAATCTCTACATCGAATCCATTCAGAAAAATATGAATTACCTAGCTCAAGTAGTGGGGGAGAATGAAGCGAATTTGCTCGTGTTACTTAAACGCAACGGTATTTTAGCGAGTTCTCGTTTGCTTTAAGGAGTTTGGGCTAGCCTTCAAAATTACTGCTTGGATTTTTTGACGTGATACATATTTGAATCGGCTTCATGCAGTAATTCGGTGACTGTTTTTCCTTGTCCAATGTAGGTGATATGGCCGATGGATAAAGAAATATCCCAGCCACATTCCTCAAAAGTCTGTATAGCTAAATCGTTAATTCTTTGCATCAAGATGGCGCATTCTTGAGCACCTGTTTCTGGCGCTAATACCGCAAACTCATCCCCCCCGATACGCGCAATTGAATTTGTTTTGCGCGACCCGCGAGTCAGAATGTCCGCCACTTGGTTTAATGCCGCATCTCCAACCTTGTGGCCGAGTGTGTCGTTTAATTTTTTGAAGCGATCTATATCAATATAGAGCAAAGAGTAGGGCTGGCGTGAACGTTCTGAACGTAGCTGCTCTTGTTCTAATTTCTCAATCCAGTTGGGGCGATTCGCGAGGTCGGTGAGAAAATCTTTTTGACCATACTCACGCTCGTGCCATAAGCGCGATACCACGCGACCCAGGATGGCGAAGGTGATACCTCGCGTGAAGACATTCAGTGCTAGGGCGGTCATTGAAATGTCTTCTGGGGCAACGAGGTACTCTGAAAAACTCCAAGCAAAAGCAACGACAAATCCGAGCAGATAGGGAAGAGCAGAGTCAGTTCGACGTTTGGCTAATAACGATTTGGCACTTGCAGCTTGTATGATGGGGAGGCAATAAAGAACGTCGATGGAAATATGCGAACTCTTCATTGCATAATTCAATGCGGTAATCAGCACGATTTCTACAACGATAATGAAAAGACTTAAAAACATATTTCCTTTGTGCGATATGTTTAAGATGTCGTAACGAGTGACCATCTATAAAGTGAGGCGATTGTAGCTGATGTGGAGGGCGTACTCATTTTTGTGACAGAGGCTACGTTGTTGCCTGACACTTTCTTTCAATTTAAGGATTTTGTTTTTTGTGTCAAGTGGTTCAAAGGATTTTGCGGAGAAAATTAAATGATTAATGGATTTCATCATGCCACCTTTATTACCTGCAACCTCACCCGCGCCCGCGATTTTTATGAATGTGTATTAGGTCTTTATCCAGACAGCAGTCGGCCTAATATGAGTTTCGACGGAGTCTGGTACGACATTGCACCTCGGCAACAAATCCATCTAATGCTGCTGCCTAATCCTGAAGAGGGGGTTGTGCGTCCCGCACATGGGGGACGTGATCGGCATGTGGCGTTAAGCGTGAGTAGTCTCATGACTTTAATTCAAAAATTGGAACAAGCAGGCATTTCCTATAGCTTGAGTCAATCGGGGAGGCGGGCGTTATTTTGCCGTGACCCTGATGAAAATGCGCTTGAATTTATTGAGGATGTCGCTTAATGGACGCCGCTGGAATGAGCCCAAAGGCTTGGTATGAAGCCACTTGCACAGAATCAGGATTTATCTGTGATACCCGACAACTCGCTGCAATTGAAGAATTGGAAACGCTGTGGTTACAGCTAGTCGAATTCAAAGTCAAACGTAACCAATTTTTAGGGCGCAGTTTGTTGAGTCCCGATGTGCCTAACGGTCTTTATATTTGGGGCGGGGTGGGGCGCGGTAAAACTTTTTTAATGGATGGCTTTTATCTTTGCTTGCCTTACCGACGTAAGCGCCGCATCCATTTCCATAATTTTATGGCTGAAGTTCACCACGAGATGAAGCTGCTTGCGCATGAGCGTGACCCGTTGATTGCACTGGCCAATAAAATTGAGCAATCCACCCGTTTGTTGTGTCTGGATGAGTTTCATGTAGATGACATTGCGGATGCGATGATTTTAGCGCGGCTGCTCCACGCCTTGCTGGAACGAGGTGTTGTGTTGCTCACCACGTCTAACTACGCTCCCGATGCTTTATATCCGAATGGCTTGCAAAGACAAAATTTCTTACCCGCAATTGCCTTACTCAAGCGTGATTTGAAAGTGTTGCATCTCGATAGTGATACAGATTACCGACTGTTGCAGATGGCACGCGACCCTTTGTTTATGTTGACGTCGGACGCCTCGGCAGAATTCCGCATGCAATCGTTATTTCAGCGACTGACTGCGGGGTTGCATTGTGTGGCAAGTGCCATTCAAGTGGGCAATATCGAGATGCCTGTTAAACGCGATGCGCGGGAAGTGGTGTGGTTCGATTTTAACGCGCTGTGTGGAGGTAATCATGATCAGGCTGCCTACCTGCAAATTGCGCATCGTTATCCCACGGTGTTTGTATCAAACATTCCGCAGTTCAATGCGGACAACGCGGCGGCGGCGCGCCGCTTTACGTGGTTGATCGATGTGCTGTACGACAATCATGTGCAGCTGGTGGCTTCATTTGCGACGGATTTGACGGTGTTATATGAGGCATCCGCCTTGGATGGTGAAGCGCAGCGTATTGTGAGTCGACTGACTGAAATGCAAACGCAACGCTATCTGGCGTTGCCGCATCGCAGTCGAGGTGTGTCACTGACTGCCATTGAGTCATAAGCCAGACGCGAGGAAGTGACTGAGAATTTTGCTGCATCTGGGAGCGTGTTGGTGTCCCCAGATGCAACATCTTACTTAGGAGCCGCTTTTAATGCGCGCGTCGTATGTGCTTTGACAGGCAGTATTCGCGGCATCAAAGGTTTTGTTTGCTTCTTCCATCAGGGCGGGTGCTAAGGTGAATTCGCCAGGTTTGCGTTTGACGGGTACTTGGTTCTTCGTAATGAACTCTGTTTTCGTTGTTTCAGCAGCCGCTTTGCACGCGCTTAAGTCTGCCGCCAATTGCACGCCTAAATTCAGCGCTGCTTCTGCTCTAGCCTTGACTTGGTTGCGCAACTGTTCGAGTTCAATACGAGCCTGTTCGGATTCTTTGATGGCTTGTTTATTCAACATGTCTAGGTAAAACCACGCGCCACTGGTGAGAATAATAAGTAGCACGGCGAAGATTTTTTTCTGCATGAATTTCTCCTTGGGGTTAGTCAGCTTGCGGAGTGAATAATACTCGAATTGAACGGTCTTTAAGGTGCGGGATTGGGGTACATCCTATGCACAGCTTCAATTTTTTCTAATACCACTTTGTCTAGGGTTACGGCGGCACTGTCTATATTTTCCTTAAGTTGTGTCAAAGTGGTCGCGCCGACAATGACGCTGTTCGTGAACGAGCGTGTGCGTGCAAAGGCGAGTGCCAGCGTAGCCGGGGTAAGGTTGCTGTCTTGGGCAATACGCAGATATTCACGCGTGGCGGCGGGCACGTTGATTTTTGCATAACGCTGTCCGAAGTTCGGAAAAAGAGTAATACGTCCGTGCACTTGGGTATCGGCGAGGTACTTTCCCGTGAGCCAGCCAAACGCCAGCGGGCTATAAGCCAGTAAGCCCACGCCCGTGTGATGGCAAGTCTCGGCGAGTCCGCTTTCGAAAGTGCGATTCAATAAATGGTAGGCATTTTGTACGCTGACAATTTTGGGAAGTCCCAGTTGTTCGGCGCAACGCACAAATTCGGCTACCCCCCAAGGTGTTTCATTGCTCAAGCCAAGGTGGCGAATTTTTCCTGCTCGTACTTGTTCGGCGAGTGCCTGCAATTGGTGCGCAATACTGGTGGCTTCACGCTCTTGCGTCACATCGTAGCTAGTTGATCCAAACATGGGCACATAGCGATCCGGCCAGTGGATTTGGTAGAGGTCAATATAGTCGGTGTTTAAGCGACTTAAGCTTGCATCGACGGCGGCAATGATGTGTTCGCGGTTAATGCGTGGGGTGCCACGAACCCACGTGAAGCCACGCGCAGGCCCCGTAATTTTGCTCGCAACAATCAGTGTGTCGCGGGGCTGACGCTTAAGCCAAGAACCAATATAAGCTTCAGTTCGATACACGGTCTCGGCGCGTGGGGCGACAGGATACATTTCGGCCGTGTCGATAAAATTTACGCCACGCGAAATCGCATAGTCGAGCTGCGCGTGTGCTTCTGCTTCGGTGTTTTGCTCACCGAAAGTCATCGTACCGAGTGATAGGGCCGAGACGTTGAGGTTGCTAGTGCCGAGACGTCGATATTCCATTGAAGTTAGCCGCGCGTGTTGGATTGCGTAGAAAACTGCGTTAATTCAACCAGCGGCGTGGGTTGCCAACCTGCTTGGCGATGCTCGGCGACCACATTGGTGAACACGCCGCCGCGCACATAAAATTTGGCAGTGAGGCGCATAAAGCGTGGCTGGGTGGCAGCGACCAAGTCATCCAAAATGCGATTGGTCACATCTTCGTGGAAGTGTCCTTCATCACGGAATGACCACATGTAAAGTTTAAGGCTCTTCAATTCAACACATTGTTGATCGGCGATGTAATCCAAGATGAGGGTAGCAAAATCAGGCTGTCCAGTTTTTGGACATAAACATGTAAATTCAGGTATTTCCATGTGAATGTGGTAGTCCCGCTTGGGTTGTGGATTAGGGAAGGTTTCGAGTGTCTTGGTGGGTTGAGTGGTCACGTTTGGTTGCCTTTGTTTGTTCGGTTAGAATGCGCCGCACATTATAACGTCAGCCTGTTTTCTTCGGACATACCTAAATTGCGTTTAAGCCAAATCAAACTTGCCGGTTTCAAATCCTTCGTTGATCCCACTGTTATATCGTTACCAGGTCAGTTGGTGGGGGTGGTGGGGCCGAATGGATGTGGTAAATCCAATGTGATTGACGCCTTGCGTTGGGTGTTGGGGGAATCACGCGCATCGGCTTTGCGTGGCGAGTCTATGCAGGATGTGATTTTTAATGGTTCTGGCAATCGCAAAGCAGTATCGCGAGCCAGTGTTGAATTGATATTCGATAACTCACTTGGAAAAGTAGGTGGGCAATGGGCGACGTTCGCTGAAATTTCCATTAAGCGTGTGCTACACCGCGATGGTGATTCCAATTACTACATAAACAATCAAAACGTTCGTCGTAAAGATATTACCGATATTTTTCTGGGTACGGGGGTGGGTGCAAGAGCCTACGCCATTATCGAGCAGGGCATGATTTCGCGCATCATTGAGGCTAAACCTGAAGAGTTGCGTGTGTTCCTTGAGGAAGCAGCGGGAGTCTCTAAATATCGAGATCGTCGGCGCGAAACAGAATTGCGTCTGGGGGATACGAAGGGCAATTTAGCGCGCGTATCCGACATATTGCATGAGCTGGATAAACAACTGGGGCATTTGGGTGAACAGGCAGAAGTGGCCAAGATATATCGCGAACTTGAGGCGCGTCGCGAAACCACGCAACGTTTGCTGTGGCTGGTGAATAAACAAGAGGCGGAAGCGCGTCGCGTACGTTTTGCACAGCAAGTTGAAAAAACCAAGAATGATTTGGAAGCTGAAATTTCTAAATTGCGCGAAGTGGAAAGTAAGTTGGAAGGCGCACGCGCCGAACACTTTACCTTGTCTGATGCGCTACACGCCAAGCAGGGGGATTTGTATGCCAGCAATGCGGAGGTGGCACGTTTAGAGCAGCAAATCACTTTCTTGACCGAACAACGCAATCGTCTCGCACAACAAATTCAAAATGGTGAACGCCAAATTGCGCAGCAGAGAGTGCAACTGCAAGGCTTAAAAACGCTGCAAGAACACTGGTTACGTCAACAACAAGATAGCGGTACGCGGGTACAGATGTGTGAAGAGCGTGCCCATTCTGAAGCACTGAAATTGCCGCAAGCAGAAGAAGCTACTCGTATTGCACTGGAGCGCCACAACACCTTGCAGCGTGAGCAAATGGTCATTCAGCAACAAATCCAATTGGCTGATACGCAACGCGGACATATTCAAGGCAACGTGCAGCAACTTGATAGCCGTCGTTCACGTTTGATGTTGGAGCGCGATAATTTACCGCGTCCTGACGTGGAAGGCTTGCAACAGGCGCAACAACAATTGCTTGAATTGCAGTTGCAACATGAAGAACAGCAACAGCAACTGGCACAACTACAAGAGCAATTACCCCTCGCGGATGCGGCTAGACATCAGGCGCGCAATAGCGCACAAGATTTAGAGCGAGCATTAGCGCAAGTCGAAGCGCGTATGAATGCGCTGAAGCAATTGCAATCGCAGGTGGATAACGATAAAAATCTAAAAGCGTGGCTGGCGCAACATCAGTTAGAAAATGCACCGCGCTTATGGCAGTCCATTCGCATAGAGCAAGGCTGGGAAAATGCGCTGGAAGCCGTGTTGCGTGAACGTATCAATGCCTTGTCTTTGGGGCAGTTGGACGAAACAGCGCGTTGGCAAGAGACTCCCCCCGCTAAGTTGGCAGTGTATGCGGCACAGGGCACGCAACTTGTCGTGTTAGATGCGCCCGCAGGGCTGACGCCATTAACTCACTATGTACGCTATCAAAATGAATACGCCGCCCCCGTGGTGAATGATTGGCTGGCGGGCGTATATGCCATCGCTAATCTGGACGAGGCGCTGCGTTTGCGCGGCCTATTACAAGCAGGCGCGTGGCTGGTTACTCCGCAAGGTCACTTGGTGGGTGCGCACAGTGTGTTGTTTCATGCGCCTGATAGTCAGGTGCACGGTATTTTGGCGCGTCAACGCGAAATTGAACAATTGCAGGGTGAAGCTGTGCAGCGTGCTGCTACGTTAGCGCAAGGCAAAGTAGCCGTCGATTTGGCAGAAGCAGCTTACTTGGCTGTTGGCAGTCGTATTGCTCCTTTGCGTAGTGAAGGAGCCGAGTCACAACAGCGACAACATCAAATTCAAGTGCATATTCTCAAGCTCACTCAAGCGAATGAGCGCAGTCAAGAACGCAACTTACAGATTGCGCAAGAGCTGGAGGAGTTAGTGCAACGCGTGGCAGAAGAGCAAATCCAGTTACAAGAAATCGCCGAGCGCATGCTTATTCAACGTGAGCAATCTGCTGTGCAATTGGCTGAAAGTGATAAGGCGCGACACCACGCCAGCGCACAAGAATTTGCTTTACGCGAAGCCCGCGAACAAGCGCAACGTGCACAACACGAGTTACAGGAATCACGTTTTTTTGCCAAAACTTGCGTGGATAAACTGAACGACATCGAACAAAACATGCAAAACAACAGTGTTACCTTGGCGCAACTTGAAGAAGCGCTGGTGCATAGCCGCTCGGATCAGGAAAGCTTGAGCGATGGCAATGCGCAAGAGCAGTTACAAGGTTTGTTGCAACAACGTCAGCTCGCGGAAGAGGTGCTAGCGCAAGCACGCAACACGTTGGAACACGCCACACTGAACCTGAATAAGATGGAGCAGGAGCGCATGGGATGTGAGCAAAAGCTCAATCCCTTACGCGAAAAAGTCAGTGAGATTAGTCTCAAAGAACAAGAAGCACGCCTGCAATATGAGCAATGGGCGGAGCAGCTGATTAACATTGATGTGTCAGTTTTACTCCCTCTAATTGAAGGTGCAAAAGCGGGCGGATTGCAGAATGAGTTGCTGCGTTTAGCTAATGAAATTACGGCATTGGGCGCGGTGAATTTGGCTGCACTGGAAGAATTGCAAACAGCGCAGGAACGCAAATCTTACCTGGATGCGCAAGCCAAAGATCTGAATGAGGCAATTGAGACGCTTGAGTCTGCCATTCGCCGCATTGATAAGGAATCGCGCGATTTGTTGATGACAACGTACGATGCGGTGAATCAACACTTATCTGAATTGTTCCCAATTTTGTTTGGTGGCGGTGAAGCGCGCTTGGTATTGACCGGCGAGGAGATTTTGGACAGTGGAGTGCAGGTGATGGCGCATCCGCCAGGCAAGAAAAATACATCCATTCATTTGCTGTCGGGCGGGGAAAAAGCGCTGACGGCAATTGCGCTCGTGTTCTCCTTATTTCAACTCAATCCTGCTCCGTTCTGTGTGTTGGATGAGGTGGATGCGCCACTGGATGACACCAATACCGAGCGTCTTTGCAAGCTGATTCAAAAAATGTCGGTGAACACCCAGTTTGTCTATATCAGCCACAATAAAATCACCATGGAAATGGCACATCAATTGATTGGCGTCACCATGCAAGAACGCGGTGTATCTAAAGTAGTGTCGGTGGATATTGAGGAGGCGTTGCGCTTACGCGAGGATGGTGGCGGCGCGGTGTCCGCCACATAGTTTGGTTTGCAACTTAATCACACATCGAGCTGGCTGCGCTGCGTGCTTCGCTGATGCGCTGTTCACGCGTAGCATCGTCAAGGAAAGTGCGCTCTCCTTTGGCATCATAAGTTACTACACGCCCCCCTTCTTCTAGCCCCCGCAAATTTTGCTGCGCCACCAAGCAATTGTGCGCGCGTTCCGCTGTACGCTTATCTTCTTGTTCTTTTTTGGCAGCAGAATCTTCTTTCTCCTTGCGCGATTTTTTCAACTCAACTTCGCGCTCCGCAACTGTTTTGGGTGAGCTTGAAACAGGCGCTTCAAGTTGACCTTTGCCTGTCATTGAGTGCACGACATTGGCCTTGTTTACATCGGGAGGCACTGTGTCCGAATAGTGCACCGCCCCCTTCTCATCTACCCACTTATTAAGGGCGGCGTGCGCAGGGGTGCAGAGTAAAAGTAACGAAATAATCAGGGTGGTGAATTTCATTTGAGCTCCCAAAATAACGGATGTGTGAAAATTACCTACTATTTTAGTGCGCGTCAATTTATGATTACGCCCTGAATAGCTTTCTCACTGTTTATTGCAAACTTGTATGGCATGGATACTCGGTGTAACAGCATCTTAAAGGTTTAACGTGCAACGTAATCAAAAAGATAACCCGCAGACGGCATACTACTCGGTAGAAAAAAATCAAGAGATAGTGCTTAAGCTATTTCGCTCCTACTATCGCGCCCATCAAACATCGGGAAAGTTATTGGATGATTTCCCTGAATTTTTTTTGGCAAAACCCGAAATATTTAATAATCCAGAATTAGTGGAGCGCGCTTCCGATAAGTTAATTCTCAATGACTGTGTGGGGCGTGCGTTAGCCAGAAAAGGCTATGTTGGAATTAGCAAATTACGTAATCCTAAATTAAATTATTATTGGTTAGAATTGACGGTTTTTCCTTATATGCTGGGCGACGATGTCACTCAAAATAATCAGGGTGAATTTTTCTTTTTAGTATCAAAATTCGTCGAATTTACCAAGCAAAACCCTAATGTTTATGGTGATTTAACAGCCGAAGTTAAGTCAGATAAAGATATCGCGTTGATGTTGGAGGAAATCAACAAACGTTCCAGTAAGTTGCCAGAACTAATGGAGCACTACCCCTTGGAAATGTTAATTAAATTCAATCCAAAATGGCCTGTTAGTGAGGTTAATAAACTCATGCAAGCGCTTAAAGTAAGCGACCAAAGTTGGTGTGAGTTGTTCTATGAGTACGTGATGTACGTGATGGGTAAGAAACAATAAGTCTTGGCAGGAAGCGGATGAGGTCAACGCATTAAGTTTTGATATAATGCGCGCTTTGCAGAGGAAGTTCCCATGCGCATCACTCAAAAATCTCTCACTTTCGACGACGTACTTCTTCTCCCCGCTTATTCAAATATCTTGCCGCGTGACGTTAGTCTACGCACGCAACTTTCCCGCAATATCAGTCTAAACATCCCTTTGTTATCCGCTGCGATGGACACCGTGACAGAGGCGCGCCTAGCGATTGCGTTGGCACAAGAAGGGGGCATTGGCATTGTTCATAAGAACATGACCAGCAGAGAGCAAGCTGCGCAGGTCGCTAAAGTGAAGCGATTCGAGAGTGGCGTGGTGAAAGATCCCATCTTCGTGACTAACACGATGACTGTTCGTGATGTGCTTAACTTAACCCGCCAACATAAAATTTCTGGCTTGCCTGTTCTTCAAGGCAAGCAAGTTGTCGGTATCGTCACTAATCGTGATTTGCGTTTTGAAAGCAATCTCGACCAATCCATCACTCAAATTATGACTCCGCGTGAGCGCTTGATTACCGTTAAGGAAAATTCAAGTCGTGAAGAAGCGCGTCGCCTCATGCATCAACATCGCATCGAACGCGTGTTGGTGGTAAATGATGCATTCGAACTGTGCGGCCTCATTACCGTAAAAGATATTTTGAAGTCCACTGAACACCCCAATGCCTGCAAAGATGAATTGGGTCGTTTGCGTGTAGGTGCCGCTGTTGGTGTGGGTGAGGGGACGGAAGAACGTGTTTCATTGCTGGTCGAGGCGGGTGTGGATGTGTTGGTGGTAGATACCGCGCATGGCCATTCGCAAGGTGTATTGAGTCGTGTGCAGTGGGTTAAGAAAAACTTCCCTCAAGTAGATGTCATCGGCGGCAATATCGCAACGGGGGCCGCCGCTTTGGCGCTGGTGGATCATGGCGCGGATGGTGTAAAGGTTGGCATTGGCCCCGGCTCAATTTGCACCACACGGATGGTGGCAGGTGTGGGCGTGCCACAAATTTCTGCGATTCAAAATGTGGCTGATGCGTTGATGGGAACAGGTGTGCCACTTATTGCGGATGGCGGCGTACGTTTCTCTGGCGACATATCCAAAGCTATTGCAGCAGGTGCACATTGCGTAATGTTGGGTGGACTATTTGCAGGCACAGAAGAAGCACCAGGTGAAATTGAGCTGTATCAAGGCCGCTCTTATAAATCCTATCGTGGCATGGGTAGTTTGGGTGCGATGCAGCAAGGTTCTAGTGACCGTTACTTCCAAGACAACGTGAGCAATCAAGACAAGCTCGTACCTGAAGGTGTTGAGGGGCGCGTGCCTTATAAAGGAAGTGCGCTGGCAGTCGTGCATCAATTGTTGGGCGGCCTACGCGCCAGTATGGGTTACCTAGGATGCCCCGATATTGCGACGATTCACGCTAAAGCCGAATTTGTAGAAATCACCTCAGCGGGTATTCGTGAATCGCATGTACATGACGTGCAAATCACCAAAGAAGCACCGAACTACCACATTGATTAACTAAGTTTCTTGAAGGCATATTGATGGCTGACGGTAAGATTTCAAAGAAAAGGGCTGGCTGGGGATTTATTGAGCTGCCTGATGATTCTGAAATTTATTTCACAAAGAAAGAATTGCGCGGACTCACCTTTGAGGAGCTATCAAAAGGTGATGCTGTTTCTTTTGAGGTTGGAACGAAAGAAGATGGAAAATCTTTTGCTGCAAACATTCAGAAAATAAAGGCATCTTCTGTAGCCCTTAATCAAAATATAGTTCGAAGCCCTGCGGAACAAGTGAAAAAGCTTTTGGTCAGCTCTCTAGAAAGAGAATTGTCAAATGTTAAAAATGGACTTGAGTTTGAGAAGTTCACTTTTTTAGTTCTACGTTTGTTGGGGATTCACACTCTGTATCAATATGATCCGAAGCAGCAGGCAGGAAGGGCGGATGGTTTTTTTATTTGTGATCGCCTAGCTGTAATGTATGACTGCACCTTAAAACAAGATTTCGAACTTGTAAAACAAGACCAGATAGAAAACTACGTTAATAAAATGCGCCAGTCGTCTATAACGATTGATGTGAAGACTGGTGATAAAACCAGCCTTAAACAGACCCACGATATTCAGAGTAAAACCAAGCAAATTTGGATATTAACGAAAAATTTGACCCGCGATTTGCATGAAACAGAAGGGGTTGTTGTTCGAGAAGTATCTGTTGATGATTTAGTAAGTCTGCTTCAAATAAAACTCAATGCAAATAACTTTAAGGAATCGGATTTGGTTAAGTATCTGCTTGACCTTGATGATTTAGTGGCAAATTAATTATGTCCCATAAAAAAATCCTCGTTCTTGATTTTGGTTCTCAATATACCCAGCTCATCGCGCGTCGTGTGCGCGAGACGCATGTCTACTGCGAACTGCATCCGTGGGATATGTCGGAGGCCGATATTCGTGCTTACAACCCCTCGGGCATTATTCTTTCAGGCGGTCCTAATTCTGTTTATGAGGACGAAACCCCCAAAGCGCCACAAGTCGTATTTGAATTGGGTGTTCCAGTGTTCGGCATCTGTTACGGTATGCAAACGATGGCGGCTCAATTGGGTGGAAAAGTTGAGAGCGGAAAAGTTCGAGAATTTGGTTATGCCGAAATTCGCGCGCAGGGGCATTCAAAATTATTCGTAGGCATTCAAGATAAAACCAATGCGCAAGGTCACGGCTTGCTTGATGTGTGGATGAGTCACGGCGATAAAGTGACGCAAATTCCAGCAGGATTTACCGCAATTGCGTCTAACGAGGCGACGCCGTTTGCTGCCATGGCGGATGAGGCGCGTCGCTTCTATGCCGTGCAATTTCATCCCGAAGTCACGCATACCTATCAAGGCAAGGCCATCATCGAACGCTTTGTGCATGACATCTGTGGTTGTGGCCATGACTGGAATATGCCGGACTATATCGCCGAAGCGGTAGCTAAAATTAAAGCGCAAGTGGGTGATGAAGAGGTCATCTTAGGACTGTCTGGTGGAGTGGATTCTTCAGTAGCTGCTGCACTGATTCATCGCGCTATCGGCGATCAGCTTACGTGCGTGTTTGTGGATAACGGTCTGTTGCGTTTGCATGAAGGCACACAGGTGATGGAGATGTTCGGCAAAAACTTAAAGATGAAAGTTGTTCATGTGGATGCGAGCGGCGAGTTCTTGAAGTTCTTAACCGGTGTCACAGACCCAGAGAAGAAGCGCAAGATCATTGGGCGCGAGTTCGTCGAAGTGTTCCAGCGTGAATCAGCCAAACTCAAGCAAGCAAAATGGCTGGCGCAAGGCACTATCTATCCTGATGTCATCGAATCAGCGGGTTCAAAAACTAAAAAAGCGCACACCATCAAATCGCATCACAACGTGGGTGGGCTGCCAGAATCTATGCACCTCAAGCTGTTAGAGCCGCTACGTGAATTGTTCAAAGATGAAGTGCGTGAATTGGGCGTCGCGCTCGGCTTACCCGCGGATATGGTGTATCGCCATCCTTTCCCAGGCCCAGGCTTGGGGGTGCGCATTTTGGGTGAAGTTAAAAAAGAATATGCAGACCTGCTGCGCCGTGCCGATGCAATTTTTATCGAAGAGCTGCGTAACACTAAAGATGCAAGTGGTAAGACTTGGTATGAATTAACCAGCCAAGCCTTCACTGTTTTCTTGCCCGTTAAATCAGTTGGCGTAATGGGCGATGGACGTACCTATGAATGGGTTGTGTCTTTACGTGCCGTGCAAACTCAAGACTTTATGACGGCGCACTGGGCACATCTCCCCTACGAACTATTGGGCAAAGTATCCAACCGCATCATCAACGAAGTACGCGGTATCAATCGTGTGGTGTACGACATTTCAGGTAAGCCGCCCGCAACGATTGAGTGGGAGTAGGGAATGTTCCTAACTAATTGATTTATATATAAATAATAGCGTTACTTAATCATGTATCTTGCATTATCAATGGTATTTTTCATGGTATCAATTAAGGTGATATGTTGGGGCCAGCCGATACCATGATTAGAAAACCTGAATTTCACTCTATAGCACTCGACTCAAACCGGTAGCTAGCAAGGCTTTCCCAAGATTTTCATAGTATCGAAAATTCATGGTATCGAGCCACACTATTGGAATCAATCTCTGCATTGTAAATGGACAAAATGCATAACCCACCGCATCCGGGAGAAGTCTTGCGTGAATGGCTCCCAGAAGGGATGACTGTTGCGACAGCGGCGCAGACATTGCAAGTACCTTATCCAAGGTTTTCAACGGCAATGGCCGCATTACAGCGAACCTAGCATTGCGTCTTTCTGCATGGCTGGCCACAACGCCGGACGTATGGCTTGGGATGCAAACTCAGTTTGATTTGTGGCAGGCAAGACAAGCGCCAATGCCGAAGATAAAACCGCTGCAACGGATAGGGGGCAGTGATCGACTAGTCAGCGGCGTTACTCCAGACAACTTGCACGGCGAAGTAAGTTTCGGAGCTCCTGTGGGTAAGGAAATTTTGTAATGCATGCGCAGTTAAGCTTGCATTGGTGGATATTCGGCCATAAGAGACGATGGAGACTTGCTAAATGGGCTGATGGAGTGTTCTGAAGGTTAGTCCGCTTCACTTCCAACAGCGGACGTTCAAAACTAAACGTTTGATGGTGATCGACCATCGCTTGCTAACCCTGTGGAGACGGACGCTAAAAGCAAAATGAACGGCTGATTTCCTCCAAGATTCTTTCATTTATGGACTCTAGTCCCTTAGAGGGCTTCTCTTACTTCAAACATGACTGAGTCTAGTTCGTTCCCCTGAAAATCTTGTAATTGCAGTCTGTGCTTGCCGCCAGCGGGCGTCCAGCCAATGTCGCTTCCTGTGCCGACATTCACTCCATCAATTAACCATGTCACCTCTTGGTTTCCCTGCGAGCTGAATTGCATACGCTGATATTGGCTCGGAATATCTGGATCCATGGCAATCAAGGTGCCATCTGGCGGATATAGAATCTTGGCACGTATCTCCTGACTTGTTCCTTTGTCGACTAAACGTATCTCCTCAACCTCGGTGCCTTCAACAAAGAATTCGGTTCTAGCAGATTCGATTGCTGGAACGAAATGCATCGATTGAGTGACTACGCCGCGCGGTATCTGGGGTGGCGGGCTGACACTACCCATATGTAGATAATCCATCATGTCTCGCCATACTGGTGCCGCACCACTCACACCTGACACGTCACGCATCGGTTCGCCGTTGAAGTTCCCCACCCACACACCAACGGTGTAACGACTGGAAAAACCGACACACCAATTGTCACGCATATCCTTACTCGTCCCCGTTTTTGCGGCAGTCCATACGCGGGTGGCCAGTGGATTTTCTAGGCCGAAAGTCAATGCGCGCGCACCTCTGTCGGCAAGAATGTCGGCGATGATGAAGGCGGCTTGTTTAGAAAGGACTTTTTTGCCCGGCTGCTTTTTTTCTGTCGAGCGGTAACGAACCTTATGCCAGACACCTTTGTTGGCCAGTGCTCGGTACGCGTTAGTCAGATCGATCAAACGCACATCTACGCCTCCCAGCGCCAAACTGAATCCATAGTGCTCACCCTCTTCTGTCAGGCTGTCTAAGCCATAGGCGCGCAAGTTACGCGTGAATTTATCTACGCCAATTATGCCGAGTGCTCGCACTGCCGGAACATTGAGTGATGAGGCAAGCGCGGTACGCACGCTGACGGAACCTTTGAAATCTCGGTCATAGTTCTGTGGGATATATAAGCCCATCGGGGTGGTCAGTTGGATCGGCGTATCTTCAAGGACGGAAGCCGCTGTCAGGCGTTTTTCTTCAATGGCCGCACCGTATAAGAATGGTTTCAAGGTTGAGCCAGCCTGACGTAAGGATGTCACACCATCGACCTTCGCGGCATCAGATAATTCAGCGCTGCTCCCTACGTATGCCAGCACATCACCATTCTGGTTGTCGATGACAACGACAGCACCATCACTTACATTCTGCGTATTGATCGACATTAAGTGTTCGCGCAGTGACTGAATGGCGAAGCGTTGTAGGTTCGCATCCAGCGTTGTAGAAACGCGAGAGCCTGGTTGAGTCAGTAGTTTTTGGGCAAGGTGAGGTGCGATGCTGTTTTGCGGAATCACATATCCCTGTGTGTTCAATGCTGCTTGCGCTAATACATGCAGCGACTCACATGAGGAGACATCGTCGCGTTGTGTTGCCTTGAGTAAAGCGCAGGCACGGTTGGCGGCTTGTGTCGGTTTTGCCATAGGACCTTTAAGTAAGGCCATCAGTAGCAGGGATTGCTCGCGATTAAGTGAGGAGGGGTGGACGCCGTACAAAGCAAACGAGGCCGCATGGATACCAACGATTTCGCCACGGAAAGAGGCAAGATTGAAATACGCTTCCAGTATCTCCGACTTGCTCCATTTATTTTCGATCTCTTGTGCAGCACGAATCTGTCGCCACTTTTGAGTCAGCGTGCGTCTCGATCTTGCGGGCGCTAATGATGGATCGAGAAATCCTGCCAGTTGCATTGTTAGAGTAGAAGCACCGCGAGGACGCTTTCCGTCAAAGACATGCATGAAGCTAGAAGCACTGGATGACATTATTGCCAGCCAGTCCACACCATTGTGATCAAAAAAACGCTTGTCTTCAGACAAGATCAGCAACTCTTGCGAGGCAGAAGATATATCACTCAATTTGACCCATTCCAGACGACGTACTGTGTTGTCGATCCGCTTGACTGCAATCACCTCACCGTTGCGATCAAGTAACCAAGCTTCGGAGGGACGATAGGCCGCTTTGGATGCGGCGAAGCTGGGGAGGGCGGAAGGATACGTCAGCAACGACCAAGACAGCAGCAAACTGATTGCTATGGTGAGCAGCAGGATGAGGCGCAGCGCATTGAAAGGTGACGAGAAAGACATTGTCCTTATGTGGCTACAACTTTGTCAGTTGGTGACAATCACCCCATTCAATAGTGCTTCCAAGCTCCTTAAATATTTGTGGCAAAGCTGCCTTGGCTTTGGGATGTACATCATGGAATAACAGCATGCCATGTCGTTTGATGAGCATCAGTGTGATCATGCGATTAGTGATGTCGTCAATAGTTACATGGCTGTTCCAGTCTTGTGAGTCCAGATTCCATAAAGCTACGTGCAACGACTGTGATTGAAAAAACTCACCGCTGTCATCTTTCCTCTGACCATAAGGGGGGCGAAATAATGGGACAACGTTATATTTTGAAAGCGTCTCATTTAATAGCGACTGAGTGCGCTTGATCGAGTCTTGCCATTCATTCCATTTTGCATGCGACTGATGTTCCCAGCCATGCGAGGCAACACACTGTTTTGTATACAATTCCGTAAGAGATTCTCTATCTGCTTTCTTCAGCCGTGCTTGAAGATTCTCGCCCAGCACAAAGAACACGGCAGACTTCTTCTCTGTTTCCAGCATACCCAAAGTTTCATCGGTATTTCCTTGAGTGCCAGTTGGGCCATCGTCAAAGGAAAGATAAAACTGCCGATCTGAAAATGCATCACCATTCCACTCGTTTTCGTTGAAGAAATCGATTTCGCTGCTGACTTTTGGAAAGAGCGCCGCCAAGCGCAATTGCTCCGCAATATATGCCCGTGAAAAGTTATCCAGGTTGTCTCTCCAAGCCAACAGATTTGGCGGTGTTCGGAGTTTTGCATCGGCAGCCTTTTTTTCCAAATCATCAATTGTGGTCACGTTACCAATACACGTCCAATCACTTACTGAACAGTTTGTTGATGCCCGCTGATAGTTGAGCAACGATAATCCGTACTCTTTTCCAAGCCATTTTTCAACGGATGCGCGATTAACGCTTTTTATCTTGAACGATGTCAGCATTTCAGCCTCGGAGAGGCGTTGCATATCTTGCAGAGCCAAAATATATACAAGGATTGAGGCTCGTGATGCGCGATCAAAACCGGCGGGGGTGTTAATCGTTTCCCCCCAAAGCTGACGATTTGCTTTGGCAACAACGGCAGGGCCTACATAGTCGGCCATTGCTGTTAAGGGGGCTAACGAAGATACACAGAGTGCTGCCATTATGGGCAGCGCAGAAGTGACTTGCTTCAATCTGCCTTGATTAAACATTAGTGTCCTGCCTTCTCTAACATCTGTTGGATTGCCTTGTCATATACAGGATTGGTTTTCTCATTCTTGGCATGCTGGTACTCACGCAGAGCATCGCTCCACTGACTAGCAGCCTCATAAATCTTGCCATTGTTGAAGTGCGAGCTTGCGCGAACGGTTGCAGCGGTTGGGCCATTGGCTAACGCAATTGCTTTGCGGTTTGCCCACATCGCTTCTGCTTCACGCCCGGCTTTCTGAAAAGCCAACCCTAGATTGCTGTATGCCTGTCCATAGTTTCCATCCAGCTCTATAGCAGCCTGATATAAACGGATAGATTCGTCTAAATTGCCGGAGTGATAAGCCATTTCTCCTTCCTTATTCAAACTTTCTGCCATGGCATCGAGCTTAATTGATGTTGAGGGGTGCATTGTCTTGAAATTAATTTCAGGCTTAATCAGCTGTGGGGCATTTGTTGCCATCAGATATTCCTCTAACTGATAGGAGCCAGGCCCAGTGTTGGCAGCCACGGACTGCATTAACCCGCTCTCCTGAAGCTCGCCAACCTCAGAAACGGTAAAAACCGTCCATAAGTTTCCTGTGCTTTTTGGCACCTCAAAAGTTTTGATGAGCGTTTTCCCTACATATACAAACACTTTCGCCCCACTTTTTGACAACCCGTCAGAGCGTGGTTTGCTTGCATCTGAAAAGTTGTGCACAGAATAGATATAGCGCACCCCTTCCAACTTGCGATTAATTGTTATTGTTTCTGGACCATAGCCAGTAGTGTTGTCAACATCTAACAATTGATTTTGAGTTTTGTCCCACCAATCACTTTTGTTGCCAAAAAATATATGGGTCTTTTGGACAGTATCGGTCGACTTTTGTGGCAACACCAACAGATGTGCATCGATATCTCTGGGCTGTGCTCCCCAAACTAAAACAGCGCGCATGCCATCTAGATTATTCATCACAGGACTGATTGCATAAGTCATCCCTGCGCATGGGCACTTCACTACAAGATTTGAATAGCCTTCTTTTTTGATAATTAACAAGGCAGAAGCATCATCCACAGATGAGAAGTTTAGGCTAACTTGACCTCGTGAGTCGGTGGTGCCAACCGCAGACTGTTCGCCATTTTTTTGTAGTGTGACAGTAGCATCCTCCACCTTTTTGTCTTTAATAGTCGCACTCAAGACTTGTACGTTGATTGGTATTGCCTCACAAGTGCCAACTCCAACAAATGTCACGACAATAAATGCTGCTATTAAAGCCTTTGAACAAGTCGCAGTACGCATTGATTCCTCCGTTTTGGTATTAGTATTTCAATGTTGTCTTAGACTTGCTTATTGTTTTTCCTTCATTCGTTGAATCGCCTTGTCATATACAGGATTAGCTTTATCATTCTTCGCGTATTGGTACTCACGCAATGCATCGCTCCACTGACCAGCGGCCTCATAAATCTTACCGTTGTTGAAGTGCGAGCTGGCTCGAACAGTCGCGGCGGTTGGACCATTGGCTAATGCAATCGCTTTGCGGTTAGCCCACATCGCTTCTGCTACGCGCCCAGATTTCTGAAAGGCCAAGCCTAGGTTGCTGTATGCCTGTCCATAGCTTCCATCCAGTTCAATTGCCGATTGATATAGGCGTATGGATTCATCAAGATTTCCCGAGTGATAAGCATTTTCACCTTGCTTATTCAGGTCATAAGCTCTGTTTTGATTGTCAGCACTGTAGCTGATGGTTTGTACTGAAGTGTGTTCTATTACTCCTTGCAACTCAGTATTGCCTAGTCGCACATCTCCCGTAATTCCAGTGATTGAATTGTAATCTTGTAATTCCCCCGATTCTGTTACAGCAAACACTGTCCATAAATTACCGACTGTATTTGTCGGAACGTAATAAGTTCTAATAAGTGTTTGTCCTACATAGACGAATACTTTTGCTCCGCTTTTTGATAGCCGATCAGAACGCGGAATACTGAAGTCAGAATAATTATGCACTGCGTAGACGTAGCGTTCACTATTGTGCTTTTTTTCAATCGTAATGGTTTCAGGGCCATAGCTAGTTGTGTCATCGACATCTAATTTGGCATCACTGCCATTGCTTCCAGTTTTACTATTAAAGTATATGTGGTTGCTAGGAAAGATAAGATGCGAATCGAGATCCGTTGGTAACTCTCCCCAGTTCAGCACAATTCGCATTCCATCAAGATTATTCATAACTGTACTGATGGCATAGGTCATCCCGGAACAAGGGCATTTCACAATCAAGTTAGAATAGCCAGCCTTTTTAATAATTAGCAGCGTTGACGAATCATCTGCAAAAGATGAGTTAAGAGAAGCCTGTCCTTGAGTATTTGATATTGCATTTACTGATTGTTCACCATTCTTTTGTAAGATTACTGATGCACCTTCGATTCTTTGATCTTTGATTGTGGCACTTAACACTTGCACATTTACCACTGCTTCAGCAGAAATTGCTATCCCGCTAAGAATCGAAATTATTAATATTTCTTTTATGAAATGCCGCTTAATAGTTCTGCTCATCGTGCTTCTCCTTAGCGTGATAAATCATTCAATACCCAATGTAATACCTTATTCCCACTTTCTAAGACAATCGTTTATGGCATAACCCGCACCTCGTTGTTTGGTAACTCACCAAACATCTCAGGTGCATACATAGCTTCTACACGTGTGATGGGTAATTGGAACGTGCCATCATTGTTCAGACGGACCGTGTATTCCAGTGCGAATTTTCCCTTAGGCACGAAGCGGTAATAGGCACGGAAGCTGTCGAACGTGCGCTCTTCGAACGCAGGCCATACCCATCCTTGTTTCTTCTCGCCCTGAGTGAGTAGTTTGGAGTCGCCTCCTAATCCTGTCCCGAGGATTGTTGCACCTGACGGAATGGGATCGTTGACAACAACCCAAGTCATATCGGACTGCGCATCAACATCCAGATGGATGCGTGCTACGTCACCCTTGTGCCACTCGCCCTTGGCCTTTTGGCTGACTGGGATGACTTGGCGCGAGACACGATAACCAGTGAATAAAGCTTCCTTGAGCGGCAAGGCGGCCAGACTTTGCATGATGCTCCAAGGTTTACCGTTGCCGCTGTGTGCAAATTCCACTGGCGCGGCAGATGCAGGCCAACTCAACAATTGTTGAGCACTCTTGGAATCGCCACTCCAATCGGCGGTAAAACGCTCTTTCCCCAAGGTGGCAGTGGTCGTTCCACTCACGGGTGTCGATTCAAACTTGGCAGAGAACTTCTTCATCGCCAACACACCCCAAGCGTTCGACACCGTGGTACTCCAATGACCATGTTGCTGACGGCCTAATGAACCGCGCACAAGACGTGCTACATCTGGTTCCCAAGCGGGAAGGTCGAGCAGAGACAGCAAAGCGCGATTGGCATTCACATCTCCGTCGATCATCAGCCACCACAATGTATCGTTGCGCTCGGTGGAGAAACCCATGGTGGTTCCTTGGAAATTGAGGCGACTGCGGATGACCTGCTGCGCCGTTTCTATTTGCCTACTTCCGGGTTGCGCGAGGATGTCTGGGAATATGTCTGGCTTGTGTTGCAGGATGGATAGCCAGTTTAATACCGCTGAAGTCGGCCACAGGTTAGGTTCGATGGCGATACTATCTAGCCAACTTCTTTCGATATCTCCAGTACGCGCCAACGCTTCGATAGCCGCCAACTTGCGGATATTCAGATCACTAGTAGGGAGGGCTGAGTAACGAATGACACGGCCTTGGACGAAGCCGATCAAACCGTTGCGCATCCTATTCAAAGTGCGCTCGGGTATTTCATATCCAGCCTCGTCGGAGACAGAAAGCAGATACGAGGTAAGCGTATCGTCACCCTCACGCATGATGGGCCAATATTTCGCCAATCCATCGCTATCCAGATAGGCGGGCAGTCCTTTCATTAAGCTGTTCCAGCGCGCCTCATCTTCAAGCGCAATGGATTTAGAAGCTTGCTGTTCGAGGCAGGTGTAAGGATAACGCGACATATATTCTTGTACGCCGCCTAAACCATCGCCCAGTTTTTTGCGGAATGTAAGCTTGATACCACCACGACCAGGAATAGCACCTTCCGGCAGTTTCACGCTGATGGATTGCGGTGTATCCAGTTGCATGATGGTGGCTTGCAAGGTGCGCACCGGAACGGCAGCGATGACTTTTTGCGAGACTTTGAGACGATCACCTTCTTCGTTCGAGTCTTTTTCCTTGATGCTCACTTCCCAATTGATGGTTTCGATATCAATAGGAACGCTGACATCCCATCCGATGTTTCGTGATTCTCCTGAAGCCAAGCTGACCTCTATTGGTGTCAATTCGTTGCTGCCAGAAGAACCATTCTGTTGTCTGGCGGATACGACAGTCTCGATAGCACGTTCACTGGCATTGCGTACTGTAAAGCTCGCATGGAATTTATCTTGTTCGCGTACGACCGGAGGCAGTCCAGAGAACAGCATCAGATCTTGCGTTGACTGAACGGAGGTTGAGCCCGTTCCGAACATATCCATGTCGCCGCTGGCGATCGCCACGATGCGGAATGATGTCAGAGAGTCATTCAATGGGACGGTGGCTTCAGCATGACCCTGTGCATCCAGCTTCACGCGCGCCTGCCAGAACAACAAGGTGTCGAACAGTTCTCGGGCAGTCCTTGTGGAGCCGCCATCACCACCCGCTGGTAGTGCTTTGCGTCCGAAGTGACGTTTGCCGATGACTTGCATTTGCGCAGTCGAAGTTGAGACTTCGATTCCGCGTCGCGTCATCATGGCTTCTAACAGTTTCCAAGAATCGTTAGGTTTGAGTTCAAGCAAACCTTCGTCAACTGCAACCAGTACGACTTCAGAATTGGGGGGAGGATATGAGCCGTCCACACGCTTGATATCGACCGAAACTTTTGCTTTTTCACGCACGCGGTAACTGGGTTTGTCTGTGGAGACCTTTACCTTTAATTCATGGGCCGACCAACCGATGTTGATTTCGGCGAGCCCCATCTTAAATGCTGGCTTGCCCAGATCGATTAGCGCTGTAGGTTGCACTTGATTGCTTCTGCCTCGTATTGCCAGAGCAGAGACGAAGATGTTGGGCGAGTAATGGTCTTTGATCGGCACTTCGATTGTTGGATTCGCGCGCGTCAGATGCGTCACGAAGCTATCCATGATGCCTTCACGTTCGACTGTCACCAGTACATCGGCTTCTTTGAACGGCATGCGTAATTGGAAGCGTGCCTTATCGCCGGGCTCGTAACGCTTCTTCTCAGGTAGCAGGTCGATACGGTCATTGTCTGCCGCATCGAACCACCAATCATCATTGCCAGCCACCCATATCTCACGATTCGCAACGCTGGCATTGCCAGCAGCATCAACCGTTTCAGCTTGGATGATGATGTTGCCTTTAGCGGGCGCTTTCACGTCACAGATCAGCAGTCCTTTATTGTCGGTCACCCCTTGGCACAATTCGCCAGCTGCTTTGACTTCACTGTGATTGTCGAAGGCATAGAAGCCGCCAATCAGACGTCTGCGGTGAGAGAAGTATTCTCGTTGCAGTGCTTTGACTATGATTTTCTGACCAGCCTTGGGCTTGCCATTGATATCAAGCGCTACTGCTTGGAACTTGAGGTGTTCGGCTGTCGACATCCATCCATCAGGTTTGATGCCGACAATCACTTGAGCCGGCCACAAAGCGATGTGCGTGGATGCTGTCAGCGTTTCTCCATTTGGGTCTTGGTATTCGAGTTCAGCTTGGATGTCCTGCGGGATGTTAGATTTCGGCAATTGTGTGAATACGCTACGACCAGCACCTGCTGCATCCAACTGCAATTCCTGCGTAGACAGCATCTGATTAGTTGGCGTACTGGTCGGGGTAGGGGAGTACGACCCGCCTTCCTCATCAGGGTCAGTCATTTCGTATTCGCCCGAATACCAAGGTTGCCCCTTGTTCTTCTGTACACCGAGCTTAACTTCACCGTTGGCGAAGTTAAAGTCTTCATAGTCAGCGAAGCTAACAAACTTAGGCGTGATCTGGCCGCGCAGTTTGACTGGCAAGGAAGAAGCTCCACCGCCTGACAGATAATTGACTTGGATGTTCACGGCTGCTTGGTCGGTGTTGACGAGAGATTTATCAGCCGCTTGTAGAATCGCCTTCATAGTTGGGACGCGGAAGCTCGCTACTTGGAAGCTACCGATCTCATTTGGCATTTGAACGATGTACTTTCCTTGTTTGGCATCTTGCGGAACGGTCCAGTCCAACGTTGCAATTCCTTGGCTATCCCAACTGACGGGCAGTTCAAATTTGTCGTCACTGCCCTGATGCCAGATGGTTACGGTAGATGGCAAGTTCGCACGCGGTTGGGCAAAGCCTGTGCCTATCTTGCGGCGAACGATCAGCTTCATATGGGCTGTCTCACCTGCGCGCAACAAGGTACGGTCCAAGATTGCGTGTGCGATCTCGTGCCCATTCCAGCCGTTCTGGAATGCATTGAAACGCCATAACGCGATACCTTCGTTCCAATCTGAAAGTACGAATGAGAAATCTTTTCCAACTCGCGCTGTAACGAAGAACTTGCGGTCGTAGTTGTGCATACAGCCTGGAAGTTCGTTAAGTGAAGGGAGTTCCTGCTTTACTTGGAATAAGCCTTGGGAGTCGGTGTTGCCCTGTGCGTATATCTTGCCCGAGCAGTCTCGGACTGCCACATTGGCATTGGTTATGGGTTTTCCCTTATCGAGGCTCGTTACCCAGACAAGTGAGGATTCGCGGCCAAGCTTGAAATGCACAGAAATGTTCGTCACTAGAGCAGCTGCATGGACGTAGTACGGACGTTCTTCACCGTGTAATGCAGCACCCAAACGAGGGCTGGCTATTTCGACCACGTGGAGACCGGGTTCGTTGAGTGGAATGCCAACAACTTCGAATGCCTTATCTCCCAGTGGACGATTGATATCGATGACTTGAGGATACTCACCTCTTTCGAATATCGATGCCTTACCGGGCCCGCCGTGTTGATAACCATTGATTTCTTGCATGCGGCGTAACCAACTGATCACCGATAATTCAGAATCATCATGCATCACCTTTCCTGCGATAGCTGGCGTGATTTTCATGAGAGGGAGGAGTGTTTCAACATTGCGCAAAGTTACAGGAAGCAAGGGCGGCGTATTTGTCGATGCGTTCAACTCCAAGATGCCAAAGTCGGCAGCGAACTTGGCAAGCGGTGGATTTTCGTCGGTCTCCACTTCAAGAGGGAAGCTTGATGCGTTGCTTAGTTTGCGGCCGGCATCATCAGTGAATTTTTCTGGAAGGACGATCTTAAACTTTGAGCGTTCCTGCAACGGCACTGGGAAAGATATCCAATGAGCAAATCCCGCTTTCTTGTCGTTCTCCGAAATAGTAGGCCGGATGGCTTTACCCTTGGTGGGGACAAGATTGATGAGTTTTGCGTTTTCAACCGAGATAGGGGATGAAAAGTAAAGGCTGACTGGAAGCGCGGGGATGCAGGCAGCATCCTCGTTCACTCGATTGCATGAAAACTTTGCTTCAAACACAGGGCGTGTTCGGAACGAAAGTGTTTGATCTTGTGAGGTAGAGATGCCTGAAAATGAGGTGACTCCCTTCCCCCAAACGAGGCGTACATTGGTTGCGCTGGGGAAAGTGCGTTGACACTGAACCAGTGCGATAGGGGATTCTGCACTGTCACGCAGTTTTAGGAATTTTTCTCGATCACTACCTTTTTCATCAATCCCGAATGAGATCGTTCTGCTTTCACCATCTTCGTCGGCAAAAGAAGCTTGGAAATATCGCGTCATGAAAGACTGGCGCATGTCCAATATGGTCATGCGTGGTAACCCAAGGATGATGCGAACCGGAATCTTTTCAGAAATACCATCGACCTCACAATGCACGTTCTTTTGCATAGAGGCGAAGGTTGCAGGCGCATCTAAGCCCAGAATGAATATCTGGTTTTCGTCGATGTTGGAATAGCCGTAGGCAGAAGGCTCGCTTTGAATGATTGATGGGCCGCCGGTGTTGAATGCGTAAGTAGTACCTTCCTTGAAAGAATTACCGCCCAGCGTGCGCAAACCTTTTTTGATCGTGAAAGCGCAAGCGACTCCTGCGGGAAGATCCTTAGTGAAATCGTAAACCCAATTACGTTGATCAGCCCAACGCCCTTTGCCTGAGGCAGGGCATTTGATATCAAACGGATCCACTTCACGAGGATCACCGAATGCCACCATCTGTTCGGAGAACCTCACAGTAACTTGTCGGACTTTCTTTATTTCACCAGATGGTGAGAAAAATTCAATATCGGCAGCATGCAAATGTTGGGTAAAGATACCTAGCGCAAGAACTGACACTAGTCGAAATTGGCGACTGCTGAAAAACATACTCACTCCAAGAGGTGGTGTTTATTCGAGTTATTCCACAGAACGCGTCTTCAGAGTTGACGCATCCTACCGGCTTACCCCAGCCTCCAGAGTCTGGTACTTAACCATCTGTCTCTCGAGTTATTTTGCGATCAGAGTACGAGATGGCTAAGCTGCAAGTGCGCCGAATTGTGCTGGTGCTCAGACTAAATTGTCAATGCTCTGAGTAATATAAAATCCAGCAGTCAATTGGGGCGTTGGGATATGAGGTCGTTTGCTTAGCATGAGAATAAAAATTGAGAGTAATTTGAGTGTCTCGTTCATTCCCCCCATTGTATTTCTGGCCTCATTCGCATTCAGCATGCATGTTTATGGTGGGGAGGAGAAGTGTACTTACAACACATATCAATGGAATGTGCGCGACATGAAGGCTGTCGGTCATGCCAGGATTATGAAGTTGTATAGTGAAGTCACTGCATCTGAGAAAGATGATCTGACTGGATGTTCGGTATGCGAAGAGGATCAGGTCGAGCTCAAATATCGAGGATTGCGCCCCTTTAAGGTATGTAAAGTCATCGCACCCAAAGTAAAAGCAGCTATTGAATCTCTGCAACTGAGAAATGCGCCTCTTCTTGATGTGGTCGGTTATCGCCCAGGAATGACAAGAGGCGAAATCGATAGATATGGGAGCCGCACTGGTTTCAGTAATCACTCCTTTGGTGTTGCGCTGGATATCAATTCAGAACAGAACGGGCTATATGACAACTGCCCCAGCTTCAAACCATCTTGTCGCCTAATCAAGGGCGGCAAATGGGATCCAACCCAAGAAGTCAGTCTGACCAAGCAATCAATGATCGTTCAGGAATTTGAACGGCAAGGCTTTCGTTGGGGCGGGGAGATAGAAGGTCTGCAAAAAGACTTCATGCATTTTTCTCCCACCGGTTATTAGTCCTGAGTAGGTGAAAGCAGACGCTAGATATTTACCTACAGCAAAGGTTTAATCGGCATCATCTGCCAAAACCTCACCTTACTACGTTTCAAGAAAGACACGCTCCCATCCGCTTCACCCTTGGCCGCGTTCCAACTATTTTCAGGACGCATGTCCGTCTCAATTGCACCTTCCACAATGCGAGCAAGCGTTTCGTTCTGAATGACTACGCCGACCTCTGTGTTCAGATTCTCTGAGCGCGGGTCAAGATTGTAGGTTCCGATGTAGGTCGTATTCGAATCCACCACCATAGTTTTTGCATGAAGCGCAAAGATGGGTGGTTTGATTTTTCCAGAGATTGCGCTTTGGAATAGTTTGCTTCTGATCTCAGGTGCAGGCTTGTATTCAAATATCTCCAACCCCATCTTGAGCAGAGAGTCACGCTGATTCCTGTAGCCGCTAGACGCTTGAAGGTTGTCACTTGAGGCAAGTGAGTTGGTGTTGATGCGAATACGTACGCCACGCTTAAGCGCATCTGCGAATAGCGCTTTGGCATCGTCTGACAAGACCAGATAAGGCGATTGGATGACAAGGCTCTTTTGAGCAGAGACGACGAGTTGCGCCAGTGCGTTGGTGGTCCTGCCTTTGCCGCCTAGGCTGAAGCGGTTGTCGTTCTTTCCGGGTACGTCGCTAAGGAAATCGACAGCCCCCCAAACGATCTGTTCGGACAAGCGAGGGAAGGCGGTGGGGACACGGTTAATCGCCTCATGGATCTCAGGCGCAAAGTTATCTGAAGACTTTGCATAGTCATGCAGTTCTCGATACGTCTGGGCGATGACTTTATCGTTGACCTTCACGTTCTTCTGCATCAAGCCGATGCCGTCATAGAGTTCTTCGACCTTGGCGCTTAACTCACTAGCCCAAAAATTCTCGAAGCTGATCTGCATCTTGTTTACTACTTCGCCCAGAACCAATGCATCCCTATCCCGGAAATTGTATTCATGGTCATAGTCGAAATACTCATCAGCCATGTTGCGTCCACCCGTGATGGCGACCTTGCCATCGACGATGAATGTCTTGTCATGCATGCGTTGATTCA
>JABFSI010000099.1 GCA_013140695.1 Sideroxydans sp. | reverse complement strand
GGGTCACCCCGGTGCACAAGTGCGCGACAACGCGATGAGCAAGGCACTTTTCGAGTTCCGCTGGGAAGACCAGTTCAACCTCGGCCTTGATCCCGATCGCGCGCGCGAATTCCACGATGAGACCTTGCCCAAAGAGTCCGCCAAGATCGCGCACTTCTGCTCCATGTGCGGCCCGCATTTCTGCTCGATGAAAATCTCTCAGGACGTGCGCGAATTTGCAGCGAAGGAAGGCATCGCCGAAGCCGATGCGCTTAAGAAGGGCATGGAAATTAAGTCTATCGAATTCGTAAAGCAAGGCGCCGAGGTATATCACAAGGCTTAAGGCAGTTTTGCTAGAATCACCTTACGGGTTATCATCCAACCATGGCTAAATTAATAGAAAAGAGAGTTGCAGTTTTCGACACTCCCGCATACCCCGTGAGCGAAGCCGCTCGCATTCTTAACTTGCCCGTAGCTACGGTTAAGTCTTGGTGTTTTGGGCAGAAATACCTTTCAGCGTCAGGCTCAAAGAAACTATTTAAACCTGTTATTCGCCCTGCGGAAGTTCGAGGCAAGCTACTATCATTCGCCAATCTTTGTGAATTGCACGTACTCTCGGTCATTCGGCGACACCACAAGATATCCTTACCCAAGGTCCGTGACAGCATGGAATATCTGCACGCTCAGCTGAGTGTCGAGCGACCGCTTATCAATAGGCAGTTTCATACAAATGGCATTGACCTTTTTGTGGAACACGCTTCCGAATTGCTTAACGTTTCTCGCGAAGGACAAGAAGCGTTACGCGGCGATTTTGAACAAGCGCTTGCCCGCATAGAACGCGACAACCAAGGCGCACCAATACGTCTATTCCCCTTCAGCCGCACGTCAGCTTCAAGTTCAACGCAGCCCAAGTCCATAGTTATTGATCCACGGCTATCGTTCGGTCGTCCTGTGCTTGCACATGCAGCGATTCCTACCGAAGTGATTGTTGACCGCTTCCGTGGAGGTGACTCGCTAGAAGAAATGGCAAAGGACTACGGCGTTGACGAAAAAGAAATCGAAGAAGCGCTCCGCTTCGAACAGCGCCTCGCCGCCTGACACCCCTCTGTTGTTCATAGACCGGTGTGCATGGAGCAACCGGCTTGGTGATGCGCTCACCGCTGCCAACATTGCCTTTACACCACATCACGAACACTTCGAACCAAACAGCCCCGATGAAGAATGGCTTCCTGCTGTTGGAAAAAAGGGATGGCTTGTACTAACACGCGACAAGAACATTCGCCGCAAACCGAATGAACTTCGCGCCTTTAAAGAAAATCGTGTGGTGGCGATCGTCTTAACATCAGGACAAGCATCTGCTTCAGATACCGCCGAGCTTGTGGTCAGACTTTATCCCAAGCTGTTGCGCAAGATTCAAAACGCCAAACCCCCCGCTATGTTTGCCGTTACACTCGCGGGCACAATTTCCTCCGTCAAACTCTAACTCCTCACTTTTCCATGGACGGCAAACTTTTTTCGCAAGACTTTTTACTTGATGGCATCAAGACGACTCCTGTTTGGGAAGCGCTACCCGAAGCATCACTCGACACTTTTATCGCCGACCTGAAAAATATCTATGCGCCCCTCGCTGCAGACAGCAAGCTGGGCGAAGCCGACACCGAAAGCGAAGTCATTGAAAAAGTACTCAGTTTGCTGGGTTGGCGCGACTTGTCCTTGAGACAAAACAATGCCTCCAGCAAACGTCGTGACGACGTGCCCGATTTCTTACTGTTTCCAGATGAATCGGCGAAGCAAGCCGCGCGTGCGGAAAAACGCGAAGACCTGCGTTACCGTCACGGCATCGCCATCATCGAGGCCAAGAAATGGATGCGCCCGCTGGATCGTGGTGATGCCACCAGCCGCCTTGATCCTGGCACACCCTCTAACCAGATACTGCGCTACCTCTCAAGCGTCGAGGTCGCCTCAGAGCGCGCTGTGCGCTGGGGCATTCTCACCAACGGCGCGGTCTGGCGACTTTACTGGCAAGGTGCGCGCTCCCGTTCCGAAGAATTCTTTGAACTTGATTTAGCTGCTTTGCTGGGCGTTCCCGGTATTGCACAAAACCTGTTCAGCGTGGAAGCGCGTCACGGTATCAAATTATTTTTTTGCCTATTTCACCGTGGTGCTTTTTTGCGCCAAACATGGGACAAAGAAAATCGCAGCTTTCACGAATACGCCTTCAACGAAGCTAGGCTGTACGAAGAAAAAGTCTCGCAAGATTTGGGGGGGCGTGTATTCACCACCATCTTTCCACAACTGGCCGACGCACTGGCGGCTGGGGACCCGGATGCAAAACTGGATTCTCCCGCTTATCTCGCAGAACTGCGCGAAGCCACACTGATCCTGCTTTACCGTCTGCTATTCATCTTGTATGCCGAAGATCGTAACTTGCTACCGGTACGCGATGAGCGCTATGACGATTATGCCTTGCGCAAAATACGTGAGGACATCGCCAAGCGCCGCGATGCGAATGACACATTGAGCGACACTGCCACGCGCTACTGGCAGCATCTTAATGACCTGTTCCAAATCATCGCCAAGGGTGACGCTTCTATTGGCATGCCCGCCTACAACGGAGGTTTATTCGAAGAGAGCCGCGCACCGTTGCTTACGCGTTCGCGTGTGCCGGACGCACGTTTTGCTCCCTTGTTCGACGACCTCGCACGTCGCCCCGATATTCTCAGAGCATGGATTAACTACCGTGACCTTTCCGTGCAACACTTGGGCGGTATCTACGAACGCCTGCTCGAATACAGCCTGACTGTTGAGGACAACAAAATCGTTGCTCGTCCTGCCAGCTTTGCGCGCAAGACCAGCGGCAGTTATTACACCCACGACGGGCTGGTAAAACTCATCATCCGTGAAACGGTTGGCCCCTTGATCGCCGAACGCAAGGCCGCGTTCCACAACCAGATTGAGCTTTGGCAACGCAAGCACGAACTCAAGCCGGATGATTGGAAACTGCTCGACAGCCTTGACCCGGCATCCACCATCCTCGACCTCAAGGTTTGCGACCCGGCGATGGGTAGCGGCCACTTCCTTGTATCCTTAGTGGACTACCTCGCCGACGAAATACTCGAAACCATTGCCGAGGCAGAGCTTGAAGTTGCCGCCCAAGCATGGGCGAAGGACGCCAGCAACCCATGGGGCTCACCCCTCGTTGCGCGCATTGCCGACATACGCAACCGCATCCTTACCGCTGCACATAAAAACCGCTGGTCGGTAACCGAAGCACAACTGGATGATCGCCACGTCGTGCGCCGCATGATCCTCAAGCGCGTGGTGCATGGCGTGGACAAAAACCTGATGGCGGTGGAACTCGCCAAAGTTGCATTGTGGTTGCACACCTTCACCGTCGGCGCACCACTTTCCTTCCTCGACCATCACCTGCATTGCGGCGATTCGCTGTTTGGCGGCAAGGTCAGCCAAGTCAGGGAAGTACTTAATCAGCAGGGCAGCTTGATCTATCAGGATGATTTACAGCGCTTACAATCCGCACGCGACCTGATGCTTGCTATCGGCAATCTCACCGACATCGACATTGCCGAGGCGCATCATTCCAAGGCCATGATGGATACTGCAACTGACGGCTTGCGCCCACTGTGGCGCACGCTGGATTTCCTACAAGCCCGGCTTTGGGCGGGCAAGGATCGCAAAAAAGAATATGACCGCACATGGGCAGATTTGCTGGCTAACGAATACGGCGACACCCTGCTGGAATCGGTGAAGTTTTTTGCCGAGCGCAAAGGCAAACTGCCCACCGAAAACGAGCGGCAAACCCACGCCACGGTACAAGACGCACTGCGTCGCGCAACACAGGAACATTTCCTGCATTGGGAATTAGCCTTTCCCACTGTCTGGCAAAACGGACAAGGTGGCTTTGATGCCATCATTGGCAACCCGCCGTGGGACGTAATGAAATTGCAACAAGTCGAATGGTTTGCGGAGCGCAAACCGGAAATCGCCAAAGCGACACGTGCTGCTGACCGAAAAAAACTCATCGCACAGCTTGAAGCTAGCAACGACCTACTTTGGCAGGAATACCTTGCCGCACAAGCTGCTGCCGAAGCGGGCAGCCGCGTGGCACGCGAATGCGGCGACTACCCGCTGCTGTCCGGCGGCGACACTAACCTGTATTCGCTGTTTGTCGAACGCGCGCAGTCGTTGATTCATCCGCGCGGCTCTGTCGGCTTGCTGTGTCCTTCCGGTATCGCGGCAGACAAAGGCGCGGCGGAATTTTTCCGCAGCATTTCCACTACGGGACGGCTTGCCGCGCTTTACGATTTTGAAAACCGAAAAGGCTTGTTTCCCGATGTGGACAGCCGCTTCAAATTCAGTGCACTAATGTTCGGCGGCGCAGAACGTACGGTAGAGGCAGCACGCTGCGCCTTTTATCTACACACGCTGGAAGAGACAGCCGATCCGGAACATATCCTCACGCTCACCGCACAGGATTTTTCTGCCGTGAATCCCAACACTGGCTCGGCTCCAATCTTCAGAACAAAACGTGACGCCGACATCACTACCGCGATTTACCGCAGACAGCCTGTGCTGGTTTTGCATACCGTTCGCCCTGAGCATGTCGAAGGGCGTGCTTCGAAAAGCTCAGCACGAACGCAGATGCAAAAAGTTTGGCCAGTGCGCTATTGCACCATGTTCCATATGACCAACGATTCCGCCCTATTCAAACGGCGCGACGAACTGGAAAAAGAAGGCTGGTATCCGGTCGGTATGAACCAATGGAAGAAGGGTGAAACGAAAGCAGTGCCTCTGTATGAAGGTAAGATGGTGCAGATGTACGATCATCGCGCCGCCAGCGTGGTGATCAACGCCGACAATCTACATCGCCCCGCACAGCAAGAAAGCAACACTGTGGCACAACATGAAGATGCGAATTTTTATCCATCTCCGCAGTACTGGACTGAGACCACCGAAGTTAATAAAACTTGGTCAGGCCAATGGGGCATATCGTTTAAGTCAGTTTCCTCACCCACCAATGTTCGAACAATGATTGCTGCAATATTGCCAAAGGTTGGTGTTGGGCACAGCATGTCTATGCTCGTGCCACAAGAAAATAGCGATAGCGCAATGTCAGTCCCATTGTTGTTGGCAAATCTCTGCTCTTTCGTATTCGATTATTTGCTGCGCCAGAAGGTACAGGGACAAAATTTAAGTTGGTTTATTCTTGAACAAATGCCGGCAATCCGCCCCGAACAATTCGAACAAACCCTGGGCAAAACCAAAATCGCCGACTTCGTGCGTAACGAAGTGCTACGTCTCTCCTATACCGCGCACGACCTCGCGCCTTTCGCTCGCGACTTGGGCTACGACGGCGCACCGTTCAAGTGGAACGAAGAAGACCGCCGCCATCGCCTCGCGCGGCTGGATGCGTTGTTCTTCAACCTCTACGGCATCAACCGCGACGATGCGGCCTACATCCTCGACACCTTCCCCATCGTGCGCGAGCAGGACATCAAGGCGCACGATCGCTATCTCACCAAAGACTTAATCCTCGCCTACATGAACGCTGTGGCAGCAGGTGATTTCACCACGGTGGTGCAAGTTTGAACTGTCGTAGCGGGTGTGGTGCATGTTGCATCGCACCTTCCATCACTTCTCCCCTGCCCGGCATGCCGCTGGGCAAACCTGCCGGAGTGCCGTGTGTACAGCTTGATGATGAACTGCGCTGCAAGGTATTCGGCAAACCCGAGCGCCCCGCCTTCTGTGGCGGTCTGCGGCCTTCAGCCGAGATGTGCGGCGAATCACGTGAACAGGCAATGCAGTGGTTATCAAGCTTGGAGCTTGCCACGCGGCCGTCTGTATAATCTCACCATGTCACGCAGTCATTCTTTGCTCCCTTCGTCCGAGGTCACCTCCGATTCCCCTTGTAGCGGTCATTGCACGACCGTGTTGGGTGACGACGTGTGCCGCAGCTGTCATCGCACCTTCGAAGAGATCACGCGTTGGGTAGAAATGAATGATGCTGAACGCTGTGCAGTGAACCAACGTATCGCAATTTTAAAAACTACTGGATTCCCGCCTACGCGGGAATGACGAACTCATGGACATCATCCTGTTACTCAAAGCCGCCATTCTTGGCGTGGTCGAAGGCCTGACCGAATTCTTGCCCATCTCTTCTACTGGCCACCTCATCATCTTGGGTGACTTGATGGGTTACAACGACGAGACGAGCAAAGTCTTCAAGATCGTCATCCAACTCGCGGCAATCCTTGCAGTGTGCTGGGACTATCGTGAGCGACTCACCAAGATGGTAGTGGGATTGCCTAGCGATGCCCCTTCGCAACGTTTCGCTACGCTACTGTTCATTGGCTTCTTACCTGCGGCAGTGCTTGGTTTGATGTTCCACTCCACCATCAAAGCGCTGTTGTTCAACCCGATCACCGTCGCCACGGCGCTGATCGTAGGTGGTTTCATCATCTTGTATGTGGAACGTCGCGCTTACCACCCAACCATCAATTCGGTAGATGAGATGCGTTGGCAGGATGCGCTCAAGGTGGGTTTCGCGCAGGCGCTGGCGATGATCCCCGGCACCTCACGCTCGGGTGCCACCATCATGGGTGGTTTGATATTTGGGATGTCGCGCAAGACAGCGGCCGAGTTCTCGTTCTTCCTTGCCATCCCGACGATGTTCGCCGCGACAGCTTACGATCTGTACAAGAACTGGTCGCTCCTGCACGCCTCCGACCTGCCTGTGTTCGCCGTGGGTTTCGTGACTTCGTTCATCGCCGCGATGTGGGCAGTGAAGACCTTCATCCGCTTCATCTCCAATCACACTTTCGTGGTGTTCGCGTGGTATCGCATCGTGTTCGGTGTGATCGTGTTACTCACCGCCTACACAGGAATGGTGAGCTGGTCGGCCGCATAAAAAAGCCCGCTGTTGCGGGCTTTTGTGCAGGTGCATAAGGACTTAACTTTGCTGCCACGGCAGCCCTGCTTTGCGCCAACCATTGCTCACATTGCGCTGATTAGCACTGTTTTTGTCGCCCTCAAAACCTTCAAGGATGTTGTAGCAATCAAGGTAGCCGGCTTGTGTGGCAGCAAGAGCGGCGGCATGTGAGCGCTGCCCGCTGCGGCACAAAAACATCACCAGCGCTTCTTTATCCACTTGCTGCTCCAATGAAACCATGAAGTTGGGATTAGCCTTCATGCCTGGGTAAGTCATCCATTCAATTTCAACTGCGCTAGGCACACGCCCCACCCAATCAATTTCTGCACGCGTGCGCACGTCGACCACCTTGGCGCCTGGGGCTAATTGCAGCAGGTTATTTGCTTCGCTGGGCAACAGCGCTCCTTTGTAAGGCAAGTTGGATTCTTTGGCGCGCTGCTGTGCTTTGTTCATTATTTCGGTGATTTTGCCCATGATTTTCTCGCTGTCATATTGGTCATTTGAGAATTGGATGGTATCCCAACATTGTCAAAAAAAGAGAATCTAAAATGTAACAATTGAATGAAATAATTTTCTATCCAGTAGAATACGCGCGCTTTCAACTTCATCGAATTTATCCAGAGGCATTGGTGATCAAATTTTTACGCTCTTCTTTGTACTTGGCGGTTTGCCTCACTCCGCTTGTAGTGCAAGCTGAATCTGCGCAGGACGGCTTCGCCTTCACGGGCTCGGGCTTCGCCACAATAGGGGCGGGTCATATTGTAAGCGGCACGCCCGGTTTCATTTCTGGCAAACAATGTCCGTGCTTTGTTCCTGATTTTGCACAAGAAGATGTGTATCACAGCGGCGCGGGCTACGTGCAAATTGCCCCCAGCACCAAATTAGGTTTGCAAGGCACGATCACCCACACTGACTCGCGCTTCGCCATCACCACGCAAGTTATTTTGCGTGACATAGACAGTCCACATGCCACGTTAGAACTATTGTTCGCTTCTTATCCTGTCAGCGATTCACTCACCTTGCATGTGGGACGCAAACGCATCCCCTTGTTTTATTACTCGGATGTGCAAGACGTGGGTTTCGCATTGCCTTGGACGCATCTGCCCCCACAGCTGTACGGCTGGGAGGCGGTGAATTACAACGGCATAAGTGTGCAACATGTTGCACAATTGGGTGAATGGGATGTGGTAACGAATCTGCTGGCGGGCAAGGAACACGTCACGAACAGCGGCTATTGGGCGATTTACAACGGTGAGGTTTCCAAAACCAATGTGCAGTGGAATCACCTTGTAGGTGGCAACATAACCTTGCACCAAAGTTGGTTTGAAGCGCGCATGGCTTACATTCAGTCCGACACTTCACGCGTGGCGCGCAATGGCGTCATCAATCCCCTCACACAAACTTTACAAGCCGCCACTGACCCATTTTTATTAGGGCAAATCACCCAACAGCGGATTTACACCAGCGCCTTAAATTTCGATTTTGAAAGCTGGGTACTGCTCGGCGAATTGCTCTACATCGACCGTCCTGGGGCAACTTTTAACGACTTCGCCGACCGCATCGGCATCACTCATCGCATGGATGACTGGGAATTCAGCGTGGGAATTTCCGAATACATTGGCAAAGCCAATACAGCAGCAGGCGGCGATCCACAAGGTCAAGAGCATCACCTCAATCGCGCGCTGACGGTGCGTCGCTTCTTAACCGCCAACAGCGACCTTAAAGCACAGTTTGATTCACAGCACGATTTAGGCGGCATCCATTGGCAACCCAAATTTGGCGATGTGTCCTTACTTTCTCTCGCCTACGACAGAGTGTTTTAAGTATGCGCATCGCACTCTATTTGTTGCTCATATTATCTCTGCCCCCCGCTTATGCGGCCAGCATTGCTGTGGTGGTACATAAAGACAACGCTATCGACTCGCTCACGCGCAAACAAGTGGCCGATATTTATATGGGACGTGGCACCGAATTGCGTAAGCATCCTGATTTATTGGTGCTGGATTATCAAGGCGACCCAAAACTACGCGAACGTTTTTACTGGGCGCTCACGGGCAAAAGCCTTGCCCAAATTAATGCTTACTGGGCGCGACTTTCATTTTCAGGGCAAGCCAATGCACCCCATCGTTTAGTGGATCAAGCGGCCGTACTACAAAGCATAAAACGCAACGCGGATACCTTAGGATTTGTGGATGCAGCAAATATCAACGACGATGTTGAGGTCGTCTTAAATCTCGAATGAACTTCAATCATCACCCCTCGCTTCAGTCTCGCCTGTTTTGGATAGTCACGGGAAGTTCCATCGTCATCGGCGGTGTCGCCTTGCTGCTCATTTTTTTTGTTGCGTACCATAACAACGTTAAAGAAAACACGGCGCAAATCAATCGCATGATGCAGGCGGTGGAATACTCGGCAGCCATTGCGGTATTCACTGGCAATAATGAAGTTGCCAACGATGTCATTCAAGGGTTAATGCTGGATGAAGCGGTATGCGGCGCAATGCTTTACAACGATGACAAATTACATGCCAACACTACCAAATACGCAGACACTTCGAATTGCCCTGAATCCGTGATTCACACTTTGTATTCTCCATTTGATGGAGAAGAGGTCATCGGACATTTAGAAACGCGCATTGATATTTCGGTAGTGAAGGCACGCTCCTATCGTGAATCAGCGCAACTCGCGCTCACGCTCGTCATCCTGCTCTTACTGCCTAACTTTGTAATTTGGCTCGCCGTATCGCGCTTCGTCGTGCGCCCTATCGAAACACTCACGCAACAACTGGAAGACACGCAACCTGGCAGTGCGGCACGTCTTGCGCCACCCACTGCCTATGGTACAAAAGAGATTGTGCGGCTCACTCATATCAGCAATGCCTTACTTACTGAAATTGAATCTGTGCTGGTCTATGAACGCGCGCAAAGGAATGAAATTGAAATGCTCAAAGTGCTGTATGAAAATATGGCGCATCACGACACCCTCACTGGCTTGCCTAATCGCGCCTTATTGAATGACCGACTGACACAAATGTTGTTACAAGCAAAGCGCAGTCATCAGCAGTGCGCGCTGATTTACCTCGACTTAGATAAATTCAAACCCGTAAACGACACTTTAGGTCACGATGTGGGCGATGCTTTGCTTAAGGCTGTTGCTGAACGTTTGCTAGGCGCGATGCGCAAATCGGATACCGTGGCGCGCGTGGGCGGCGATGAGTTCGTCGTTATTCTGCATTCCCTGCATAACGTACAAGAAGCCAGCGATATTGCTCACAAAATTTTGCATGCGTTGGCGCAACCTTTTAGTATCGGCACGCACACCTTAAACATCGGTTCTAGTATCGGTGTTGCGCTCTATCCTCAACACGGCGAAGATGCCGAAACCTTAAGTAAAAATGCCGATATCGCCATGTATGCCGCAAAAGGCGCGGGGCGTAATAACGTACAGCTGTTCCAACTTTAATGACGACGCCATGACTAATCACGCCCACTCACACAATCATTCACACGGCAAGTCTGCCGCGTTTGAACCCACCCATCCCGCGCGTTTTGCTGCCGCACGCAAAAGCACTTGGGTCAGCATTTTCATCAACCTGATTTTGACCATCGTGCAAGTGCTGGCGGGATTCTTCGGTAAATCACAATCCTTGATGGCCGACGGCCTGCATTCGCTTGCCGACTTGCTGTCTGATGTGTTGGTGCTATTTGCCAATCGCCACGGCAACAAACACGCAGATGCGAACCATCCTTACGGTCACGCACGTATCGAGACCGCTGCTTCGCTCATCCTCGGCGCAAGTTTAGCTGCGCTCGGCGTGGGCTTACTCATCGCGGCAGGCATGCGCTTGCAACATCCCGAACAAGTGCAAGCCGTGCATCCCTTCACTTTATGGGTGGCGTTGTTCGCCCTCGCCGCGAAGGAAGGCATGTTCCGTTACATGCTGGCCATCGCGCAACGTGTGCGCTCGCAAATGTTGATTGCCAATGCGTGGCATGCTCGTTCGGATGCGGCTTCTTCCTTGGTTGTCGTCGTCGGCATCATCGGCAATTTGTTGGGTTACACCTTTCTTGACCTTGTCGCCGCCGCTGTAGTGGGCGTGATGATTGCTTACATGGGCATCCAGTTTGCGCGTGAAGCATTGATGGAATTAGTCGACACAGGACTGGATGAAGAAGAGGTGCGGGCGATTCGCAACACCTTAAAAGCCGTGCCCGGCGTGATTGGCCTGCACGATTTGCGTACACGCAAAATGGCCGATAACGCGCTGGTCGACGCACACATCATGGTTGACCCCAAGATAAGCGTTTCGGAAGGCCACTACATTGCCGAAGCGGCGCGCGGCGCGGTATTGAAGGCGCATCATGTAATGGATGTAATGGTGCATATCGACCCCGAGGATGATGCGCACGCGAGACCCAATGCCCATCTGCCGCAACGCCATTTGCTGTTAGCGCATTTGAATGAGCGCTTGGGACACCCACTGCCCCCGTCCACACGGATCGTGCTGCATTATCTGAATGGCAAGGTCGATGCAGAATTGCTCTTGCTAGACAACGCCACGTTTGTTGGGCTGGCGCAGAAATGTACCGCTATTGTGGTCGACGACCCCTATTTCCGGAGCATCTCGCTGCACCAACTATCTGCACCAAACTAGTGCGCCAGCCCATTTGTGCGCCCCATCCAAGGGCGCGCTTTGGGTGTCCCGCCCCTGCTCAAATATGGCACAATGCGCGTCTTGCAAGTTTCAGGGTGGTGGCACAGTTTCTGCTGTTCAGAGCGAGTCACACCATTAAGTTCGTTTCAAAAAATAGCATCGTTTAATTTTTTAATTGGGAGATTGAGTATGGCCAAAACAGCAGCTGACGTTCTGAAGCTAATTAAAGAACAAGGTATTAAATTTGTTGATCTGCGCTTCACGGATACACGCGGTAAAGAACAGCACGTTGGCGTGCCTGTCTCCCACGTTGATGCAGACAAATTCGAAGAAGGCCACGCCTTCGACGGTTCCTCCATCGCAGGTTGGAAAGGCATTCAAGCCTCCGACATGTTGTTGATGCCGGATCCTGATTCTGCTTATGTTGACCCTTTCTTTGACGAGCCAACACTGGTGATGTCTTGCGACGTTATCGAGCCAACCGATGGCAAGGGTTATGACCGTGATCCACGCTCTATCGCTAAACGTGCCGAGGCTTATCTGAAGTCCTCTGGTGTGGGTGACACGGCATTCTTCGGCCCAGAGCCAGAATTTTTCATCTTCGACTCCGTTGAGTGGAAGATTGACATGTCAGGTTGCTCTGTAAAAATCAATTCGGAAGAAGCTGCTTGGTCTACTGGCGAAAAATACGATGGCGGTAACACCGGCCACCGTCCAATGGTAAAGGGGGGTTACTTCCCTGTGCCTCCAGTCGATAGCTTGAACGACATGCGCGCGCAAATGTGTTTGCTGTTGGAAGAGATCGGCATTCCTGTTGAAGTGCATCACCACGAAGTGGCGACAGCAGGTCAATGCGAATTGGGAACGAAGTTCAGCACACTGGTAAAACGTGCTGACTGGACTCAAACCATGAAGTACGTGATCCAAAACGTCGCTCACCAATATGGCAAGACAGCGACCTTCATGCCTAAGCCAATCGTTGGCGACAACGGTTCTGGCATGCACGTTCACCAATCCATCTGGAAAGACGGCAAGAATCTGTTCGCAGGCAATGGCTACGCAGGTCTGTCTGAAATGGCGTTGTTCTACATCGGCGGTATTATCAAGCACGCCAAGGCTTTGAACGCGATTACCAACCCAGGCACCAACTCTTACAAACGCCTCGTGCCTCACTACGAAGCGCCTGTGAAATTGGCTTACTCTGCAAAGAACCGTTCTGCTTCGATTCGTATTCCTCACGTTGCAAGCGACAAAGCGCGCCGTATCGAAACACGCTTCCCCGATCCTTCTGCTAACCCATACTTGTGCTTCTCCGCACTGATGATGGCGGGCTTGGATGGTATCCAGAACAAGATTCACCCTGGCGATCCAGCAGACAAGAACCTGTACGACTTGCCACCCGAAGAAGATGCGAAGATTCCAACCGTCTGCGCATCTTTGGACGAAGCACTGGCTGCATTGGACAAAGACCGTGAGTTCTTGACACGCGGCGGTGTGTTCTCTAACGACTTCTTGGATGCTTACATCGATCTGAAGATGGAAGAAGTGAATCGCATTCGCATGACAACTCACCCCGTTGAGTTTGAGATGTACTACAGCTTGTAAGCTTCAACGCAAGTAATAAAAACGGAGCCTGCGTGGCTCCGTTTTTATTTGTGCGGTGCGCAGGTCAACTTCTTGACACACCACACGCTGTTGCCTTGCCGCATTGTCACCACCTAGACCATCCCCTATACTTCGACCCATTATTGCTAGAGGACACCCCATGAAACGATTTATTCTGACGACACTGGTAAGCACCCTGACTATGTCTGGATTGGCTCAAGCAGAAATTTATAAACGTGTGGATAAAGAAGGACGCGTCACCTATTCCAGTGCACCCGTTAAAGGCGGACAGAAACTAGAACTTGCGCCACTGCCCACCATGCAAGCACAAAAAGTCCCGCCCAAATCAAGTTCACGCACGACGAATGCTGACTTCCCTAAAGTGGATGGAGAAACACAATCGCGTCGCGACGATACCCGCCGCAAAATTTTGGAAGATGAATTGGCAACCGAGCAACAAGCGCTCAAAGCTGCTCAAGAAAAATTGCAAGTGGCGCAAGACTCGCCCCAAACTTTCACCGGCGCAAACGGCCAAACCTACCGTAATGTGGCTAAACATGACGCTGAAGTGAGTGAAGCTGAAGATGAATTGAAGGCGCATGAAAGCAATATCAAAGCGCTGAAATCGGAAATCGCGAACCTCAAGTAACAACCGCACAAAACCCGTCAGAGGGGGACGATAAGTCCCCTCCTAGTTACGCTTCTTACCCGCCCTCTTCCACACCCCCATGATGGGCTGCTGATCCTTGCTCTCACCCAAGACGGGCAGACCATACATCTCAGAAAGCGTGCGCAGAAGCGTGTAGTGGTTGATGCGCTGTGCTGATTTTCCGGGTTTTACCATCTCACCCACGAACATCGTCGCGATACGATTCCCTTCGCGGCCATCATCTTCGTCGAACGTCACGATGAGCAGACTGTTATGGGTCATCGCCCACTGCGAATAAGCCTCGATGTTTTGTTTCAGCCATGCATCTCCTTCTTCAATGCTGCCGTCGTGCATATCGTTACGCTGATCGGGCACGACCAGAGATACCGTTGGGAGTTGCGAGAAATCCTGCGGGAACGCGGTGAACGGTTGATTGAACGCGGCCAGCTCTTTCCAATTCGCCGCTGGATTGTGTTTGCGCATGTACGCACCGTAGCGACACCCTTCGTAGCCCGCCTCGGGCAAAGACTCTGAATAGCTGACGAAGCTCAAACCCTTCTCGATGAGCGCCCCGCCCAGATTCTCACCCTTCAATTCCAACGGGCACGCATTGCTGCTGATGCCACGCGTCGTGCCGGAGAACAAGGCTAGATAGTTGGGCTGACTGGGATGGGTAACGCCATACGAATTAGTGAACAACACACCGCGTTGCGCGAGCGCGTTGATGTAGGGCGCATCAGCATTCCCGATGATCTTGGAATAGCCCCGATTCTCTTCCACTACGATGACGATGTGATCGGGGCGCGGTAAAGCGATTTCTGCGGCGATGGCCGATTGAGATACCCACAACAATGCAAAAACTACCGTCATTCCCGCGAAAGCGGGAATCCAGCGCTTTTCATTAACTAGATTCCCGCTTTCGCGGGAATGACAACAGAGACAATTCACGAACTCATTCATCTTTTTCAGAAGTCTGAACGGGTGTAGAGCTTTCATCGAGCGGTTTCTTCTTCGGGCGATTCTTGCTCGGGTCGGCGAAGTTAAAACGTCCTGCAAGAACGCACCCCTTCATGCCGATGTCGCATGGCTTGTTCAGTACCTTCTGGCACTTCTCATCCACCTCATGCGGACAACCCCAACCGCTCATGTGTAATCCTTAGGCCTTCTTCACGAACTCGGTCTTCAACTGCATCGCGCCGATACCGTCGATCTTGCAGTCGATGTCGTGATCGCCATCCACCAAGCGGATGTTCTTCACCTTAGTGCCCACCTTCACAACAGAAGACGAACCTTTGATCTTCAAGTCCTTGATGACCGTGACCGTATCCCCATCGACCAGCACATTGCCGAAAGCATCTTTGAACACCTTAGCTTGCTCACCCGCTTCAGCGGTCGCTGTCTTGCTCCACTCCCAGCCACACTCAGGACAGACATAGTTGTCACCGTCTTCGTATGTGAAAGGGGAATCGCATTTGGGGCATTTTGGTAAATCGGACATTGGGCTTCCTAAGATTAAAGTCAGTGAAAATTTATTCGCCTTATGCAGCCAGACGGTCCCAAGGCTGGATGTTCTTCAACACATCCGACAAAGCATCCTTCGCCATCTCGGTATCGTATTTAGCTTGTAGGCGTAGCCACCAGCCATCGGACAAGCTGAAGAATCGGCACAGACGCAAGTCAGTATCCGCCGTGATGCCACGCTTGCCTGAGATGATGTCGCCGATGCGTTGTGGTGGAACGCCGATCTCTTTCGCAAGGCGATACTTGGTCATTCCCAATGGTTTCAGGAATTCTTCGTCCAGCATTTCGCCGGGGGATACAGGGGCAATCGTACGCATGATGTCGGTTCCTTCTAGTGGTAATCCACAATCTCCACGTCCAGCGCTTCGCCATTCTTAAAGCGAAAACAAACACGCCACTGGTCGTTGATACGCACACTCCATTGACCTGCACGGTCGCCTTTCAAAGCTTCCAAACGGTTTCCCGGCGGAGCGCGCATATCGTCGATGATTTGTGCCAGATCAAGTTGCTCCAGCTTGCGTAAAGCGGCGCGCTCAAAATTCACGAAGCGCTTTACACGCTTGCCATTGAACAGTGATTCCGTATCGGCGCATTTGAACGACTTGATCATGGACGCATATTAACGAGGTTCGTTAATATGTCAAGTGAGATGGGATTGTAGGGTGCAATAAGCGCAGCGCATTGCACCAGAATTTATTGAAAAATCCGGCGCAATGCCCGTTGGTTATTGCGCCCTACGCTTGCTGGTCTTCCAATTTGTTTTTCAGCGCCTTATTCATTTCTTCAAGCATTGGAACTACAAACAAACTCATCTTGTTCCAAAATAATGGCACCATCAATCCACTAAATTCTTCTTTATTAATAAGCATCGTTCCGCCATTTTCTTCTCTCAGCTCAAACACGCGGTCATTAGTGAAAATTAAGCCACTCATCATCGTTGCTCTCCAACGGAAACTCTTTTGCGAATTAGCTTCAAGAACGACTGCTTGATATTTCATTGCGTCGTTGCCATTCGGCCCGCGCATGATGATATCCACCTTGGAACCCAGCGTGGCGCTTCCACTGGCGGAATTGACCATCGGATTCCAATCTTTCCAATGATCAAAGCCAGTGAGCACCTGCCAAACTTGGTCGATTGGTGCGGCAATTTGAATTTCGGATTTCAGTTCCCTCATGCACATCTCCAAATGAAATATCCGAACAAAATTACAGCTTATATCCCCGATGCACCGCCACTACCCCACCCGTCATGTTGAAGTACTCGACGCGCTCCAACCCTGCATCCACCATCATCTGTTTCAATTCTTCCTGTCCCGGATGCATGCGGATGGATTCGGCGAGGTAGCGGTAGCTGTCGGCATCATTGGCGATGAGTTCGCCCATCTTGGGGAGTAGCTTGAAGGAGTACAGGTCGTACATCTTCTCCAGCGGTTTGGCGACCTTGGAGAATTCCAGCACGATGACGCGGCCGCCGGGTTTGAGTACGCGCTTCATCTCGCGCAGCGCGGCCTCTTTATGGGTGACGTTGCGCAGGCCGAAGGCGATGCTGACGACATCGAAATAGTTGTCGGGGAATGGCAGGTGCTCGGCGTCGCATTGTGCGGTGGGCGTTGGCGTGCCGTTGTCGATCATACGGTCGCGACCGACGCGCAGCATGGCGTTATTGATGTCAGTGAGAATGACCTGACCACGACTACCGACCTTCTTCAGGAACAGCTTGGACAGATCGCCTGAGCCACCCGCCACATCCAACACGCGCTGGCCTTCGTGTACGTTCGCCAGACCCACCGCGAACGGTTTCCACACACGATGCAGGCCGACCGACATGAGGTCGTTCATGATGTCGTATTTACTGGCAACGGAGGTGAACACGCCCGCGACCTTTTTGGCCTTCTCTGTTTCGTCTACGGTTTGGAATCCGAAGTGGGTCTTGCTCATGGTGCGGCTCCTTGTTTTCGTCATTCCGGCGAAGGCCGGAATCCAGTCATCAAATCATCCTCGCAACGCGAGACAGCTACGGTTTTGTCCGCTATGCGGATTTTTTAACTTGCTGGACACCGGCCTTCGCTGGTGTGACGGTATTTATTTATCGCGACTCTTGCCCGCTGCTTCTAACTTGCCCAGGTAGTCATGCCACTTGGCATCTTGAAATTGTCCTAGCTCGTGCAGGTAGTCCCACGAGTACAGCCCAGTGTCATGCCCATCATCGAAGCTGATCTTGAGCGCGTATTGCCCGACGGGTTCGATGCTGGTGATGCCGACATCGCGTTTGCCGACCTGCAGGGTCTCTTGTCCTTTGCCATGGCCGCGCACCTCGGCAGAAGGTGAGAACACGCGCAGGAATTCTGCGGGCAGTTTGTATCGCGACTCGTTATCGAATGCGACTTCGAGCACCTTGGACTTCTGGTGCAGGATGATGTCGGTCGGGGTCATAGCGAGCGTATCTTCTTCAATAACGCGGTGGTGGAGCGTTCGTGCAAGAACGGGATGCTGTGTACCGATCCGCCCCAGCCTTGCACTTCGCGGCTTCCCACGATGTTCTCCGGCTTCCAATCGCCGCCCTTCACCAACTTGTCGGGATGGCATGCAAGAACGAGGTTGAGCGGTGTGTCTTCATCGAACAACACCACCAAGCTAACCGATTCCAGCGCAGCCAACACCGCCATGCGGTCGTCTTGTTGATTGATGGGGCGGTCGTCACCTTTGCCTTGGCGCTTCACCGAAGCATCGCTATTCACGCCGACGATAAGGGATGCGCCAAGTGCGCGCGCTTGTGCCAAGTAAGTGACGTGACCGCGATGCAACACATCGAAACATCCGTTGGTGAACACCAGCGGACGCGGCAAGGCAGCGACCTTGGCTGCGAGGTCCGCAGCTGTGGCGATCTTGTTTTCAAGACTGGGAGTGGGATAGTTCACGCTAATCCATGTACTCGAAGACACGCACTACTTTTTGCACGCCTGCGGTGGTGCTGGCAATTTCGGCGGCGGCATTGGCTTCCGCATGCGTCACGATGCCCATCAAATACACCACGCCCGCTTCGGTGAACACTTTAATGTGGTCACGATTAAACGCTTTGCTACTTAAGAAACCTTTTTGCACATCAGCAGTTACACCAGAATCGCTGCTGCGTACGCCTTTGCTGGCCACGCCCGACACCTGCAATTCATTAGCGATACCTTTAACGGGAGGGATGCCGCCGACAATGCGCTCGATGTCCATCTTAACTGCCTCATTCGCTACTTGCCCGGTGATGAGTGCATAACGATTGAAGCAAGTGACATTGACCTGCACGTTGGATTTATATTTTTCGGCAACGCGTTGCTGCGCGCGCATCTCGATATTTTTATCATCCAACACCGTGCCCTGTGTGCGTCGTTCACTGGTTGAATTAAGCGCATTCCCCTTACCTGTTTGCGCGCAACCAGACATCAAGCCCAGCACAACTGCCATTGAAACTATCCAAACATTACGCATCTTCGCCTCCCAGTAATACATGATCAATCACATCGCACAGGCAATGCAGCGCCAGCAGATGAACCTCTTGCACACGCGCTGTGCGTTGTGCAGGCACACATAAATGAAAATCGGTAGGCTTTAACATCGCCGCCATCTTGCCGCCTTCGCGCCCCGTGAGCGCCACCACCACCATGTTGCGCTCATGCGCAGCGGTGATGGCCTCCATCACATTGGGCGAGTTGCCGCTGGTGGAGATAGCAAGCAACACATCGCCTTCCATACCCAGTGCGCGCACTTGTTTAGAGAAAATTTGTTTGTAATCGTAATCGTTGGCGATGGAGGTCAACACGGAGCTGTCGGTTGCCAATGAGATGGCGGGCAGACCGGGACGCTCGACCTCGAAACGATTGATAAGCTCTGCCGCAAAATGTTGCGCATCGCCCGCTGAACCACCATTGCCACAAGCGAGGATTTTTCCATCGTGAAGCAAGCAATGCACCATCGCTTGCGCAGCTGCAACAATAGGCTTGGCCATCACTTTTTTGCTTTGCAACTTGATTTCGGCGCTATCGTCGAAGTGCTGGCTGACGCGTTTGAGGAGTGTCATATCTGGATCTAATGAGGGTTGAGGGATAGAGTGGATTTTACCTTATAGCGTCAGCCATAAAATAGATTGAATTACGCGCACGGCGTAGGTGGGGGGGTGAGGCACGAACCCCAGCAATGTGGGAGACCGATTCATCGGGCGATTATTTTTATTGGAAGACTCATCGCCCGATGAATCGGTCTCCCACAAACCCGCGCCTTGTAACGGGAGGAAGTGCACCAGGTTGGTGGTCAGCTTGCGAACCCCCGCATGAAGAATGTTGTAGCCTGCTGGAGTTCACACCTCACCGCCAGTTTAGGTCGATACCCGCTCATTAAACCTCAAACGCATTCTTGACCCACTCGATGCCTTCTTTGCCTTCAGGTGAAAGCAACAACACGGCATCAAAACGACAGGGGGGCAAACTAGGCAGGGTGGCGAGATAAAGTTGCGCGGTGCGAACGAGTTTGGCTTGCTTGTGTGCATCAATGCTTGCGGCTGCGCCACCAAAATCAGTGCGGCGGCGCATACGCACTTCGGCGAATACCAGCGTGCCCCCGTCTTGCAAGATGAGATCAATCTCACCGAAGCGGCTGCGGTAATTGGCTTGCACCAATTTCAGCCCGTGTTGTTGCAAATAGCGCGCTGCCGTTTGCTCTGCCTGCGCGCCTGCATTCATTACTGCGGCTTGCTACCTAAAATGGGTGGGCGACTTTCCCATGCCACGCCCTGCCCTTGGCGAATCACCGCCAGCGTGCCACTACGCTCCAACGTACGTCCATTCAATTGCACCTTGCCTGTCACGCCATCCAGCGGCAAATCATTAGCGCTTTGATGTTCATACAAAATCATCAATACGCGATAGGCATCAATGCCCAATGCATACAGGCGTTCCATGTCTTGCGTTAGCGCTGGTGTGGCATGCGGATAAATCATCACCGCAGGGTGATCGGGCTGCAACAGCCACGGCATATCGGTAAAGCGCACTTCCGCCAAATCGTAATTCACCAAGTTGTTGGTATTGCCGCTGAACACTTGTGACGTCGCAAAAATAGGCAGCAAATTGCTGATGTAGGGGCGCAACAAACGCGCTTTGTCTGCCTCGGCAGCGAGGAACACCATGTTGCCCGCATCGGTAGGAATCAAACGTAGTGATGTCGCATCGCCCGCATAAATTTTTTCTGCTATCACCACACCGCCTGATTTAAGCCAGCTATCGGTGAACGCTTGCGCGAGGCGTTTTGATAATGCCGTGTCCGTGCGCACAATGGTCGCGCTCAACAAACCTGCTTTTGCTGCCCATTGCGCCATCTGCCGCGCCTCTACTTCAACGGGCAGACCAAAAAAATACAGCTGATCGGTGCGTGCCATATCCATTTGATTTAGAGCCAAAGTGGGCACGTCCAAATCAGGATTCGCCGCCAGCGCCGCCACACCATTGCGGGTGAGTGGCCCTGCTACTGCTACCGCGCCCGCCTTAATCGCTTGCGCATACACCGCTGTCACCTCGGCTTTTTCGTCATTACAGGGATACACACGCACAGGCAATCCATTGGCTTCCAAACCAGCAGCGGCTAAAAATCCTTGTTGCAGCGCAGTGGCTGACTTAGCAAAGGCCGCCGACTTGAGCGGCAAAATCAGCGCAATGTGCGGCGCGCTTGGCTCAACATTCGCGACAGGTATAGCGGGGATAACAGGGGTAGCAACCGGTGCGATAGGAACAATAACGGCGGGCTCGGCCACCGCGCTTGTCGTCGCCACGGGCGTAACGGGCACGGGGAGAGCAGGTTGCGTCACCCCAGGTGCGGCGCTCACCGCCGATGGCGCAGTCACTGGCGGCGGGGTGGCGCAGCCATATACGCTCACGTATAGTGCGGCGACTAAAAACCCACGCAACCATTTCGATTCAGAGGCAACCTTTTGCATATCAAGACCGATCAAAAATTGGAGTGCGCATTATATGTAGTCGCCACCCCGATAGGAAACTTAAGCGACATCACTTTGCGTGCCCTCACCGTACTCGGCGCATCCGACACCATCGCCGCCGAAGACACACGCAATACCAAGCACTTGCTGCAACACCACGGCATCAGCGATGCACGCCTGTTGGCACTGCATCAGCACAATGAACGCGGTGCAGCCGACAAAATCATCGCGCTTTTGCAGCAAGGTCAAATTGTGTCATTGGTCACCGATGCGGGCACGCCCGCCGTGAGCGATCCCGGTGCGGTGTTGGTAGAAGCGGTGCGTAATGCGGGCTTCCGCATCATCCCTATCCCCGGCGCAAGCGCGGTGGTGACGGCACTTTGCGCATCCGGCCTAGCCTCGCCGCATTTTTTGTTTTATGGATTCCTACCCAACAAATCATCGGCACGTTGCAACGCGCTTCAAGCCCTCATTGAACACCCTTACAACTTGGCATTTTACGAAGCGCCGCACCGCATCCTCGAATGTACTGCCGACCTACAAACCGTGTTCGGCGATGAGCGCGAGATCGTGTTCGCGCGCGAAATCACCAAACTGTTCGAGAGCATCCATCGCTGCAAACTGGGCGTTGCCTTAGATTGGCTCAACAGCGACCCCAACAACCTGCGCGGCGAGTTTGTGGTGTTGGTCTCTGCGGCTACGCCCAATGAAGGATTGGATGTGGAGACCGAGAAGACACTGTCACTGCTGTTGGAAGAACTGCCGCTCAAACAAGCGGTGCAACTCGCGGTGAAGATCACTGGGGGTAACAAGAATGAGTTGTACGAACGGGCGCTCGCCCTCAAACAACAATGAGTGAGCGGTTTTTATTCCGCTTTCGTTTGCTAAACTGCGCCTCTAACATCGAACGTCTAAAAGGTTCAAAGACATCATGCTGAATAGATTCATCACACTTTCTTTGCTGGCGCTGTTGAGCGCATGCGGTGCGGGCGACAAGCCTGCCGCGACAGCCGCCGCACCGGCTGCTTCTGCACCCCCGCCACCCGAAGTCGAAGTCATCACCGTGGCTGCGGGCGATGCTACGTTCACGCAAGACCTACCAGGGCGAGTACAGGCTTTCCGCACCGCACAGGTACGCGCCCGCGTGGATGGCGTCGTGGAAGCACGCTTGTTCAAAGAAGGCAGCCAGGTGAAAGCCAACTCAAGACTGTTCCGCATCGACTCACGCAGTTACCAAGCCACCGCCGACGCCGCTAGAGCGGATGCCGCGCTGGCCAAAGAGACGGTTGAACGCCTGAAACAACTGCGCGAAATCAATGGCGTCAGCCAGCAAGACCTCGACATCGCGCAGAACAAGTCTAAGCAGGCGGCGGCTACGCTCGTCAAAGCGGAAGAGGACTTAGCTCACGCCAATGTGCCCGCCCCCCTTTCTGGGTACATCGGTCGCGCACAAGTCACTGAGGGCGCATTGGTCAGTAAGAGTAGCGCGACACTGCTCGCCACCATCGAGCAACTCGATTCTGTCTATGTGAATTTCACACAATCCAGTGATGAATTATCACGCTTGCGTCGTGCTGTAGCCACAGGACTATTGAAGCGTGTGGACACCGCCAAAGTGGAATTGCTGTTGGAAGACGGCAGCCTCTATTCAAAGCCCGGAAAACTCTCTTTCAGCGATCTGGCCGTCGATCCTTCCACGGGGTCGGTGTCGCTCCGCGCCGAGTTCCCCAATGCGAAACGCGACCTGTTGCCCGGCATGTTCGTGCGCATCCGCTTCCCTCAGGCCATCGCTGAGAACGTCATCCGCGTGCCACAACGCGCGGTGCAATCCAACACCTCCGGTCAGTTCGTGATGGTGGTAGGTGCGGACGGCAAAGCCAATCCGCAACCGATCAAAACGGGTGGCATGGCCTCGACCGATTTCGTCATCCTCAACGGACTCAAAGGTGGAGAACAGGTCATCGTGAATGGTTTGCAGAAGGCACGACCCGGCACAGTGGTGAAAGCAGTGCCACTGGTCGAGACGATGAAGCTGGACAAGCAACTATCTAACGTTAAGTAATTCTCGGATCATTCCCTCCCCCATGCAGGGGGAGGGTTAGGGAGGGGGTAGAAACGTTCAAGCTCCACGACTCTACCCCCATCCTAGCCTTCCCCCTGCATGGGGGAAGGAACGAGATGTTTCAATCTGCATGATTTGCGGATGATGGTTTTTCAAAGGTAAAACATGTTCGCTAAATTCTTCATTGATCGCCCCATCTTCGCGTGGGTCATTGCCATCATCATCTTGATGGCGGGTGTACTCGCTTTGCGCGGCTTGCCTGTGACGCAATACCCGCCTGTCGCGCCGCCTGCACTGTCCGTCTCCATCACCTATCCGGGTGCTTCGGCACAGGTCATCGAAGAGACCGCCATCGCGCTCATCGAACAAGAATTGAATGGTGTGGAGAACCTGCTCTATATGGAGTCGGCCTCCGAGCTGGGTAGCGGCAGCATCACGCTGACCTACGAAACAGGCACCAACCTCGACCTTGCCGCGGTGGAAGCGCAAAACCGCGTGAAACGGGTCGAAGCGCGTTTGCCGGAAGAGGTACGCCGCCTCGGCATCAATACCAATAAATCGGCGCGCAACTACGTCATGTTCGTGGTGCTCATCTCACCCGACAAGACTTACGACAGCGTGGGGCTGGGCAGCATCGTCAGCTCCGGCGTGCTGGACAACATCAAGCGCGTGCCAGGTGTGGGCGAGGCTTTGTTGTTCGGCACCGAATATTCGATGCGCCTGTGGTTAAAGCCAGATCGCTTGCAAGCGTATGGTTTATCTCCCGCCGATGTATCGAAAGCAGTGCGTGGTCAAAACACGCAATTAGCGATGGGTGAGTTGGGACAATTGCCCGCCGCACCCGGACAAGAAATGAACGCGGTGATCGTCACCCGCAGCCGCTTGGCGACGACCGAAGAGTTCGGCAATGTCATCATCCGCACCAACCCAGATGGCTCTAACTTGCGCGTGAAAGATGTCGCCCGGGTCGAACTGGGTGCGCAAGATTACGGTCGCCAATCGCGCCTTGATGGACAGCCTTCGGCCAATATCGCCATCCGTTTAGCGCCCGGCGCGAACGCGCTTGAGACCGTCGCCGCCGTGAAGGCGCGCATGGGCGAATTGGAGAAGACGCTGCCCAAGGGTGTGCAGTGGCTAGTGCCGTATGACACCTCACAATTCATCGACATCTCCATCAAGGAAGTGTTGAAGAGTTTGGCTGAAGCGTTGCTGCTGGTCGTGCTGGTGATGTATGTGTTCCTCGGCAACATCCGCGCCACCATCATTCCAACCATCGTCATTCCCGTTGCACTGGTCGGCGCATTGGTCGGGTTGTACGTATTGGGTTATTCCATCAACGTGCTGACGCTGTTCGCGATGGTGCTCGCCATCGGTATCGTGGTGGACGATGCCATCGTGGTGGTGGAGAACGTGGAACGCATCATGGCGACGGAAGGCCTCTCGCCGCGCGATGCCACACGCAAGGCGATGGATCAGATCATCGGTGCCATCATCGCTATCACACTAGTGTTGTCGGCGGTGTTCATCCCGATGTCGCTGTTCGGCGGCTCTACGGGTGCGATCTATCGTCAGTTCGCCGTGACCTTGCTGTTGACCATGGGCTTCTCCGCTTTGATGGCGGTGACGCTCACCCCCGCACTGTGCGCCTCCATCTTAAAGAAGGACGACGCGAAACCGCACGGCCCCTTCGGCTTGTTCTTTGAACGCGTGACCCAGCGCTACGCCAAAGGGGTCGGCGCGATGGTGCGCAAGACCGCGCGTTATCTGGTGATCTACGCGGTCATCGTGGTTGCGATGGGCTGGCTGTTCACCAAGTTGCCGGGCAGTTTCCTGCCGGAAGAAGACCAAGGTTATTTCATCAACGTCATCCAACTGCCTGCGGGTGCGACGCAGGAACGCACCATGGAAGTATTGGAGCAAGTCGAGCAGCATTACCTCAAGATGCCCGAGGTGGAGCACGTCGTTGCCGTCGCTGGATTCTCCTTCTTCGGTCGCGGACAGAATGCGGGTATCGCTTTCGTGCGCCTGAAAGGATGGGAAGAACGCCTCGCCCCTGAAAGCAGCGCGCCTTCCTTGGTGCGCAAAGCGAACAAGGAATTGTCGCGCATCAAACAAGCGATGATCTTCGCCATCAACCCGCCTTCCATCCCCGAACTTTCCGCCACGGGCGGTTTCGATTTCCGCTTGCAAGACCGTAGCGGACAAGGGCGCGAGAAATTGCTAGAAGCGCGCAACATGATGCTAGGTATGGCAGCGCAGAATCCCGCCTTGGCAGGTGTGCGCCCCGAAGGACAAGAAGCGGGCCCGCAACTGTTGCTCGATGTCGACCGCCTCAAAGCGGAAGCTTTGGGCGTCTCCTCTGCCGACCTGAACGAGACCTTGCAATCGCTGTTGGGCGTGGCCTACATCAACGACTTCGTGCGCCAAGGGCGCATCTTGCGCGTGCAGATGCAAGCCGAGGCCGATTCACGCCGTACACCGGAAGACATCCTCAAGGTCACCGTGCGCAACAACAAGGGAGGCATGGTGCCGCTTTCGGAATTGGCGACCGCACGTTGGACTGTCGGCTCGCCCAAGCTGGACCGTTACAACGGCATCCCTTCGATGAAGATCTCGGGCGCGGCGGCACCGGGTCGCAGCACGGGCGAAGCGATGGCGGCGATGGCCGACATCGCCCAGAAACTACCACCCGGTTTCGGCTACGAATGGTCGGCCACTTCGCGTGAAGAGTTGATGTCCGGCGCGCAAGCTCCCTTGCTGTTCGCCATCTCGCTGTTCGTGGTGTTCCTGTGTTTGGCAGCGTTGTACGAGAGCTGGTCTATCCCGTTCGCGGTGATGCTGGTGGTGCCGCTCGGCATCTTCGGTGCGATCTTGGCGGTGAACCTACGCGGTCTGCCTAACGACATCTACTTCAAGGTCGGCCTCATCGCCATCATCGGCTTGTCGGCGAAGAACGCCATCCTGATCATCGAGTTCGCGCGTAAGTTGCAAGACGAGGGCATGGAACTCATCGCCGCCACCGTCGAAGCGTGTCGCCTACGTTTCCGTCCTATCCTGATGACCTCCATCGCCTTCATCGCGGGCGTGTCACCCTTGGCTTTCTCTACGGGTGCAGGTGCGCAAAGCCGCCACGCCATCGGCACCGGTGTGATGGGCGGCATGTTGGCTGCCACCGTGCTGGCGGTGTTCCTCGTCCCCGTGTTCTTCGTGGTGGTGCGCCGATTCTTCCCCGGACATGCGCGTAAAGAGGGTGAGTATGAAGACGACTAAACCGTCGTTCCCGCGAAGGCGGGAACCCAGTTAATTCTTTGAACTAGATTCCCGCCTTCGCGGGAATGACGAAACTGAACAAATTGATAGCTTCTCAATAGCGTTACAATTCCGGCTCATCCATTGAGCCGGAATCATTTTCATGCAACAACTCACCCTCACCCGCCCCGACGACTGGCATCTGCATCTGCGAGATGGCGACTTGATGGCATCTGTATTGCCCGACACCGCGCGCCAATTCGCCCGCGCCATCGTCATGCCCAATCTGCGCCCACCCGTCACCACCACCGAACAGGCTGTGGCTTACCGCGAGCGCATCTTGAAAGCATTGCCCGCAGGCATGAAGTTCGAACCGCTGATGACGCTGTACCTCACCGACAACACCAGCGCGGAAGAGATACGCAAGGCCAAAGCGAGTGGCGTGGTGCATGCGGTGAAGCTGTACCCAGCGGGTGCCACCACCAACTCCGATGCGGGCGTGACTGACCTGCGCAAGACCTACGCTGCACTGGAAGAGATGCAGCGCTGCGGCATGCCTTTCCTAGTGCATGGCGAAGTGACGAACGCCGACATCGACATCTTCGACCGCGAAGCGGTGTTCATCGAACGTGTGATGCAACCGTTGCTAAAAGACCTACCGAACCTGCGCGTGGTGTTCGAACACATCACCACCAAAGATGCCGCGCAATTCGTGACCGAAGCGCCCGACACCATCGCCGCCACGCTCACCCCGCAACACCTGCTCTACAACCGCAACGCCATGTTAGTCGGCGGCATTCGCCCGCACTTCTACTGTCTGCCGATCCTGAAACGCGAGACACACCGCGAAGCCTTGGTGAATGCCGCCACCAGCGGCAACAAGAAATTCTTCCTCGGTACCGACAGCGCTCCACACGCGCAACACACCAAAGAGAACGCCTGCGGCTGCGCCGGTTGCTACTCCGCACACAACGCCATCGAGTTGTATGCCGAAGCGTTCGAGGCGGCGGGTGCGCTGGATAAACTCGAAGCCTTCGCCAGCTTCTACGGTGCGGACTACTACGGCCTGCCGCGTAACACCGACAAGGTCACGCTACGCAGAGAAGAGTGGCAAGTTCCTGCATCGGTGGGGTTTGGCGAGCATCAGCTCGTGCCATTAAGGGCGGGGGAAAGAATGAAGTGGAAGTTCTCTTGATGGATAAAACCTTTTTAGCCCTCAGAATAATTATGGAGCTACCAAATGAAAATTGAAGGCAAGCTCACAAAATGGAATGATGATCGTGGCTTTGGGTTCATCTTGCCCACAAATGGAGGGCAAGAAATTTTCGCTCACATTTCCGCTTTCCCAGCTAGTGGTGAACGCCCAAAACTTGGTGAATTTGTTTCGTTCAACATTGAAATTGACCAATCTGGCAAGAAGAGAGCAATGGCAATTTCTTACTCTTCTCGTAGCAAGAATCTGCCTCACTCACATTACAAGCCAGAGCGTTCCTACAAAAAGCAGAATTTAGTGAGTCGTTTGATTCCTGTATTTTTAGTTGTGCTTGCAATTTATGGATATGGTAAATTTTTTCAAAATACTAACGACATCACAATTGATTCGACAAACCCAAGTCAAGTTCAGCTTGAAAATAGCCCTTCTTCTTTGACAATTCAAACGAATGACAATGATGTAGTTACTCAACCAGTGATTGAAAAAGTATCCCCCGTTACTTCAATTAGTTTCAGATGCGATGGCCGAATATATTGTTCACAAATGACCTCTTGCGCAGAGGCAACATTTTTCTTAACAAATTGCCCAGGTGTCAAAATGGACGGCGGTCAATCTAACGGCATTCCTTGCGAGAGCCAATGGTGCACAGAGTAGCTAAATGGGTCAAAACAATCGGGGACAGACCACGATACTTTGTCGTAAGATTTCCCCAATCATTTCTTGAGGAATCACCATGAGCGCAATCGTCGATACTTTAGTTCAGCAGGCCAAAGGATTGCCGGAGCAGGACAAGCTGGCTTTGTTGGATGCGTTGTTTGGGCTGGTCAGCCCCAGCGACCCAGGGGTTGAGCAAGCTTGGATTGCCGAGTGTGAACAACGGGCTGCGGCGATAGACAGCGGCGCAATGGCGTTGCTGGATGCCGATGATGTGATGATGAAATATCGCCAGTGATGCGCGTCTTTTTCTCCATCGCTGCTAGCGAGGAATTAGAGGCTGCATTTGAGTACTTTCAACAACAGCAATTTGGTTTGGGATTTCGTTTTACCGCTGATGTTGATGAAGCATTGGCACGCATACGCAGCCAGCCATTGGCATGGCATCCACTAGGCAAGCATTTTCGTCGTTGCCACTTGCAGCATTTTCGCTATGGTTTGATTTACCGAATTCGGGGTGAGCAAGCTGAAATTTTGGCTATCGCGCATGACAGTCGCCGCCCCGGATATTGGCGTAACCGCAAACATTAAGAAAAGTCAGTGGCGAGAATTCCTATAAGATTGATCCACTGTGAGGTCGCCATGTATTGGGATGTGAAGATCATTAAGCCTTTGCCAGACTACCGCCTCTACGTCGAGGTAGAGGATGGTCGCAAGGGAGTCTTTGACATGAAGCCTTATCTGGATTTTGGCGTTTTCCGTGAATTGAAGAATGAGCATTATTTCAATCAGGTCGGCATTCAGTTTGGCGCTGTCACTTGGCCGAATGAACAGGACATTGCGCCTGAGACTTTGCTGGCAGGGTTGCAATCCGCCGAATCTGGCGCGCTGAAGTTGAAAGCTGCTGAGACATTGGCAGACTATAGAATTAATGGCTCAGACTCCCATTAGTGGATGAAGTGAAAAATCTTGCGATGAAAGCCGTTATTCCAAATGAAGCACGCTGATTTTTACATTGGCCTTGAATTCTTCGGGTCTGCTGGATTCGTTTGGCGTTGCACCGATGTTGGATCGCGCACCATTACAGCGATTCAGTTAGAAGATGGCCGTGATGCGAGTTGGTACAACGGCCCACCTTATGCGGTCGCCGAGATTGTTTTTGATGAATATGATTTTGCTAGCTGTTCTCGCAATTTTGAGGAAGATATTGAACATGCCATCTATGAGTCAGATCACTCTGGTCATCCAGGATTCCCGCATGAAGTTGTAAAGAAAACGTTGGATGAGGGCTTTCCTAATGATGCTACCGAGCGGTATCCCAATAAGCCGCTTTTGCGACTTGATAGGTTGCGTCAAGATGGCGAGTTGTTACATCCTTATGCAGCTCGCAAATCAAATGATGGCTGGCTTATTCGCCTGTATATGCCTTTCACAGAGGAATTCGCAGAAATGCCTGAGATAGATTTTCTTCAACTAGCTATTGCGACAGATGATGATGTAAAACGTAGATCATGTAGGAAATCATAGATAACCCAGTGCAACAGGGCATTTTATTCATCAAGAGGCAAACTCATGGACATCGGCATCATCTTGGGACTTTTTATCATGTGGCCATTCTTGGCGTTATTGCCTGCCATTTTGTTTGCGTATTTTTATGTTGCCTGCAAACGTCTCGCGCCACTGTTCGCCGCGCTGGCTTGGTTTGCCTATTTCGCTTATGAGCAGGCGATGAAGCTGCGCATTTTATGTACGGGTGAGTGCAATATCCGTGTCGATCTTTTGTTGTTCTACCCTCTGTTGGCCATCATTTCGGGCATGGCGCTGACGGCATATTTGAAAGCCTCGCGCCAACAAAAGTGAGCGCGCCAACTTCATCACCTTTCAACGTGCGCGCATTCAGTGTGGTGCGGTGGGTATTAGTCGTACCCTCCGCCCTTGTCGGATGGTATGCAGGGCTGATCGTCGCGTTGCTTATTTACAAAGCGAACGAAGCGTTATGCCCAGCACGCTATCTTGTTTCTGGAATGTGCACAGCGCCTTGGTCGTCTGTCATGGAGGAGCTAGCTGTCATTATCGGCGGCGCTGTAGTCGGTGCACTGGTGGTATTGCTACCCGTACTCATGGCGCCTTATCACCGCAAGAAAATCGCTTTGATTGCTTACTCGCTTGGCTTCGCGTGTTCAATTTATGTGCTGATGTTAGTGCCGAGCATTTGGCGCGCTGTTTTAGCCGCTGCACTAGCGGGGGGTTGGATGTTGTGGCGTATTTCTCTTTCACAGATTTTACCTAGCGAGTCGAAATCGGCGTGATGAAACTGATGAACCGCTTCGCCTATCTGCTGATGACGATTGCCCTGTGTGCCACGCTCTATTTCACTCTCGCCCTCAAGCCTAGTAGCTTCAACGCTTTCCTGTTTTTAGCCGCTTGGCTGAACACGCCGTATGTGGCGATGGGGGTGGCACTATTCTTTGTGCAAAAGTCTGAACTCACCTCGCCATATTGGGGGGCGCTGGCCATGCTTATTTCTGTAGGTGGAATTCTTTTTCTGTTGGATGTCATCTACTGGCATCCCGATGCGCAAGGCGCGATTGCGGTGATGATGACACCTATCCTGCAAGGCGTTGTCGGCGCGATTCTGGCGCCCGTTGCTTTATGGTTGACGCCTAATGCGCGCCGCTAAACCCTTGCGGGTACTTACGCTAGTGTGGGTGATCCTTGGCGGAGCATTGCTGGGCGCGTTAAGTTGGCTATTGCCGTGGTTTATCTCGGGTCACTTTGAACCATACGATTCGGGTCTCGGCATGTTACTCAACCAACTGTTGCTTGCCCTCCCTGCATTGGCCATCGTTTGGTTTTTTTGCCTGCGCATTGGCCTGCTCTTTTTGATGTGTGCATATCTGGGATTAAACCTAGCGACTTATGTGCTGGGAGACTCTGAAGCGAGAGCGTGGATTGGTCTGGGCGCAGTGGTTAGCCTAATTTTATTTATCGTTCCCGTTGTACTTGCTTTGATTCTTGCCTGGTTGCGCTCTAACTGGCTCGGCAGAATTGTCAGAAAACGATTCGACTGACTCGCGTTAAAATCGCTACATCAATAATCAATCTCTATTTTGCTCGTAGCGCAACCATGCCCCTATCCAACTATCTCAACACCTCCCCCACCCTAGGCGACCGCGTCTATCTGCACCCTTCCTGCCAAGTCATCGGCGATGTGAAGTTGGGTGATGACAGTTCCGTCTGGTGCAACACGGTGTTGCGCGGTGATGTGAACCGCATCGAGGTCGGGCGCGGCTCTAACATCCAAGACTTGACGATGTGCCATGTCTCACACAAGACGGCGGACAAGCCGGAGGGTTCGCCACTCATCATCGGCGACTATGTGACGGTGGGGCATTCGGTGATCTTGCATGGGTGCCGTATCGGTAACGACTGTCTCATCGGTATGGGTTCCATCATCATGGACGATGTGGTGATCCCTGACCGTGTGATGATCGGTGCGGGCAGTCTCATCTCGCCGGGTAAGACGTTGGAGAGCGGCATGCTTTACATGGGCCGCCCCGCCAAGTTGGTGCGTGCGCTAACAGAAGACGAGATGAAGTACCTGCGCTACTCGGCCGAGCATTACATTCGCAACAAAGACAATTATCTGAAAGGTTCGCCCGCATGAAACAACCTACTCTTGATGACATTGACCGCGCTCAAGTGAACATGGAGACCGCGCAGATTGGTTGGCGCGAGCTGCAACCTTATTTCGCGCGCGGTGCGACAGTCGTGGTGGAGGAAACACTTGATTTGGTAGATGTTGCGTTCCAAATATCTAAGGACAACAAGGCGCAGGTGGCGCAGTGGTTGGAGTCGGGTCAGAT